>JANLQO010000312.1:0-27920 GCA_031367855.1 Planctomycetia bacterium | reverse complement strand
GCCCTGCATTCATCAGCTAGGATTTTTTAGGAGGAAACATGTTTCAACGAGCCCGTTCATTTATCGCGTCTAGCGGTTTGGCTTTGCTTGTCGCAGTAATCACGTTCGCAACTTTCGCGTTTGGGCAGGATAATGCCGACGAACCAGCTTCGGTAGATCACGCTCCCAACGCGACGAGTAGGTGACGCACCATCCATGGATCGCATTCGATGTCGCAACATCACTCTGAGAAGCGAATCATTAGTGGTCACGTTGGGGTAAGACCTTATTATGTTAGAATCGTTTTCTGCTTTTTCTGGCCGTCACTCTCATCAGGTCCTGTAGGAGTTCGTCATTAGTATTCCAGCCCCGCAGCCCACGTCAGCTCGTTCGCACTACGAAACGCAATTGGAACTGATTGCTGCCAAGTTGGCTGAGATGCAAACTCGCAGTCGGCGGATGGTTTGGGTGCGGACTGGACTGTTTTTTGCAGCTGCGACTGGATTGTTGCTGGGGTACGCCGGAGTTGAAAACCGGGGGTCATTGCTGCTTGCGGGGTGGTTGGCGGCTGCCGGATTTATGGTCGCAATCGTGTGGCACGAACACTTGCGTTTGAAGCTGGATGAACTCGTGTCGCATCAAAATCTTTTTCAGCGACTATTGGCTCGACTGAACCGCGATTGGGAATCGCTGGCGCCGCAGCGGTTGTTGCCCGAGTTCAGTGATTTGGCATTCACCGATGATCTGGACGTGGGCGGTCATGCAAGTTTGCTGCAACTGTTGAATTTGGCGGGCACGTTGCCAGGGCGGCGGACATTGCACAGTTGGCTGACGCAAGTGCCGGATTGGAACGCAGTGACCGAACGACAGAAAGCGGTTTTGGCGCTGCGCGACAAGCGAGCGCTACGACTGTCGATCATTAAAACGGTTACTGCCAGCAGCGATGGAACCGAAGACGTGTACGGGTTACCCAAGTGGGCTGAGGAACCTCGCTGGTTGCCGAGGCACCGCGTTGCACACTCTCTCAGCTGGATCGGCCCGGCGCTGGTGATTGGCGGCGTCTGCACCTTGGTGCTGGGAGTATGGAACGAATCGAAATCGATTGCCAATAGCGGCGCGATGCTTTTAGGTGCCGGTTTTTTGGTGAACTTGTTGGTGACGATTTTCTGGGGGAGCTGGATTCATGATATCTTCCTGCGCGTCACCGGTCAGCATCGCGCGGTGCATCAGTTCTCGGGAGTCTTCCAAGCATTCGAACATTTGCCCGCCGATGATGGTCTGCTCGATGGCATCCGACAAGTCTCGACTGAGGGCCCGAGCAGCGCGGTGGTGGGATTTCAAAAGTTGCTGTGGGTGGTGCGGTTAGCAAACCTGCAGCGCGACCCGATGCTGTACATCGTTTACCTCGGGCTGCAGCTTGCACTGATGTGGGACTATCGAGTGCTCGAAGTACTCGAGCGTTGGCAAATGCAATTCGGTTCAGCGGTCGGTGATTGGTTCGATGCGCTCGGTCGTTGCGAAGCAATCGTGAGCGGGGCGACGCTTTCGGACGAGTATCCCGATTGGGCATTCGCGGGTCCCGCCGTGGCTAATGGCTCGCCGCTTGTGGCGGAGCAACTCGGGCATCCACTGTTGCCTGATTCCGCGCGCGTGCCGAATGATATTTCGATTACCGCGGATCGACCGCTAGTGCTTGTCACCGGTTCGAACATGGCGGGCAAAAGCACTTTCATGCGCGCGGTTGGCTTGAATCAACTGCTGGTCCGCACCGGCAGCCCCGTGTGTGCGACCCGGATGGAAACCCACCTTTACAGCCTGGCGACCAGCATCCGAGTTCGCGACAGTTTGAAGGATGGGGTTTCATACTTCATGGCGGAATTGAAACGACTGAAGCAAGTCGTCGACACTTCGCAGCACGCGCAAGCGACGCATGTCAAGGTGCTCTTTCTGCTCGACGAGATTCTGCAAGGCACGAACAGTCGCGAGCGGCAGATCGCTGTTGTGACCGTGCTCGAAAAACTGCTCGGTTTTGGCGCTGCGGGGTTTATTTCGACCCACGATCTCGACCTGGCTACGCAACCGGAGATCCTGGCGGTCAGCCAAGTGGTTCACTTCCGAGAATATTTTGAGACGCTCGATGGGCTTGAGCAGATGCGATTTGATTTCAAGATGCGCTCAGGGCCAACACCGACCACGAATGCATTGAAGCTTCTAAAACTAGTGGGACTTGGTGGAGATGCGAAATAGGACACTGCTCGGCCAATTCCAGCGTGTGAGTCCTGTTCAGCGAGGTCTCGTTTTTGTTTAAACGCGTGCCCGTCGGGCCGCGCTGTCTGTGAATTGCGGGCAGATGCCTGCGCGGTGAGACGGCGTCAATCGCAAGCTGGAAGCTTACGCCACTACTTGCGAGCCTCGAGCTCGCCCCAGCGTTCGAAGGCTTCGGCGAGTTGAGTCTCAAGGTCGGACAGTAGCGATTGTTCTCGCACGAGTTCGTTTTTAGGCTTCTTGTAGAAATCGGGTTCAGCCATCAGTTCGTGTTTGGCAGCAATGGCGGATTCCATTTTCTCAATCAGTTTGGGCAAGTTCTTGAGTTCTTGGATTTCTTTAAAGTTTAATTTGGCTTTCAATGTGCTCGCTTTACTGGCTGCCGGAATGGCCGCTTCAAACATTTGACCGGCAGTCTTCGATTTATAATCGCTGCCGGCGGCGGTTGTTTTAGAAACCGATTGACGCAGCCAATCATCGTAACCACCGACGTATTCGCGGACTCCATCGGGTTCGAACACGATGCAGCTGGTGACGACATTGTTGAGGAACTCGCGATCGTGACTGACGACCAGCATGGTTCCCTGATATTGAATCAAACGCTCTTCCAGCATCTCGAGCGTTTCGGCGTCCAAGTCGTTGGTGGGTTCATCGAGGACGATGACGTTGGCCGGTTTGGCAAATAGTTTGGCCAGCAACACGCGATTGCGCTCACCACCGCTAAGCTGTTTGATGGGTGTACGCGCCCGTTCGGGCGTGAACAGAAAATCTTGTAAATAGCCGATGATGTGCGTCGGCTTGCCATAAATCTCCACTGTCTTGTAACCGTCGCCCACTTCGTCTTCGATGGTCTTTTCAGCGTTCAGTTGTCCGCGAAGTTGATCGAAGTAAGCGATTTGCAGATTGGTTCCTAATCGCACCGAACCGGTATCGGGCGATTGTTCACCGAGTAAAGTGCGCAGCAGCGTAGTCTTGCCAGCACCGTTGCGACCGATGATTCCAACTTTGTCACCGCGCATGATGGTGGTCGAAAAGTCATCGAGGATCTGGTTGTCGCCGAAGGCCACGGACAGGTTCTTGGCGTCCACAACCAAGTTACCGCTGCGGGCTCCTTCTTGGATTTTGAGGTTTACGGATCCGACCTTTTCGCGGCGTTCGGAACGTTGCAATCGCAATTCTTTGAGCGCTCGTACGCGACCTTCATTGCGAGTTCGCCGGGCTTTCACGCCTTGACGAATCCAGACTTCTTCTTGAGCCAAGCGTTTATCGAAAAGTGCATTTTGTTTCTCAGCGGCTGCGAGCGCATCTTCTTTGCGTCTGAGAAACGTGTCGTAGTCACATGACCAATCGAAGATCGTACCACCTTCAATTTCAAGAATGCGGGTTGCCAGCTTGCGCAGGAACATGCGATCGTGCGTGATGAACATGAATGCAGTCGGCCAACGCAATAGGAAATTTTCCAGCCACTCGATGGCTGCGATGTCCAAATGGTTTGTCGGTTCGTCGAGCAGCAGCAGGTCCGGCGAGCCGACGAGTGCGCGCGCCAGCAGCACTCGGCGTTTCATGCCCGAAGACAGCGTCTCAAATCGCGCGTCGCCATCGAGTTCCATGCGGCTGAGAATTTGATCGGCTGCGTGCTGCCGCTGCCAGACAGCTTCATCGTCACTGTGCGCATTAGCCTTCGCCTCGATACCCTGGAGAACCATTTCCGTGATCGTGCCCTCGGTGTTTTGGGGCACGTCCTGTTGCAGCAACGCGACTCGGGCACCGGGGGAAAATACAACTGAACCGTGGTCTGGCGTGACTGTGCCAGCCAAAATTCGCATGAAAGTCGTTTTGCCGGTTCCGTTGCGGCCCAGCAAACCGATGCGCTGACCACTGTCGATCAAGCAATTAACGCCATCCAAAAGAGCTGGTCCACGAAAGCGAATGGTCAGATCGGTCACGGTAACTAAAGGCATAGCACGACTATCGGTTGAAAATACCCGGACAATAAAACGCGGCAGAGCGTCGGATTGTAAGGTTATCGCCGATCAATTCTAGGTGCGTACCGTAAGCGAAGATTCAGACTGGGCGAAGCATTTAGTTCCGTCGAACTAAGCTTGAGGGGTTGTCCAGCTGGCAGCTTCCGTCAATTCATCCGCAGCGTCGGAGCAGATACGGTGGATGATTCCACCCGTTTCGTAGCACTTGGGGCCGATTCGATGACAGCGCACGGCTTTCGCTTCGATGGTGCGGCCATTGAGCAAGATTTCAAAGCTTTCTCCTGGGAAGATCTGGCGGTGATAGAGAATCGCAATACCGGTTTTCGAAAGATCCTTAATCAGCACCGTTCCCTGACGATGATCCTTGGCGATCAAGTCAAATTGCAGCAGCAAAGGGGAATGAAAAAAGCGAATATTGCCTAGCGCTCGGACATTCAAGCGCGCATGACCGCGATCTTCGTGCTGCATCGTCGGCAGGTAGCCACGCTCGGAATAGAACTTCTGCAGCTCATCCGGCAAAACCACTTCGAGCGGAGCGAACTGATCGTCCGAATTCACTTTTTCGCCAATACTAGCGTCTGCCAGCATTTTACGATCTCCTCGTCAAGTTCTGTTCTCGCCATGTTATCAAGCATCGCCAGCGCGGTCGCGTGCGACATAGGTTTTCGGTAAGGGCGCTGCGATGTGAGCGCTTCGAAGATATCGACCACCGCGCAGATTTTCGCCCAGGGGTGAATTTCTTCACTGGGAAGTCCCACGGGATAGCCACTAGCGTTCAATTTCTCGTGATGCTGATAGACGATCATTAACTGACCGTACGTCAATTGAGTCTGTTCGTTCACCAGGCGCCGCAGGCCCAGGCCGGGATGTAATTGCACTTGGCGAAACTCGAACTCGTCCAGACGCCCTGGTTTGGCCAGGATGCGGTCAGGGATCTCCAATTTGCCCATATCATGCACCAATGCACCCACTACGATTTGTTGGAGTTCATCGCCCGCAAATCCTAGTTCCCGAGCCAAAATGGCAATGTAACTGGCAACATTCGAACTGTGCGTGAATGTTGCGTAATCGTGGTACATAACATCGTACAGACCAGTCACCAACATGGGGAGTTGTTGCAGGATGCTGATGATTGAACTGCCGAGTGCATTGCAGGTGTCAACGATCAATGCAGTGTCCGTACTACCGAACTGCTCACTGAGCACAGCCCGTACTACTTCGGTCATTACCGCAATTCGGTTCGATTCCGAGGCTCGTTCTGCATTCAGTAGCGATTTCCAATTGGAGCGCAAATAGGATTGGTAGGATTGGTAGCTGTCGCTTTCGATGTAGAGTTTTGTGATGCCTGCTTCAACCAGTTCTTGCAATTGCCCAGGTTCGACGTTGAGGTTGCGCGAGCAGAACAGTTTGGGCTTCGAGTGTGCATCCACTTTAAGAAACACATCGACGTGGAGCCCTTCGCTACAGCCAAGAGTCAATGCACAGATGGGAATGAACTCGCGAAGTGTTGGGTTGGAAGTTAATGTTTGCATAGTCGACGAATTCTGATGCCATCGGTCACGACAAAATCTGGGCCTAAAAAACGTAGTCCTCAATTAGCACGAAAGACGCCCAAAGCGGGGTGTATTTCGGCTTGCCGAAGCCGTTATCCAACATCGGCGTCGAAAGAAGTCGCACGACCGCTACAATCGAAACCCGATGCGTCAGTTTAGAAGACCGTGCTAGTTTGGTTTTTGCGGTCCACAGGCCAACGCTGCGAAGAATTTTCGGCAGCGAATTCGCGCGTTTTTAGACTAAAGGTACTTCATGGTCGCATCCGGCAGATGCGACCCACTAGCCTTTTCGCGCACCCTACGGTTTAAGAAAAACCGAATGGTTAGAGCGAGCAATTCTCAGCATCGCCGTGCGTCAGCTCATTGAGATTTGCCTCGATGACCGGCTGGGGGCAACTCCACACGAGGAAGAACAAAGCCTCCTTCGCCCAACGACCTACTGCGTGCTCTGCAGCAAAACCAGCTCCTTTGGCGATCGTCAACGCGGCTTGTGTCGCGCGGAGTGCTAGCGAATTCGCTTTGCCTCTCAAGTCGCTGGCCGATAGACTCGCCGATTTCCCTTTCGCAAGTTTGAGCAGCGTATCGCGCAAAGCGAGCGTTTCGGATTCAATCGACTTGGCTGCAGTCACGATGTCGCGGCGTTGGAGAGATTCGGCCTTTAGGAAATTCGCTGCGGCTGTGGCGAGTCCAATTGCCAAAGTGGATGTCTGCAAACCGCCTGTTCCCCCTCCACCACCGGATTGCATGACGTTTCGCACCGGCCCAGCGAGAATATCGCTGGGCTGGACTATCACATTCTGAAGTTCGATCTTATCAGTACAGCTAGAGGTTAATGCCACCAATCGTTGGCCAGGGTAGGTTGTGAGACCCGGGCAAAGTCGCGGCACACAGCATAGGACTTGATTCCCATCTGGCAGAACCGCTCCTAAAACGATGTAGTCGGCGTAGGCGGCCCCGGTAACCCAAGCACTAAAGCCGTTCAAAACATAGCTTCCATCGGGCCGACGTTGAGCTGTCAAGACTGGGCGCGTCGCGTGTTGTCGACTGGTACTCAAGTGGCTGATGCCGACTGTCGCAAACAGTTCGCCCGTAGCCATCTGCGGAAGCAGTTGTTCGCGCAAGGCTTGATTGGGACTGGTGGCAATACGTCGACAGGCGGCATTCCATTGCGTCAGTATGAAGGTGGTCGTTAAACAGCTTTGACTGAGCGCCAAATATCCTTCCGTGATGGCGACCTCTGACCAATTCCAACCGCCGTGTTTTTCGTCGATAAACCAGCGAAAAACACCGGCGTCGGCACACCAAGATAACTGTTCGGTGGGCCAAGTTTCGTAAGCATCCAGGTTGCTCGACGCCGCCTGCAGCTGTGCACACAGCACCTCCAGGCTTGTCGTTTGAAGCGTTTGATCTACTGACATCGTATCAGGCCGTGGTTGGGTGTTGGTTTGATCTCCTTGAGACGCTCTGATTGTATAGGATGCTGGGCAATGCTGTCAGCTACGTTTTGCGAGAGCAAGCTATTGCTCGATGGGTTTGACTGAGCCAATTCCAGAAATGTTCTGTTCGATCTCGGGTGTGCCCAAGTACTCAATAAATTGTAGCCCTTTCGTTTTTTTGGTGGCCGAGTTGCTCCGCAAATCGGTTCCCGCGTCGCGGAGCCGCTCGGCCACACGGCTTCACAGTGTTGGGGGAGGGGATAACACTTTTTGGTGGCGTCTCTTAGAATCTGGATTCCATCAACCATGCCCACCCATCGCAGCTGTGCGGCTAATCAGCCAGCGCAGCCGATCTCATCATACTAAGTGACAACATACTAAGTGACGACCGCCATGAACAAAGCTCCCAAAACCGCGATCACCCCGACTCGAGAAGAAGACTATCCGGAGTGGTATCAGCAAGTTATCAAAGGTGCCGATTTGGCCGAGAACTCGCCGGTGCGAGGCTGCATGGTGATCAAGCCATGGGGTTACGCCTTGTGGGAAAACATGCAACGCGTGCTGGACAAGATGTTCAAAGACACTGGCCACAAGAACGCTTACTTTCCGCTGTTTATTCCGATGAGCTTCCTCGAGAAAGAGGCTCAGCACGTCGAAGGGTTTGCGAAAGAGTGCGCGGTCGTCACGCATCATCGCTTGGAACCTGATCCGGAGACTGGTGGCTTGCGTCCCGCCGGGCCGCTCGAAGAGCCCCTGATCGTGCGGCCGACGAGCGAAACGATCATTGGAGCGATGTATGCGAAGTGGGTCCAGTCCTATCGTGACTTGCCGATTTTGATCAACCAGTGGGCCAACGTGGTGCGTTGGGAGCTGCGTACGCGTTTGTTTTTGCGGACTGCGGAATTCCTTTGGCAAGAAGGGCACACCGTTCATGCA
Organism: Planctomycetia bacterium; assembly: GCA_031367855.1. GTDB lineage: Bacteria > Planctomycetota > Planctomycetia > Pirellulales > Pirellulaceae > Aureliella. Next base: position 19,766 of record JANLQO010000312.1, on the reverse strand, counting down.
ACAGCCGAAGAAGCGATGGAGGAGACACGCAGGATGCTCGACGTTTACGCCGATTTTGCTGAAAACTACATGGCGGTGCCGGTGATCAAAGGCGAGAAGACGGCGGGCGAACGATTTCCCGGAGCCGACGTGACGCTTTCGATCGAGGCCATGATGCAAGATCGCAAAGCACTGCAAGCTGGTACGAGCCATTTTCTGGGCCAGAATTTTTCCAAGGCGCAGGAGATCAAATTCCAGGACCAAAACGGCGAAGTGGCTTATGCCTGGACGACTTCATGGGGCGTGAGCACGCGCTTGATCGGTGCGCTGATCATGACGCATTCGGATGATGATGGTTTTGTATTGCCGCCACGACTCGCGCCGGCTCATGCGGTCATTCTGCCGATCTACCGCGACGAAGCCCAGCGGACTGCAGTGCTCGAGTATTGCCAGAAGCTACGTGAAGAGTTGACCCAAAAGGTCTATGCCGGTCGCATCGTTGAAGTGGAAATGGATGATCGCGATCTCCGTGGTGGTGAAAAGAAGTGGTATCACGTTAAGCGTGGCGTGCCGCTGCGGATCGAAGTAGGTCCAAAGGATATTGCCAAGGATTCGGTATTTGTGGCGCGTCGCGATACGGGTGAACAGACCAGCATGGAGCGATCGGCGCTGGTGGCTGGCATCGCCGATCTGCTGCAGTCAATACAAGAAAACCTGTTCAATCGGGCTCTCAAGATGCGACAAGAAAACACGGTTGAAATCAAGACTGAGAAAGAGTTTCGCGCCTACTTCACGCCCAAGAATGCGGATTCGCCGGAGATGCACGGTGGGTTTGCGATGTGTTATTTTTCGTCGGAGGAAGAACTGGCGCCCTTGTTGGGCGAATTGAAAGTCACCATTCGCTGCATGCCGCTCGCTGGCAATGACGAACCGGGCATGTGCTTCCTGACCGGCAAGCCAAGCACGCGACGAGCGGTGTTTGCCAAAGCGTACTAACAATAGCTAATCGATATCCGCTGGCTCCTTTGGCGTCTGGGGGCTAAGCGGCATCGCGGTTGCGACAGCCTCATTCGCATCGCCAACATCGGACCGGTAATCGTTTCGGGCCACCCATTGTGACGACATCGCATCCCATCGCAATTCGCCAACTCCCTCAAGTAAATCCTCTCGTTGACTGGGAGAAAGCAACGTCGCCCCTTTGATTGCCGTGCGGATTCCTCGCAACTTTGTATCCCATTCCTGCAGATGTGCGGCCGTTACGTTGTGTGATTGAGACCGCAATGTGTCCGAATAAGACTTCAGTAAGCCGGAAAGCTGCCGATAGTCCATTTTCGATGAAGGCTCGGAAGTCGTTCCTCTTGCGTGAGCATCTCGGACTCTGCTGCCTCCTTCAGCCGCACGCGTCAAATACCTCGTTAACAAATTTAAGACGTCTAAGGCAATCAACCCGATGGCCACACTCAGCAACGAAGTCAACCACGTCGGCCACGTACTCCAATCCCGTATGACAAACGGAGTTTGATTCTCTCGCAGAAATTTGAGGCCCGGGTGAATCGGCATTCGCAGTTCGCTGACCAAAGTTTGACCACCACCATTCGGAAGATCTTGGGCCATCAGGTTGATCCGATATTCATCCTCCTCGCAGGCTCTCTTTGCAACCGTCGCTAGCAAATACGCATCTGCGGTCGACAACGATTTCGGACACGCTAGCACCCGTCGACTGGCTAGTGTCTTGATTCCGGGCCGGCAAAAAACCGCAGAATAATCCTGAGCGATTAGGCTTGGTTTCGCACCGTACAAGTTGGGTGGCAACTCTGCGCCATATACCTGAAATCCTTCCTCTCTTTGAATGGCATCCGTCACATCGCCCAAGCCTATGAGCACCGCTGAGTCATCGTTGGCAACCTGTTGAAGCAAAGTCGAGCCCAGTGGTCCCTTTGCGAAAACCAACTCAAGCTCTTGTCGCTTAAGTGCTGACCGCATCTCGCGCCAGTCAGCGATTCCTTTCGCAATTTTGGCAATCGAAACACCATCGTACTTTTCTAGTGCGAGAGTGGCCATTCGATTGGTCGAACTCTTTTCTGGTCCCATATAAAGCATCCCTGGACCCACCGAGTCTATCACGTCGCCAAGGGTGGTTGCAGTTGTGCCGGTTGCCCGTACTCTCTCAAACAATGGCTTACTGCATAAAATGTATAAGTAGTCCCACTCAAGCGGAAGAAGTGCACGGATTGAGTTTCCTTTTTCCTTGCCGGACTCAAATCCGTTACCGTCTTCAATCAGCCCTAAAGCGTATCGATTGTTTTCCGCCGCCATCCTTTCACGAATACTGATATTCTCGGGGGTGGCTTCGACGGCAATATCGTAGGTAGTCCCACCTGAACTGGCCGTCGACCTGATTCGATCTGCGATCGACATTCCGAGTTCAGAAGTGCTTGAACCAGGCGAGCCCACGAACAACACTAACTTGCATTCACTGTGCGAGTACCAGAATTGCACCACAACTACCAGAAAGGTAAAGATTACGATTAAATTGATTACCACCTTTCCATGCCGAATAAGGCAAGCAATCAGCGATTGCAGCGACTTGTAAAACGATTCGACAACGGAAGGAATCATCATTTTAACGCTTTATGCACAGAGGTTACATAAAACAAATCATACGAGCTGGAGTACGCTACTTTTGGCGGTTTTGAACCCCCATATTAATATTCTTACAGTAAAGTCACCTATGCCGTCAAATAATTTCTCGCAGTCAGTAGTAAAAAACTGAAGAATACCATCTCAATAGCAGAATCGCACAGGAATTATGCGGAAATACCGTGCAAGTAGATTGTCAAGCCAGGGTGTTTGGGGTGCCTTTGGCGAGTGGTTTTGTGACTAAAGACTTTCGATCAGCGATTGCACATGCTGCTGCGCCGTTGTGGTAAGCTCGGCGACCAGCGATCGCGATTTTGTCGCCGGGACAAGCAGTGGTGCTCCGAATTTTACAATCGCTTCGCGGCGACCGCGGATGGTAGCGGTGGGGCGTTGCAGAACGTCCTCTTCCAGTTTGTCCACGGTTTCCGCAATCCGCTCGATCGTTGGACTTTGCGTGCGCAAGTAATCACCTGGATAACTGAACAGTTGCGTGACGACAAAGAGGTCATCAAGATCATGGCTGAGCCGCTTTTGATCGGATGCCGTTGTCGCGCAATCGTTGGCTTTGGTAAGGATCGTCCGCCGCAGTTCTTTGACTCGCACAGGGTGACTGGGATCGCGACTTGGTCCATGTCGGGACTCGAGTTTCAGCAGTATCTCTTCACCCAAGTCACGAAGTCGGCTCGAAAGTTCACCTGAACGCGAGCTGCCTAAGTACTCCAGTTCTTTCAAACCGATCACGGCATCCGCGATGGCGTACAGTCGCTCGACCATCGGCTTATGCGCTTGCGAGCGCCACAGGATGCGTCGCTCAATGTCATCCAGCACTTTCAAAATATGCTGTGTCGGATCATCCATGTAGCGATACTTAATTGCGGTGGGAACAATTGCCACTGGACGCTCGGTTTTCCGCGCCGCGCCAACTGCAATGGCCGCAGCGCCTTCACGAAACGGCATGACGCGATCATTGCAGTGATAGATTTCGCCCTCCGGAAAAATGACCAACGGCTCTGGCCGCGCTCGGAGAACTTCAATCGCGTTTCGAAACGCACCGATATCATTCGCCTCACGGTCAACGCTAAAGCAACCGTGCCATTGAAGGATGCGCTGCATCGCTGGCGAGAATTGCATGAAAACGTGCCAGGCAGCCATTACGTGGCAGGTTATCTTCGCCGCATCGCAGGCTGCGTAAATGGTAAAGGGATCCGCGTGGCTAGAATGGTTGGGCGCGATCAGCATACGCATTTGGGATTTCATCCCTGCATGCAGGTGCTCGACATCGCGCACTTCGACGCGCGTTAAACCGACCGCTCGCGCTTGCTTGAAGCGTCGTATCGGAGCGACTAGACGCACGAACCACGGTCGCAACTTTGGCCCCCACGACTTGGGCGCGAATTGGGTAGGATAGCGATTCATAGCTCTAGCCGATCTCCAAAATCGTTTAATCGGAAATCGGCTGGCGCCTCAGGCTCGTGTTCGCTTGCAATTACTATGCGAAACATAAAATCGTTGTCCCGGTGTTGATGTTCAGCGAGAAGTGTCAAATTTCTGGTCAACCGATATCGCTTAACTGCATCGACTTGCCATAGCGCGACAGGGTTTGGCGAACGATTTTGGCGAGAGCGGGATCGGTTAGATCGGGGGATTCGTTAAGTATTTCGCGGGCGACTTCGCGGGCAAGAGTGACTAAGTCCCCATCGGTTGCTAAGTCGGCGACTCGCAGTGGCGCGAGGCCGTGTTGTTGCGTTCCGAGCAGGTCGCCGGGGCCGCGCATCTTAAGATCGGTTTCGGCTAAATAGAAGCCATCGTCGCTGGCTTCGAAGGCCTTCAAGCGGTCGTTGTCATCGGGATTGCAGCCCTTGGAAACCATCGCACACACAAAGCCGGCGTGAGTCCCGCGCGAGATGCGTCCGCGGAGTTGATGCAGTTGCGAAAGGCCAAGTCGATCGGCATCGAGGATGGTCATCACTGTTGCATTCGGGACGTCGATTCCGACTTCGACGACGGTGGTGGCAATGAGCAATTGGGTCTTGCCGGACGCAAAGTCGCTGAGCACCGATTCCTTCTCCAAGCCATCCATGCGGCCATGCATGAGACCGAGTCGTCGATGGCTGAACGGTCCAATGCGCAATTGCTCGAAGAACCCCTCGGCGCTGGCGATCTCGGTAGTTTCCGATTCGCTCACGCGCGGGGCGATGACGTAAGCTTGGCGACCGGCTTCGATTTGTTGATCGACGAAGCGCCACCAGGATGCGATGGTTGCCTCGGATCCCAAGTACGTATGCACGGCCGCGCGTCCTGGCGGTTTTTCGCGAATTGTGGAGACGTCCAGGTCGCCGAACGCTGTCATCGCAATGGTCCGAGGTATGGGGGTCGCGCTGAGGACCAGGTAATGCGGTTGCGATTGGTCGCCGCGCAGTTGAGCGCGTTGCATCACGCCGAATTTGTGCTGTTCGTCGACGATCACGAGCCCGAGATTTTTGAAGGCCAACTCGGTCGACAGGAGTGCTTGCGTTCCGATGATCAAATCAACGCTGCCATCGGCGACTGCGGCGAGCAGATTTGCACGATCCCGCCGACCGAGTCCGCCGGTCAGCAAGGCGACGCGCACGCGGCTGGAGGCGAGGCTTTTGTTGAGCGTGTGCATGTGCTGCCGGGCAAGCACTTCGGTGGGCGCCATTAGAGCGGCTTGGTAACCGTGCGCGACGCACAATAGCATGGCATATTGGGCAACGAGTGTTTTGCCGCTACCTACATCGCCTTGTAGCAACCGGTTCATGGGGCGATCGGACGACATGTCGCGACCGATATCCTCCACGGCGCGCTGTTGATCGCCAGTCAATGCGAATGGTAGGCGGTTCAAAATACGTGCGTGGATTTTGCCACTGGCTTCGCAAATGGGTGCTTTGGCGACTTTTTCGCGGCCGCGGCGTTGGAGACCGATCGCCAGTTGGAGCACCAGCAGTTCTTGGAGTTTGAATCGCTTTTGGGCCCGCAGGACCGCCTCCATGTCTGGCGGCAAGTGAATGTCATGCAAGGCTTCGTGCAGCGTTGGGACTTCCATGCGTCGGCGCAGCGGCTCGGGCAGCACTTCTTCGACCAGCGGCAGCAGACACGGCACATTCTGCTGCAGCATTTCGCGGATCATCGGTTGCTTGAGGCCATCGGTGAGTGCGTAAATGGGTAATGGTTTTTGTTCAGGTGGCACTTCATTGGGTCCGAGCGCCACGATTTGGGGCTGCATGATTTCCCAATTTAGCACCGTCGACTTCAGTACTCCGGTGGCCATCAAACGCACACCTGGGCGGACATCGTTTTTGCGAAAGGGCTGGTTGAACCACAGTAATCGCACAAACCCGCCCCCCTCGGCGGCCACCACCGCGCCCAGCATGTGTTTACCGCTCTGCGAAATCCGCTCGTCAATCTCGGTAACGACTCCGATAAAACTGACGCGAAGGTTCTCTTCGAAGTCACCCACACGCTGTAGGGGGGCAACCTCTTCGTAGCTGCGAGGGAAGAAAAACAGTAAATCCATCGCTCGTCGAATTTCCAGTCTCTGAAGCAACTTTGCCCGCAGATGCCCCACTCCAGGGAGCGTTTCGACGGGGTCAATCAGCCGCCGGACCGACTCGCATGGAAGCGGTTTGTGAGCAACCGAGCTAGGGTTAGCGTCCATGGCTAAGGAGCCTGAAATTTTGCGAAAAATCGAAGAAAAGAAATGCAAGTAGCATTTCAAACTGATAGATTCTACACAATTCCAACCGAATCAACGTTGTCTCGCGGAAGGCGAACGAAGTTCGAAACAGCGTTCTTCGCACTCGACGAAGTTAGTTTGCACGTGGTTTCTTACGGGTTGCACGAAGTTCCGCGAAACTTTTGCAACTGCGCATGGTTTTAGTAACTGGGTGAAAACTAGGTATTGGAAAAACTGTTTTTTTCAACCACCTAGCTGCGAAAATAAGTGCCGGTCCGTTCGCTCATCACTGGGAGCGGCCATATCGATCTAGCGATTTCTTAAGGAGTTCCCCCATGCGTAAAATTTCCGGTGTTTTTGCGCTGATTATGGCGTTTTGCCTAATTTCAGCTTCGGTGTTTGCCCAAGATCAGCCAGCCGGCGGTCGTCCTGCCCGTGGTGGTAGAGGTGGTGGTGGCGGACCTGGCGGGGGCGGCTTTGGCGGGGGCTTTGGCGGCCGAGGTATGATGGGTGCCGGCGGAGCGATGGAGTTACTCGGTTTGCTGGGAATGGAAGAAGTCCGCAAAGAAGTCAATGTGTCGAGTGAAGTTTACGAGGCTATTCAGACCAAGCAGCGAGAAGCGATGGCTGGCATGGCTGGCTTGCGCGATGCGAGCGAAGAAGAACGCACCAAGATCATGAAAGACATGAACACCAAGGCTCAAGAACTGCTTGACGAAGCGGTCGAACCGGCTGGTATGAAGCGTTTGATGGGGCTGTTGCTCCAGCAGCAAGGCCAATCTGCAGCAACCAACGAATTGATTGCGAAGGAAATCGGACTCAAAGATCCAGAACTTAAGGCGGTAACCGAAGTCGTTGCCAAAATGAACGAAGAGCGCAGGACAAAAATGCGAGAGATGTTTACTGGCGGTGCCGGTGGTGGTGCCGGTGGTGGTGCTCCAGACGCAGCTGCAATGGCTGAGATGCGAAAAAAGATGACCGATTTCACAGCGGAATTAAGGAAGAAATCGGATACAGCCATCGACGAAAAACTAACTGCCGAGCATAAGACAGCCATCGAAACCCTTAAGGGTGAGAAGTTTACGTTTCCTGAGGGAGGCGGATTTGGTGGTTTCGGCGGTCGCGGTGGAGCCGGTGGCGGTCGCGGTGGTGCAGGTGGCGGTCGTACTCGACCTGGTAGTGACAACTAAATCTATTGGTTTTGGTGTTCCGCGATTGGGCAGGCAGGCGCCCGCATGGCTTGCCTGTTCGACTGGGGGAGTAAATGGTTTTTCGTCTTGCTTTTTTGACTTTCTTAATCGCCTTTGGCACTTTCACGGCTGCTCAAGATGCGCCCGACAAAGCTGCCAAATCGGATAAGACGAGCGATCAGGGAAGATCGGGTCGTCAAGATGCTGATAAAGACCCTCGCTCGGATCGGGAAGCGCGAGAAATATTCTTCCGGACGCTTAGTGAAACCCGCAGCCGAGGAGCGCAGGAGTTCAGTTATCTCTTGTTCCAAGAATCGGTGCGTAAAGAGATCAATTTAGGCGAAGACAGTGCCAAAGCAGCACGCGAAATTCTTTCTCAAACTCGTTCTTCTGCGGAGAAGCTCTATGAGCAATTGAAAGCCAAGACGCTCACCAGCGAGGAACTGAAGGTCAAGATGCAAGAGATCATGACTAACGCGGATCGCGATATTTGGAAAACGCTCAGTGAATCCAATTCAAAACGCGATCGCTTAGTCGAACTCTACGTTCAGCATCGGCAGTGCTCTGCGGTCTTGAATAAAATCGTTGCCGAAAAAGTTGGTCTCGAAGAGACGCGCCGCCGTGAGATCATTGCTAAGAAAGAAGCTGTAGAGCGGGAGATGTTCGAAGATCGCTCTCACGACGCACAGAATCCAGGTGATCGCTTTCGCGCATGGGAAAAAGTTCAAAAGAAAATTGACGGCGTCGTGTCGGAGATGCTCACTACGGAACAACGCGACAAGCTGGAAAAACTGAAGGGCGAGCCGTTTAAGTTTGAGGAGTTTCCTTTTCCTCCTGGGCCGCCAGGACGAGGGCGAGACGGTGGTCGGGAACGCAACCGTCGCGATAATGAACACGATGAGAAGTGTCGTGACAATGAAAAACTGGCCGGCGATAGGTAGCTAGTTTGCCATCATTGCCGCTTCGATCGCCGGAATGATGTCTGCTTCATAGGTTAGCCCGTCTTCACCGCTATTGCCTTCCGTGAACTTCTTGACCAACTTGCCTGCGCGATCGAAGAGCATTACAACGGGTATCGAAGCGATTTCGAGTTTATCAAACACATCCGAATCCGCTTCCGCACTCATCAGATTAAGCACGCTTGTTGATCTCTGCTGCTCTAAGAAGCCGCTTACTTTCGGCAAGTAGCTCTCCACAGGCTTCGACTTTTGTCCGATGTAATCGACGTTGTAGGAAACGCACAGCACTTCCGTGGGCCACCGCTGGTTGAGCGCGACCAAGTTCGGATACTCTTTCATGCATGGCGGGCAACCCGTACTCCATACGTCGACCACGACAAATTTGCCAGCTAATTTTTTCAGCTGCTGTTCAAAGCCCGCAAAGTCCACTTGGATAATTTCGACTTTCGCAGCGGAGGGTGAAGCTTGTTCGCCCGAGTCGCCAGATTGCGACGGGACAGATTGCGACGGGGCAGATTGCGACGGGGCAGATTGCGACGTCGCGGGTTGCTGCGACTGGCAACCGACTAACACTACACCCGTCAGTAGCAGTAGTCGATGGATTCGCTTGTTCATAGTCCGCTCTGCTTCCGGTGTTTTTGTAGTATCATACGCTTGACGTTTTCGATCGATTTTATCGTTGGCGACGTCCGATTGTAACTGACTTTGGCGAACATTTCACCGAGCGACTCTGATGAGTGATATAGAAACGACCTTAAAGGCTCTTCGCGAAGCGGTGCAATTGGCTCCGGACAATATTGCGCTGGCGGAACATTTTGGCAAAACGCTGTTGGCGATGACCCGCTACGAGGAGGCGGAGCAGCATTTCAAAACGATGCTCAACCGGCATCCGCAATCGGCGTCGATCAAGGTTCTCATGGCGGATACCTTTTATCGCCAGAACAAGAATTCTCATGCATTGGTGATCGTTGAAACGCTGATTGGTGGCTCAAAACCGTTCGCCCCTGCCTTGCTGCTGTATGCGAAGTTGATGTATCGAGCTGGCAGTGTCCCGTCGGCGGTGAGCCACTACCAGCAAGCGATCGATCTTGACGAAGAAGTTCGCGATGATGAGTTTGCAAACCTCCTTGGAATTCAAGATTGGAAAGAAGGCAAGGACGACTCGAATGCTTCCGAAGAAGTGATGAATGGCCGCATAAGGCAGTCGGCGAGCGAGTCCAACCATCCGGGCGAGGCCAAGCCCTTTGAAAAACCTTCGATCTCGTTCAAAGACGTCGGCGGCATGACGAAGGTCAAGGAAGAGATTCAGGTCAAGATTATTTACCCACTAACCCACGCCGAAATGTACGCGGCCTACGGCAAGCAAGTAGGCGGAGGCATTTTGATGTATGGGCCTCCCGGGTGTGGTAAGACGCATCTTGCAAGGGCCACGGCAGGCGAGGTTCACGCAAAATTTTCGTCGATCGGCATCAACGATGTTCTCGATATGTGGATGGGCAACAGCGAGCGAAATCTGCATTCGATCTTTGAGCAGGCGCGGCGCAATCGTCCCTGTGTCTTATTCTTCGATGAAGTGGATGCGCTAGGTGCCAGCCGCAGTGACATGCGTCAGAGCTCGGGTCGCCATCTGGTCAATCAATTCCTAGCCGAAATGGATGGTGCCGAAGCAAACAATGAAGGCGTGCTCATACTGGGTGCAACGAATGCGCCCTGGCACGTCGATTCCGCTTTTCGTCGACCCGGTCGATTTGATCAAATCATCTTTGTACCGCCACCTGATACTATCGCCCGGGTGGAAACGCTGAAGATACTCTTAACCGGCAAGCCAACGACGGACATCGACCACGCGCAAGTCGCCGCCAAAACAGGTGATTTTTCCGGTGCGGATCTCAAGGCAGTCGTAGATCGCGCCATTGAAGCGAAGTTGCAAGAAGCGATCAAGTCTGGTCGCCCCACACCCCTGGTAACGAAGGATTTGCTGGCCGCGTCGAAAAGCATCAAGCCATCAACGCGAGAGTGGTTTGCGACCGCTCGCAACCACGCGCTCTATGCCAACCAAGGCGGCATTTACGACGACATCTTGGAGTATCTAAAGCTCAAATGAACTCCGATGCTTTACTCGATCGGGCTCGGCTCCTGCTTCAGCAAGATCGTTACGAACAAGCCTCAAGTGTCCTCAAAGAACTGCTTTCGCAAGATCCCGAAGTAGGTGAAGCGCATTCGTTGCTCGCACTTTGCATGCTCGAAGATAGAGACCACTGGCACGAGGCCACACGCGAAGCAGAGCGTGGCATTCACCTCGAACCCGATGCTGGCTTTGCGCATTACGTCCGCGCAGCCGTGCTCGGAAAACGAAATCAGTTTGCCGATGCGTCGATTTCCATCCTTGAAGCACTCAGGCTAGAACCGTATCAAAGTCATTTTCACGCGCTGCATGCCTCGATTCTTCTACAGGAACGAAAGTGGGCGCAGGCGCTTGACGCGGCCACTCAGGGTTTGCAGTTTGACCCCGAGGACACTGCCTGTGCCAACATGCGTTCTCTGGCGCTGGAGCGATTGGGAAGAACGCACGATTCGCTCGAACAAGCTGATGCTGCCGTGGCGCGCAATCCCGACTCCGGTCAAGCTCACGCTATGCGCGGCTGGGCGCTGTTGCAAAAAGGGGACTACCGCGGGTCGCAAATTTCGTTTCGCGAAGCGCTTCGCTTGGAACCCACCGACGAATTCGCGCGGCAAGGGATGATTCAAGCGCTAAACAGCAACAACATTGTTTTTCGGGCCGTGTTTAAGTTCTATTCGCTGATGGGACGACTCGCCACCGGAGCGCAGTGGATGCTGATCGTGGGGCTGTTTGTCGGTATGCGAGCGCTGCGTTCGTTGGCGGATACCTATCCGCAATTGCAGCCATTTGTGACACCTATTTCTGCTTGTTATTTGATATTCTGTCTCTTGAGTTGGATATTGAATCCGCTTTTCAACACGTTTTTGCGATTTCATCCGTTCGGGAAGTACTTACTGAGCAACAAGCAAAAGTGGGCATCCAATCTCATCGCGGGGCAAATCGTGATCGCGGTGATCGTAGCGGGAATTCAGGCAGCCCGTGGCGACTTCGCTAGCGCCATCGTGGCCGGGTTAATACCGTTGTTCTTAATGCTTCCCATTTCGCTCGCTTTTGACGTGGATCGTGGCTGGCCTCAAGTCGTTTCGATTTTGTGCGCTATCGCAATGACACTCTTGGCTTTGTTGTCGCTGCTTTTGCTTGTTTTGGATGGCCCGTGGCAAGCGCCCTATCTGCTGTTCATGCTTGGAACGCTGATACTGAGTTTCGTGGGCAACATGCTCAAGAGCGTTACCGTCAAGTATTGAAAACCACTATGACAGCAGCAGTTGACGGCCCAGCACTCGACTTCACCTCGATGCTTCCTCGCATTGCGCAAGCGTGGAAAACCACCTGGAAGCACCTTTCCGCACAAGCCGGCAATGGTCACTGGACGGGCGAGTTGTCCACTTCGGCGCTGTCGACTGCGACGGCTGTAAGTGCCTTGAGTTTATGCCGACGTCACAATTGCTTACCCGAAAAATACGCTTCGATCGCCCCTGAGGCCATCGAAGTCGGTTGTCGATGGTTAGCCTCACATCAGAACGCTGACGGTGGGTTTGGTGACACCAATCGCAGCCACTCAAATATTGCCACGTCGATGTTGGTTCAAGCCGCGTGGCAGATCGCCGGATTCAACACTCATGCAGGCGCAATAGCGAACTTAGCGGACCAGTACATCGAGCGCACAGGAAAGTGGGATGCACTGCGACGTCGATATGGCAAAGACAAAACGTTCGTTGTACCTATCCTCACAAATTGTGCGTTGGCTGGATTGGCGGAATGGAAACAAGTTCCCCATCTGCCGTTCGAAGCTGCCTGGTTGCCACAGTCGTGGTATCGGCTGGCGCGCATGCCGGTGGTCAGTTATGCGATACCAGCCCTGGTGGCGATGGGGCAAGCCAAGTTTCACTTTCAACCGCCCCGTAACCCAATGCTCAGATGGCTGCGGCATCGAGCGATCGCGCCCACTCTGCGAGTCCTCACTCAGATGCAACCCGATTCAGGAGGCTATTTAGAAGCGGTACCGCTGACCAGCTTTGTGTTGATGAGCCTAGCGGCGATTGGCAAAGGCGATCGTCCGGTCGCGCAGAACTGCATTCGCTTCTTAATCGATTCGCGATTGAGTGTCGGAAGTTGGCCCATCGATACCAATCTTGCAACATGGCTAACCAGCCTCTCTGTGGTTGCTATCAAGCGTCGCTCGGCAGCTCCGCTACGGGTTTCATGTGCCGAGCATCTATCGAGCGCTGCGTCCAGCGTTGAAGTTGACGAGGGAGAAAGCCCTACCATTGCTTCGGGCACGGTGCGTTGGTTGCTCCACTGCCAACACCAACGACGTCATCCGTTTACTGGCGCGATGCCCGGCGGTTGGGGCTGGACCGATTTGAGCGGTGCAGTGCCGGACGCGGACGATACCCCGGCGGCGCTACTGGCGATCGCAGCGCTCGATTTATCCCAGCCGAAATTGGCGAGATTGGAACTTCAGGCCTTGGATGCGGTGGCTAAGGGGCTCCGATGGTTGGTGCAGTTGCAAAATCGCGACGGTGGCTGGCCCACATTTTGTCGCGGCTGGGGAAAGTTGCCCTTCGATCGCAGCGGAACCGATTTGACAGCCCACGCGCTGCGAGCCTTTCAGGCTTGGCTGCCCCAACTCGAGCTATTGCGCAAGGTTTATTCCCAAACCCCTACTAGGAACCAGATCGCGAAGGCGATGAATCGAGGCGGTCGTTATTTGACCCGCAAACAGCAGCTCGATGGCAGTTGGCTCCCGCTGTGGTTCGGCAATCAAGATCACCCAGAGGAGGAGAATCCTATTTACGGGACCGCCAAAGTCTTGCTGGCTTACGCGGATTTGTCGATGCTGGACGATCCGGCCGCCCAGGCGGGGTTGAGGTACCTGATCAAAAACCAGAATGCAGACGGCGGCTGGGGTGGTGGGCCAAGCATTCCTTATAAGGGTGGGTTAGCTGCCCCAGGTGCGAATGCCAGCCCGGAAAAAGACCAACCAGCCGGGGGCAGCTCGATTGAAGAAACTTCGCTCGCGCTGGAAGCCATTATTCAGTGTGGTGGCGTAGGGATGTGCCCACCAACTATAATGCGTGGCTGCGAGTGGTTGATAACCACAATCCACCGGGGCAATTTAGATTGTAGCTGGCCGATTGGCTTCTATTTTGCGAAACTATGGTACCACGAACGCCTTTACCCACCGATATTTAGCCTCGCTGCTCTTGGTGCCGCGTTACAACAAATCGAACTTTGCGGAACTGCGAGCGGGACAGCGGGTTAGTAAGACTTGCTGGATGCTCGATTGACCGAGAATTAAAACTATCATCTCCCTCAGGAGTGGCCCATTGTCATCTGCATCCATTGATCGAAGCGAAATTCAAGACACTGCGGATCAGCCAACCGTAGACTCGTCTGCCAAGTCACGGCGTCGCAAAACCAGCCACTTAAAACTGGTGCCGGAGACGCACGAATTGCGGGAGCACCTAAAGTCAGTTTGCACGGAAGTGGCGGCTAAGCTGGATAAAGCGCGACCGCTCAGCAAAGACGAAATGGAAACTCTCTCGCGGCAGGTGCTTGAACGCGAGAACTTGAGCGAAGGTTATGTGGGTTGGATCATGGTCATGCTCAGCGGAGCGTTTTGGAAAGATCAAGTTGCCGCTACCGATCCGAGCCGCCGCTTGTTCCTTCTGCCACACTGTTTGAAGCATGCCGAGGGGTGCCCAGCGGATTACGACGAATTCGGGATGAATTGCAAGAAATGCGGCGCGTGCAGCATCGCTGACTTTCGCACAATCGCCGAAGAGATGGGGTACAAAGTTCTTGTGGCCGAGGGGTCGCCCGTCGTGCTGAAGATCATTGTGAGTGGCTATGTCGATGCCATCGTCGGCGTTGCCTGCCTCAACGTGCTCGAAAAAGCCATCGACAAGATTCTGCTTTCGGGCATTCCTTGCATGGCCGTACCGCTCCTGTCGAGCGATTGTCGCAATACGAGCGTCGATGAAGCTTGGGTGCTGGAGATGATTCGGGCCCGTCAAACCGCTCCGCAGCAACATACGCGTAGCTATGTGCATCTGCTCCGCGCCGCCAACGATATGTTTCATACCGATCGCTTTGACGAATTAGTGGTGCGTTCGCGGCAAAGCCGTCCGTTGGATGACGCCGCAAAAGATCCCTTGGCCGGAATTGACCCAGTGGCGTGCACAGAGACTTTGGCTCTCGATTTTGTGCGTCGCGGCGGCAAGTATTCTCGCCCATTTATTACGCTTGCGGCCTACGATGCGCTTACCGGCGGCAAGGGCTCGTTGCCCGATGGTGCCGATGCGATTGCACAGTATCCCACGGCCGTGCTGCGGGCTGCGATGAGCATCGAGATGTTCCATAAAGCCAGCTTGGTACACGATGATATTGAAGACGATGATTGCTACCGCTACGGACAAGCAACCATGCATCGCCGTTTTGGTCTGCCAACTGCGATCAACGTTGGCGATTACTTGATCGGCTTGGGGTACCGCTTGGTCAGTCGCGAAGCCGCAACGCTCGGGCCCGATGCGACAACTGACATACTGGATTGTTTGGCTGGCGCTCACACGCGACTCGCCGAAGGACAAGGGGCTGAGCTGCTGTGGCGTGACGCCAAGGACAAGCGACTTACGCCGCTGGATGCATTGAAAGTGTATGCGCTGAAGACTTCACCCGCTTTCGAGGCCGCCTTGTTTACGGGTGCAAGGTTGGCGGGCGATGCCGCTCGCTTGACTGAACCGATTCGCCAGTTCTCCCGAAACATCGGAGTCGCCTTTCAAATACTCAATGACCTCAACGATTGGGAAGGCGATGAGCACAACAAATTGCTCGCCGGCGGAGATGTTCTCGGCGGCCGCCCCACGCTGCTATGGGCGCTGGCACTGGCCAGTTTGAACGAATCCGAACAAACTGAGTTGCTGTCGCTGGCGAGCCACGAATGTGAACTCAGCGAAACCGATCGTATTCATCGCGTCGAGCAACTGTATCGAAAAGCTCGGGTATTTGAACAAGCCAATCGCTTGATCGACAAGCACGAACAACGCGCCTTGGAAGTGATCGGATCGCTCGAGTCCGAACCGCTGCAACGCATGCTTTTGTATCTTGTCGACACCGTTCTGCAAAGGCACGAGCCAGCCACGCCTGCCTTGGTCACAATGACCCCGGTCGGATCTCTTCCGATCGTTGCCTCCAACTGAATTAGGCGCCGGCAGATGGAAACCTACCCCGTAGCAGCGTCTCTCCGAAACGCTGAATGCCCTCCGAGATGCGGACGCACGCGTTTGGCAATCGTTTACTCGCCGATCAACAAGAGATGGAGCACCCCGTGACGGATGCCTTCATGCCAGAGGCAGAGCTCGGCGAATTGACCCGATTGTTCTATTCCGACCCTACTGAGCTAGGGCAGTTTCGGGCATGCGACAAGTCTTCAGTGCCAGCACCCTACCGTACGCTCTTGGCGCATGATGCTCACATGACGGTCACCGTCGAGCAGCGTCACGGCTGTCGAGTATCGGTCGAAGTGCTCGAGAGTTTCGCATCCAATACGCATTACGTACGAAAGATTCTTTTGCGGCGTACGAAAGACAATCGCGTAGTGCAGTTCGGTATCGTGCGTCTGAAGCTCGATGCAATCGACCCTGAAGCCCGCGATGAGATCTTGGCCAAGCAAGTTCCGCTTGGCCGCGTACTCATTCAGCACAATGTAATGCGGCATGTACAGCTGCTAGAAGTGTGGCACGTCCGCTGCGGTCGAGAGTTGGCCAGCTATTTTGATTTACCACGCGGACATGAGACGTTTGGGCGAACTGCGCTCATCTATTGCAACGACGAGCCCGCTATTGAGCTGCTCGAAATCGTTGCGCCGGAAGATAGCTTTGAATTGGCTTCAGTGTAGAACGATTGTCCCAATCGTTTGCAGGAACAATTGAGACAAGTGCTCTACACTCGGAGGAGCAATTGAGACAATTGCTTTACACTAATTCCCAGAATCGACGGTTGGATGAAACACTATCGGAATTCTATTTCTTCTTGCTGCGGAAGTCAGCGTACTCTTCCGTTGTAATCGCGCCGTCGCCATTAGCGTCTGCACCATCAGGTTTGACGACCATTGAGCTCCACTCGTCGACGGTCAGCTTGCCGTCCTTGTTTTTGTCATACTTTTCGATCTGTTTTTTGGCCCATTCAATCTGCGTGCTATCCGGAGATGCGCCGCCAGCGGTTGGTACCACCGTAGCCGAAGTTGCTGGCGTGGTTGGGGTAGAGGAACTTTTTGAACTTGAAGAAGCGCCGTTCTTGACCGCTGCGAGGCACTCTTTGGCAGTAATAATGTAGTCGCCGTTCAGATCGAACTTCTGGAACTCAGCCAGCGATTCAGCCGTCAGCGAACTGCTATATTCGCTCACCAAAACCTGACCATCACCGTCCGCGTCACTGCGAGCGAACCAATCGGGTAGACCCTTGGTGCCGTCGGTCTTTTCCTTCACCGTTTTCATACGGTAGGACTTGGCATCCCCAAAACGATCCTTTTCTTCTGTTTTTTCCTTACGTGCGTTAGCGGTCTCCGGTCGCGACCACCCATTCTGCCCGGCCGCCCCCGGAGCTCCTGCCGTGGCACCGCGACCTCCACCCTGCTGTGGTTTTGCCTGAGCCGCCTGTTCGTCGCTGCGACGCTTGGCATAACGAACAGCCATCTCGGATTTGGAGATTTTGCCATCACCATTGCGATCATATTGCATCGGATCATCGCCCCAACGATTGCCCTCGATTTCTTCCTTGCTCAAGATTCCATCGTTGTTTCGATCATAGCGACGAATACGATCTTCGGCTTCCTTCAGGTCGCGTTCTTCGACTTTGACGTTAAACATAGAACTGGTACTGCCGAAGCCTTCAACCATAGGAGGCTCGCTAGCGAGACTGAAGTCCGGTACCAATAACTCAGGCTTGGCAGGCCCCTTTTGAGGCTCTTCGGCCGCGCCCGGACCGCCGCGCATTTTTTCCATTTCTTTCGTTAGCAGATCCAGTGGTACTGGGCGTTTTAAGTCGATCTTCGGATTGTTCTGAGCCAGCCGTTCCAAGAAAAATTTTGCTGGTCCTTCCGCTTCCTCGGGGTCGATCATTTTGTTGTTGTTGCGGTCAAAGCGACTGAGCATATCCGCAGGATTGAACCCGCCACCACCACCACCGCCTCTATCGCCACCACCACCGCGCGAACCACCTGGCATACCACCTCCAAAACCGCCACCTCCTGGAAAGCCTCCCCCACCGCCCGGAAAACCACCTCCACCTCCTGGAAAACCGCCACCACCACCCGGAAAGCCGCCTCCGCCAGGAAATCCTCCACCGCCGGTTCCGCCACCGCCGCGATTGCCGCGCTCGCCACCGCCGGGAGGTTGAGCCACAGCGAATTGAGAAAGGGCTAATGCCAAGAGGATTCCGGAAAGTAGTCGCATTTTGATTCTCGTTCGTTGACTCTACGAAATTGTCTTGAAATTCGAACCCACTCAGACGGCGAATCACCAAAAGCTGATTCTACATCATAATTCCATCGCCTAATTAACCCCAATTCCCATTTTTAGTTTCGCTTGCGATCCATAACTACGAATCCCCTGATTGTCATCTCATACGCTCAGCGGACGCGACCAGCCAGGAAAAAACAGGAAACTAAAGCACTTGGGGTTGCGATGTCGCGTAGAACGTATAAATTCCATCCCTAACAAGGTTTGCTGTAAAAAGCCAACCAGCCCGCCCTCGTAGCTCAGTTGGTAGAGCAGGTGACTCTTAATCACCGGGTCCAAGGTTCGAGTCCTTGCGGGGGCACTCATAAGAATCAGCAACGGCAATGGAATGCTGTTTCTCCTCGGGTTTTTCGCTGTTCTCTGATTCCGTAGTGTCCGATTGAACGCCTCTGATACCCTCCTGACCACCAGAGATGCTGACCTGGGTGCTGACCTGTTTTGACGCTCGGTCCCAATGTTCGGCGGTGACTTGCTGATAGTGCTCCCGTGCAACCTTCTCAGAGTGACCAAGCCACGCGGAAACCACATGCCCTGGGAAATGGTCATCCAGCTCCGTCCGTCGCGTAGAACGCAGGTTAATGCAAATCTTCGGCCATGCCTTGGCTTTGGTAATCTTCTCTACCTGCTTAATCAGGAGGGGGGTAACGCTATCTTCGCCCGCGTGCCACTTCACGACCTTGGCTTGTTGCTGACCACGCAGGTCAGCAGCATCCAGAATGTAAGGCAGGGTCTCGGGGAAGATCGGGCATTCTCGGTAGCCGGTCTTGGTAGAGGTAAACCGAAGGCGATTCCCAGCTAGGTCCACTTCCGACCAATCAAGCTCAATCGCTTCAAGCCGTCGCATCCCCTGCCATCGCATCAGGGCGAACAGCATACGCCAATTCGCATCCGGCAAGCCGTCCATGATTAGTTTGGTCAGGGCCACATCGATGAAGAATTGACGGCTTTTGTCGGTCTTGCCCGCCTCGAATTTGAGGTGAGCGGCTGGCGATGCCTTGAGGAGTCTGTCTTCAACCGCAGTCTTCATGAACCGCTTCGCACGCTGAACATGCTTGTTCCGGTTGCTCACAGCTCCAAGCTTGCCTTTTATATGCCGCTGCCATCGGGTCATATCGCTGGGCGTGATGTCGGTTAGCAACTGGTCATCCGTGAAGTAATCCAAAAGCCAATTTCGAGTTGAGCCGTAGTTTACCCGCGTTGCTGGCTTCGAGTCCGTCATGTCGTCGATGCAGCGCTGCAGGAACGGCTTCAGTTTCCGTTGTTCAGCATCGATTCGCGGGGCATCACATGATGCAATCAACCCGTGTTTCACTAGCGAATCTCGAACGCTACTACCCTTGAGGGTCGACACCCATGTCGCTGTTGCGTCTTTGGGGTCCGTGTTGATCTTCTTGGCTCTCAGTAGATTCTCTATGTGCCAAAGCGAGTCTTTCGCCTGGGTTTCAGTAACGTCACCCAGATAGATCGATCGCTGGCGCTGGTCATCCAAACGGAATGACACCAACCATACTTTGCCGTTTTTGCGTGTGCGCTGGCTCAAAAATGCCATACAGATACAACCCCCGAAGTTGTCCCGGTGTTAAAAGCGGCAGCCATTCCGGGAGAATGACGTTCGGGTGCCCCCTAGCCGCGGTCGAATAGTAGCGACGGACAATGCCAAGG
>JANLQO010000304.1:0-8384 GCA_031367855.1 Planctomycetia bacterium | reverse complement strand
GCCATCGAGTCCCGCAGGTTGCAAGGATTGGCCTGATTTTGGATGCTGAGCTGATGCATTGCCCAGCCGCGAAATAAACATCGGTTGTTCGGGAGTCGCACCTTCTTTGATTGTGATCTTGGTGAAGAACGCGGACATGTGGAAGTAGTCGGCTTGGCTCCATTTTTCAAAGGGATGATGATGGCAGCGGGCGCATTGAATTCGTTGACCAAGGAACAACTGCGCCGCGTCTTCCACACGCGATTCGGTGTTGGCCACTTCGCGATACCAGGCTACGGCCGGATTCGTTTCAACGGAGCCCGTTGCTGTCAGAAGTTCTCGCACGACTTGATCGTAGGGCTTGTTGTCATAAAAACTGTTTCGCAACCAATCATGGAAAGCAAACGAGTTGAACAACTCCGCTTGACCATTGCGCTTGTTACGTAAAATTGCGCTCCACTTTTTTGCGAAAAAATCCGCGTAATCGGGGCTCTCAAGCAAGCGGTCTACAACGGCAGCATACTTAGTTTCTGTCTTGTCAGCCAGGAATTGCTGAGTCTCTTCTAGCGTTGGTAATCGGCCAGCGATGTCGAGTGTTGCCCGTCGAATGAACGTGGAATCATCGCACAGTTCCGAAGTTGGAATGCCCAACGATTTCAGTTTTCCAAACACATGCTCGTCAACTAGGTTGCGAGTTTCTGGCCACGCGGCGACTTCGGCACCGAGTGGAACGCTGACACGAAATACGCCCACTTTGCCCTGATAGCGGGCCATGATCGCAGCATCACCGGCCTTGTCAGTCAGACTCACCAGGCCCTGTTCGGTGACGGATGCCAGGTCGCCGTTGTTCGATTCAAACTGCACAGTCCGCGTGATGTCTTCACGTTTGCCGTTTGAATAATGCGCGATGACCGAAATCTGCTGACTGCTGTTGCGTGTCAATGTGCGCTGGGTGGGAGTGACCTCGATTTGTGATACAACGGCATCTGTATCGTTTCCATAGGGCATTCCCTGTGCAATCCAGCGGAGCATAAGACGATATTCTTGCGAGTCTTGTTGTAGACGCTGACCGCCACCATGAGGCGAAACGTTTATGGCTTTCGTCAACAACAGACTTTGATCCGGAACGGCAGGAAACAAGCGACGCCCCCGAGCTTCGTTGACCAGGTGTTCAAAATCTTCGCGAGGCTCAAAGCCGAGCAGCGAGAGCTTGAAGCCGTTCTGTCCAGCAGCTTTGCCATGGCAACCCCCGCTGTTACAACCCAGTTTAGTGAAGATCGGAACTACTTGGTTCGGGAAACTAACGGGCTCGATCGCTTCCATACCGATGACTTCGATGGGCAACTCAGCAGGCGCGCCGCTTTTGAAAGTCCCTATGATTTTGCCTGTTCCATTGGCAAGCGGAGTAACGAAGCCTGATGCATCAATGACCGCCAATTCGGCGGGTTCTACTTTTAAGCTGGCGAAGCGAGTCACGTCGAACGGTTGCTTCGTGGGCGTGATGGCCGTCAATTGCAGTTGCCAACGCGCGTCGCTGCCACGCAGTAAAATTGAGGGCTCCATCGATTCAAAAGCGAGTTTTTCAACCGTGATCGCAGGCGGTTCGGTCGAATTAGTCGCAGGTTCGACCGCAGGCAACAGGCTGGTGGTCAACCAACTGGCGGCCAAAAGATTGGCGGCCATTCGACTGGCAATTGGGGCGAGCATCGAAAGTGCTGATGCGCCTGCGAGATTGAAAGCGGTTTTCAATTGCGACTGCATGGATGGAACACTTTTTTTTGTTAGGTGGGAGGGAGGCAGGTTTTTCTGAATCACTTCGCGCCGATGCGTTCAGATCAACTCGGCGATGGGCGCGTGGTCTACCAAATACTGTGGACGCCCCGTGGGATCGACCAAAGTCGTCTTCGAAGTATCGATACCGAGATTGTGGTAAAGGGTGGCGGTGATTTCTTGCATGTGAACTGGACGTTCGGTTGCGTGTTCGCCGAGCCGATTGGTGGCTCCGATTGCTTGGCCGGCGCGAATACCGCCACCCGCCAAAAACGCGCAGCTCACATTGGACCAGTGGTCGCGTCCAGCCCCGTTGTTGATCTTGGGAGTCCTTCCGAACTCGCCCCAAACCACGATACTGACGTCGTTCAAAATGCCGCGTTGATCCAGGTCTTCAATGAGTGCGCTGAGGCACTGATCAAGCTTGCCACCGTGGTCGCGGACAAGATCAAAATTTTGACCATGACTATCCCAGCGTCCAAAACTGAGACTGACGCAGCGAGCGCCGGCTTCGACCAATCGCCGAGCAATCAACAAATGATCATTGCAAGTCGGTGCGCCATCGTACTGATATTTGTACGGCTTGCCGTCGCCGTAGCGCGCGACAATCTTTGGATCTTCTTTGGATAGGTCCAGCGCGTCGAGCAATTTGCTGCTTGTCAGCACATCCAGTGCTCGTTGGCCAAATACATCCATCCCATGCATCGTTCCCTTCGCATCAATGTCGCGGCGCAAGGTATCCACACTGGTCAGCAACTGGCGCCGATCCTGCAAGCGTTCAAGCGAGATGCCGTTCAGTTTCATGTTGTCCATGCCAGGACCATCGGGCTTGAACGGCGAATAAGCCGCACCCAGAAAACCGCTCGAACCCGCATCGGACCATGGACCGTGCTGCGTCTTCGCAGCCAAGCCGATGTTCGTCGGAACTGAGGGATCGACTGGTCCGCGAAGCTTCGTCATGGCAGCACCGATCGATGGACGACCACCGAGCGGTCTTAGGTCCTCCGTCAACCAGCCCGTCATGCACTGAAACGATTCGTGTCGATCCTTGCAACCGACCACGGAACGAATCACAACCGCTTTGTCCATGATCTTCGCGAGCTGCGGAAAGACCTCACAAATCTGAATGCCAGCAACTTTCGTCGGGATTGGGCTGAATTCGCCTCGAATTTCTGTCGGAGCCTCGGTCTTGATCTCCCACATATCTTGATGCGGTGGACCACCGGCCAAGAAAATATTGATGACCGCTTTGTGCCCCAATGCTGTTCGGGTTCCCGGTTGTTGCGACTCGGCTCGCAGCAAATCCGCGAGCCCCAACCCTCCAGCGCCAAACGTTAGCCCACCAATCGTGAGAAAGCTCCGCCTTGAGATTCCATCGCAATAGCGACCCGACTTGCCGAGGATAGTCAGCATGGCAACACCGATTTTTTGAAGGTAGGATGTGAGGCGGGAATCGAGCGTTACGGTTTCTTCCCGCCTCGATGGTCAACATTGTTGCCAACGCTCGCCCCCTGCTGCAAGTGGAGAATTGCAGTGGAACTCGATTTGCTGGCATCTGTTTCTATCAGAATTCTACCACAATTCCACCACGCGGTCCAAGCAATTGCCGCTCTGCCTCACATTCGTCCCCCCAATTCGCTGCCCTGTGAACTGAAAATGGAGGAAAAGCTTGCCCATCCCCTAAGTTCTAGACAAAAACTAGTAAAAAGTGCAGCCAATTCAGCGGGCGAAACGTCGGCGATCCTAAAAACTGCACAGACGTACCAACGTGTGAAACTAGGCTTTGTCTCAAAAGGGGTCTGACCCTCTCGGGGCATGTTCGTTTGTCAGGGATTTTGCCTAAGAGCACTAACCTCGCAGTGATTCGAGCGGTTTCAAGCGCATCGCCGAGAGGGCTGGGACAAGGCCTCCGACTAAGCCCATCATCATGCTCAACATCAAGCCGATTCCCAGTACACCCCAATCAACAATGATCCGAAAGACTACCGCTTTGCCAGCTGGACCGTTGCCACTGCTGACAATACTTGTCACGCGGAAGCCGTTAAACATGTAGCCAATCAGGCAGCCAACCAGTCCACCCAGCAATGCGATCAACAGTGATTCTACTAGGAAGCTGACCAGGATTCGCCAGCGACTAAAACCCAGCAAACGCAGCATACCAATGTCGCGGATACGCTGGCTGATGGCGGCAAACATCGTATTCATCACGCCCATCACGCCACCGAATCCCATCACGGCTGCTACCACCATTGTTCCAATCAACAATTGCAAATTGGTTTCCCCCAGCGCCTTGAAATAGTTGGTTTCGGTCAGCGCATTGACTTGAGATTTTTCATACTTGTTTGCGGGATCCTTGCCGCTGAAGTAATCTTCTAGCGACTGTGCCTGCTCTTTGCTCGTTGCGCGCAGTACGAGCGTCGTATAATTGGACTTCCCCAGTAACGGTCCGATCACACTCTGTTTAGCCCATACTTCGGAGTCAAAGGTTGTCCCTTCAGTCTTCATGATACCGGTAACCAGCAGCTCGCGAGTATCGAGTTGGATGGTGTCGCCGACTTCCAGACTGTCCGGATTCTTGGCAGCGAGACGCGTAGCTTCGGAGCGGTCCGATCCGAGCCCACGCGCAATCCCTTCACCAAGTACAACTTCGACGAGGGGCTGTTTGTTTGGATCCACTGAAGGGCGAACACCCGCTTCCGAAAACCATTCACCGCCGGGAAGCAATTCGAAATTATGGACCTTGGCCGAGGCGACGGGATCGTAGAGTCCGCGCACTTGCAACAATCTTCGGCTTGGGCTATTGGGCCTCGGCTCGGCGATTGGCAGGCTTAGAACGAGATACACTTCACGGCTACAAAGCGGTTCATCGTTAAAACGGACGACTCCGTCTTGCTGCGCCAGGTCTCCCATGTTCTCGAAAGGCAAATTGCTGATACCTTCATCGGTTGCTCCTTGGGATAGAACGATTACGTTCTCTGGATTCCCGCTCGATTGCGTTAATTTCTTCAGGCCGTTGATGAATCCCATCAAAAAGGTCAAAACGCCGATCACCATCGTGAATGCGACCGCGGTCAACAGCGTGGTTCGGTAGCGGACAATTAAGTTTCGAATGTTGTACCCGATGGGAATACGAGCCAGGTAGACGACCAACAGCATCAGAGCAAAAAAGGCAAAGCAGCCTGGGATAAGCGTCCATGCGTTCTCGAAATTGATAAACGTCCAAAAAAACCAAATGAGTAAGCCGGATACAGCCGCGAATAATGCAAAAATTCCAACACCAATCAGAATTGCATAGGGCAGT
Organism: Planctomycetia bacterium; assembly: GCA_031367855.1. Taxonomy (GTDB): domain Bacteria; phylum Planctomycetota; class Planctomycetia; order Pirellulales; family Pirellulaceae; genus Aureliella. Next base: position 3,334 of record JANLQO010000304.1, on the reverse strand, counting down.
TTGAGCATCGTATTTTCCGTTCAACAATTTGAATCGCGTCAGAGCAGAAACAGAGGCTGGAAGCGCTGGAAGCTGGGGTGGCTTATGTCACCTTCGAAAAAACATCGACCACTTTAATGGAACGGGTCGACAGCGCGGGAAGAATGCTACCCGCAAAAGAAGTTGCAAACCCGATGGCAGCTCCCCACCAAAGCGCCCCATCCAAAACCGGGAAACTTGAAAAGAACGCAATCGGAAATGGTATACCGCCTAGGATACGATTCACAAAGAAATAAGTTCCGATCGAACTTATCGAACCAGCTACGACTCCCAGCAGGATAGCTTCACCCAAGACCAAAAACATAATCTGATTGGGCTGAAAACCTATGACTTTGAGGACGGCCATCTCCTTGCGTCTTTCGCGCACACTGATGCTGATCGCGTTCGAAATCACCACTGCCAAAGTTGCAATGATCGAAGGTGCGAGCACCCAGCGGAGGATAGTCAACAAGTCCTTGTAAGCAGCCAAGAAATTCGATACGCCCGACGAGGCGGTCTCGATTTTGACCGGCGGGGTAGCAAACATAGGGGAATTGTCGATCTGGCCACTTATTTTTGTAAATTTTTCCTTGTCCGGAACCTTAACCCACACCAAATTCATGCTCTTGTTGGCAAGAGGGTGCGGCTTTTTCATGGTCGCTTGATACGCGTCGAGCGAAGCATTGAGAAAATCGCGATTAATGCAGGAGTTGTTGTCGTAGCGCCCCAGTGGAAATGTCCCTACGATCTCGCATTCTAATTCGATGTCGCGATAGTTGGTTCCGAAGATCTTGATCCGGTCGCCAACCTTTTTTTCCAGAGCGGCTAGTCGCTTTTGCCCGACGATGATCCCTTGCCGATTCTGCTCCATGGCATGAATCGCTTTTTCAAGTTCCGCGCGCGGACCCGGTTGCAACGAATCCAATTCGTCCATCATCGTTAGCAGTTTCTTGGGCTCCATGCAGAAGGCGAACAGGAAGCTATTGAATCCCATTTTGCCCTTTTCGGTTGAGCCGATGAAGAACTGCCAAGTCATCGAGTCGATGGGTTTCACGTCGCTATCTTCGCGGGCGGCACCGTTTTCGAGCGTGGCCGCATAGGAGAAGGGCATCTGACTTGGGATGCTCCATTTCTCCGTGACGATACCCTTGAAATTGCTGGTCTTTTCAGAGGTCGCAACATCCAGGAAACCGAGGATCGACCAAATCAGCGTGATCACGAATACGAGAACCATCACGCCCGCACTGGTGAGCACCGACCGCAGCAAGTTGCGCCGCAGGTTCTTGATTATCAGTGTCATAAATTTCATGGTTGGTTCTCCTAACCCGCTTCGTAGAGTGCTTCGTCGGGTTGATCCACTAGTCGACCTTTGTCGAGATGTTGAATTCGATCGGCACGACGAGCCGCCCGAAGATCGTGAGTTACCATCAAGATGGTCTTGTTGAGTGACCTCTGCAGAATATTGAGCAGATCTAAAATCTCATGAGCGGATTTTGCATCCAAATCCCCAGTTGGTTCGTCCGCCACAATCAATGTGGGGTCCGTCACAATCGCACGAGCAATACCGACACGTTGTTGTTGACCACCCGAGAGCTGACTGGGAATATGCGAGTTCCGATCGGTGAGTCCCACCAGTTCGAGAGCCGTCATGACTTGTTCACGACGTTTTTTGGCACTCAATGGCAGCAGCAGCAACGGCAATTCGACGTTTTCGTAGGCAGTGAGTACCGGTAACAAGTGATAAAATTGAAACACGAAACCAACATGCTCGTTTCGCCAACGGGCCAGTTGAGCTTCGCTCATGGTCGATACGCATCGATCCCCAACCCAAATTTCACCTTCGCTGGGCGTGTCCAAGCCGGCAATAAGATTGAGCAGCGTGGTCTTGCCCGAACCGCTTGGTCCCATCAGAGCCAGAAACTGCCCTTCGGGCACCTCAAGATCCAAATCGTTGAGCACGTTCACTCGCTCGGATCCTCGTTTGAAAAACCTAGATACGTGCGACACTCTTACTATAGGTTTATCAGTCACTCGATGGTTACCTTGGTATTTTCAGGATATATACAATTTGCCACGGACAGCATTCCAGGGTAGGCGCCGCATCAGCCTACCATGTTCCATTGAGATGGCTAGTCAATATCACACAGGAAAACGTGGCATAAGCTTCCAGCCTGTGAATCGGATCGGCGGGGACACACACAGGCTGACAGACTGTGCCGCTCTAGCTGTGTAACAATGCACTTTTTGCTAGGGAGCGGCAGAGCTGAAAAACACTACGATGGCACTCATCTCGGGCTTGAGATAGACCCCTTCCTCTTCTTCAGGGACCTTCACTGCAACACGAACGGGTACTGCCCCTTTAGCACGGTCGGCGATTGGCATCAATCGCGACACCGTACCTTTGTAAACGCGTTTCGGAAAGGCTTCCGAGCGAACTTCACAGGGTTGATTGACGAACACCTTGGACACATCGCGCTCTTGGATATTCAAATCAATTTCCAAGTCAGACAAGTCGGCAATGTCACAAACACTAGTAGAACCGCTAAATGCAACTGGATTTACTAGATTTCCCTGCTCTGCATTCTTTTTCAAAATCGTGCCGGAGATGGGAGCGCGCAAGGTGCAGTTCTCTAACCGCCACTTGGATTTGCTCAAACTTGCTTCCGCTTGGACGACAGCGGCCCGAGCCATTTCAATGCGCTCTTTACGCGGCCCTTCTTTCATCATGTCGAGCGATTGGCGAAGCTTTTCCACACGCTTACGTGTACTGAGATAACTACTTTGCGATTGTTCAAATTCCGTCGGCGAGATCGAATTGGATTTGAGAGCATCTTTCATACGCTTGTATTGCGATTCCAGTTGCACAATTACTTCTTCTTGTTCTTGTAGGTCCGCAGTTGCACCGGCAATTTCTTGTGGCCGAGCACCGGTTTCAAGTTCTTCTAACTCGGCCTTGCTGCGCATGAGCGTGCCGCGAGCCTGCTCGTAATCCGCTTGGTATTCGGTCCTCTCGACTTCGGCCAAGATCTCGCCTTTAACGACGCGACGACCTTCTTCGATGTTGAGGCTCAAGATTCGTCCGCTGACCTGGGGACTTACCAAAACTTGATGTTTGGCGATGACATATCCCCGCGATTCGAGAGCGATGGGATTGGCAGCAGCTAGCTTTTCCGCGCCCGATGTTGGATTGGAAGTTTGCGGGACCGTATTGGTTACTGCCGTCGCACTTGTCGACGAATTGTTATTCGCAATCGGGGAATCCGGTGTTGAAGATTCGCTCACGCTGTTTTTGACTTCAGGGGCTGGTTCCGCGAAA
>JANLQO010000294.1:0-7100 GCA_031367855.1 Planctomycetia bacterium | reverse complement strand
GGTGACGCGTACAAAAAGGATTCGTTAAAGTGGCGTTGCTTTGTCAAATAGCTCAACGCTATTGGAAAATGCAAGCCAGTGGCACACAAAACCCAAAAACAGCGCAACATCAAAAGGCGCTAGCCGAATTCCGACTAAACGATTTTCTAGAGATCGGCTAGCGCCTTTTGATGTTGCGCTCTAATGCATGTCACCTCCCCCAAAGCGAAGCTTGGGGGAGGTCGAATGGAGCGTTTAGCGACATTCGGGAGGGCCTCGCGCTGCTGACCGTTCCGCATTGGTTGAGCGGCCCCCCCGCCCGGCTTTCAGCAGGTTGCGACTCGGCGGTGATCCAGATGCGTGCTGTACTCATGAGCCCTCGTCGCCATATGTTGCCAACGATGTCTTAGTGAGAAGCCGAACGATCCGCAGGGTAGACCTGCGAGCCACTGTTCAGCGGCGACTCGGATACGATCAATTCTTCGCACCCTTGAGGAATTTCTTCGATATCCGATCGCTGCCGGTGACATGAGTAATGTAGGTATTCGGCAAAGCCTCTTCGAGCGCTTCGAGTTCGACGTCGGTAATGTTGCACATCATCATGGTGAGTTCTCGCAACTGCGTTAGTTTGTTCAACTCGGCGTATCCATGCATATCGAAGTTGGTCAACCAAAGCGTCTCCAAACTGGGTAGCGTCGTGAGGTGCTGTAGCCCAGTCATGCTGAAGTTCCGTCCTGGAGCAACCCCCGGCTGGCCGCTGCCGTAAAGATCCAAACGGGTCAGCGTTTTGATCTGCGCGATGTTGTCCAAGGACTGATCCGTTAGTCCACTGACTCGCAAGGTGATGTGCTCAAGTGTTTTATTGGTCCGGAAGTGCTCGATTCCCTCGTCGGTGACCGAAGTACTGCTGATGGTGAATTGGCGAATCTTCGGTAGCGTGGCGATCACTTGCAGGCCACGATCACCCATGCTGCAGTAGCTCAGTTCCAAATTTTGTAATGATCGCAGTTCACCGATCTCCACTCCCACATCGTCGCCGACGTTGGGATGGCCAAGACTCAGCGACTTCAGATTGGGAAACTCCAGTGCGTCTGCGGGGACATCTTGGCCGACGAGTTGCAGAGACTTCAATTCCTTCAGACCACTGAGTTGCCTGATGCCACTAGCCGAAAACCGCATCCAACCGAGCCGCGCGGTCCCGACATAACTGTCGAGCGAAAGCGACTGCAGTCTTGTAAGCTTGCCGATGGACTTCAATGCCTCGTCCGTCAAGTGGCCTTCCTGCCGCAAACTGAGCGTAGTGAGTTGCGGCAGTTGTTCCAATAGCTTGGCTCCGACGTCAGTCGTCCCGCATTCGCCGATTGACAGTTCACGGAGCGACTCCGATCCACTGACGCCCCGAATGGCGTCGTCGCCCAACCCCGTCCCTTCGGTGTTGACATTGTACAAGTTCAGTTTTTCAAGCCGAGGCATCTTGCCGAGTTGAGCTAACCCTGTCGCGGTAAGCTCCTTAGTCATTTCGATGTTTAACTCTTGCAACTGCGATAATGTTGCGAATTTCGCAAGCAGTTCGTCAGTCACAATGCTGCTGGCCGTCACTGACACCACGTCGTTTTTGTCATCCAAGGTTGCCAACAAGCCGTGATTGTAGTACGGCTTCATCCACTCCGGCAGCCGCTCAGCGATTCGATTCTGCCATGCCGTAAGCGTCGTCAGGACAAGCGTATCTCCGCGAACTTCGTGCATCGCTCCCATGAGGTTCCTCTGGTCGATCACCTGACCGATCGCTCGATTGAATGGAAGATTTTCAATACTCAACGTGATCGGCTGCTGCAAGTCAATCTCGACTTGCTTGAGGGCTTCGACATCAAACTCGACCTTCAGTCCGGCGCCACTAGCCAACTTTTCCAATACCTTTTGCATCGGCATGCTGTCCGCAGTTAGCGAAACAGGAATTAACATCGGATCTTTCCGCATTTGGTCTCCGGCCCTTTGATTTTGCGGTGCGAACTGCTCGCGAATTTGTTCGATGCAAGTCGGCCACTCTTTCAGTGCGGGTCCTGTCGCCGTCAGATGTCCAAAGCCCAACTGCGTTTTGCCGAGCCGATGAAGTTGCGGAAATTTTTCGTTAGGGAATTGAGCCGCTCGAGCTTTTTCGTCCGCTTCTGAGAACTCGGTTTCGGCGAACCAAAGTTGCACAACCGTTGGTTCCGTTCCAAACGGAACCAGCTTGCTCGATCCCGGCCCATTAAAGTACATCGTCTGCCCGCGCAGGATCACCCTCCAGCCATTCGGTGCGAGCGGCCTTAACTTCAAGAACAGCGTTTGCATCGGCGGCAGTTCACCCGCAGCGAGCGTCACGTTCACATCGCTCGGAGGTGGAATCGGAGCACGCCCCTCAACGATCTCGCCGACCTCGGCCTTGTCGCCGCCATTGAGTCGCAGCTTGTACTCGCCTGCTGTCGGCATGAGGAACAAAGCCGTTACGTCGATGTCGGCAAACATCATTTTCGACTCACCCGGCTTGAGTTCCAGATCCGCAGCAAACGTGCCGACGGGGCCATATAGGTAATCGGATTGCCTCCCATCGGGAGCGATGACTTGGAGACCACGGTGATAATCGGCTCCTTGCGAGTTGATCGTTCGCGAGACATTGCCAAAATTTTTCAACTCGCACGCAACTTCTATCTCTCGTCCAACTGCAGGCTTGTCCGCCGTCACTATCAATCGCGTCCGCAAACCATGATGCTCTGGTCCCCAGTTCGTGATCGAGTTATTTTCGTCGACTCCGATTTGTGGAGCAACTTGGTCGCGCTCCTCGCCGCGCACACGCTGGAGGCCCTTACAATTCCCGTCCTTGTCGAACATCACGATCAACGTGTGATCGTCCCCGAGCGCTACATGATATCGGCCATCGTCTTTCTTGCGACTGTTCAACTCCTTCAGTCTGACTATCTCCAAGAACTGCGGCTCGGTCATTTCAAGCGACAAGCCAGACAGCTTCGGATACGGCTTCAGGAATTCGAGACCAATGGGCGGCATCTTCTTCGGCATCAGTTTGATCGTACTCAAGATGTCGACAACTGGTTTTGGATCGCCCTTGAAAAACGCCTTCAGCTTCAGGCGTTCCTGCGGCGCAAACGGTTCGTAGGCATCGTGCTGAGCGACGGCCCATTGGATTTCGATCTCTTCGCGATCAGGTCGAGCCATGACTTCGTCGGGAATCGAGAAATAGATGTGGCTTGGAGCATCCGGTCCCCAAAAGGTGTCCGCGACGATCTCTTCGCGCATGTCTCCAGCTTTCGGTTTGACGAACCGGAAGTTGACCGTTGTGCCTTCGATGGGCTTGCCCGACACTGCGTCCAAAATGTCGCACTCGACGGTTTGAGGTCGGATGCCCAGACGAGGCCATTTCCAACCGGCAGCTTTGAGCTTCGTCAGCAACTGATCCGATTCTTCGTACGACACCCGATTGTCGGTGCGGATTGAGATCGCTCCGGTCTCGGAATTGAGGTCGTACTGGAGTTGCTTTAGCATTTCTTCAAGCTCGACCGTCGTTACATCGCCAATCACTCCCAACATCTCACCGTCAAGTGAATAAACGATGTCAACGGATCGATCGAGCGACGAGGTCGTCGTCTTCAGAGCGGATTTTTGTCCGGGCAACATCGAGAAGCCACTAAACGTGACGCCGTGAGTCATCGGTCGAATACTGAGTTCGAACGACTTGATCTCGGAAGCGGGCCGTTGGATAACGCGCCGTTCGTAGTCGACCGAATCGACCGCTCGCACCTTCTGTCCGTTGAGCAGGATCGCGGTAACTTCGACTTGTACTCGTTCGGCATCCTCGCGCGGTTTGAATTTCAAGACGGTCTCGTTCGTTGACTTCTCAATCCCAGAAAGACGGAGGTGTTGAAGGAGTGACTTCGTTTTGGCATCGGCCGAAGGCTCGGGAATCAGCTTGCCAGCGAGATCAATGACAGCCGCCTTCACCAGTGGCAATTCCGAGAGATACAGGCTCGTTTGCCCCGGCGATTCGTCGTGAAAGCTCTTCGCGATCTGGAACTGAAGAACACCATCTGCGTTCCAACCGTCAGTCGCAACCCCTTGAGCATTCCAAGGCTGAACCAGCACGCCGCGATTGACAAGGAGGCTTTTATCAAGCTCGGAAGAGATCGGTTGCACGCGAAACACCAACTCTCGGAAGTTCGTTCGCGAGTGCGTTGGTGTTACTGTCATCGGCTTCACGCCAGCGGGCTCGGCATCGAGCTTCGTCCCGTCCGGGCGCCACCAACCTTCCGCCTTGCGATTCACACCGTTGGGCGAGACCATTTTCGCATGCGAAATGGCTACGAGCTCAAACTTCAGCCCGTTCAATTCGACGGTGGCATTGTTGTGAGGTCCAATCGGTCCTTTGAGCTCTTTATCGGTTTGCGACCACGCCAACATGCCGCTAGCTCCTACGAAAATCAGCGCCAAGACAATTCCCCAACGCGACTCATCCAGCTTGGGCGGATGAGAACCCAGCAAGCGAAGAATACGAAGTTTGAACTCGGAAGGACTCGACCCAGTTGTTCCAAGTGCGGTGGCGCGCAATACGTCAGGCCTTGAAACTGCAGTGGCAAGTTCGGCCACCCGAACGAGCGCATCGGCATAACGAGGGCGATCCCAACCGGCTGCTACCACCATATCATCAGCCGCATTTTCGCGCTCGAAACTAACGCGACGACTCACGAACCACACTACCGGATGAAAGAACAAGATCGCTTCGATGACGCGCTGGAACAAATTTACGATGGGATCAAAACGGCGAATATGCGATAGCTCGTGCAACAATAAAGCTTCCAACTGGTTGTAAGTTAGCCCAGTCACAATCTCCATCGGCAACAAGATCATTGGCTCTACCACTCCCACGACAACTGGAACCGAAATCTGCTCGCACCAAGCGATCGTCGGCACCGTTTTTAAGCCCACTTGATGAGCCAATTTTCGAACCGTCACCAACAAGCTTGAATCGGTTATGAGTTTGGCCATCTTTCGCAGGCGACGTCCACCCATCATGCCCAGCAGCAAGCGGCCCAGAACCGCAAGCACACCGCAAAGATACAATCCAGCGATCCAACGCGAGAGTTCTGGAAACGCGTTGGCGAGTTGCATGTTCATGTTGGAATACCACGATGCCTGCAATCCGTCGGACAATCCAACTAGCGATGCAACGCCTGATTCCTTGATCCCAGACTGATACGTTTCGTTTGAGTCTGATTCGCCAATTGCATTTCTATTAACTTGAATTGCATCTTGCTCAGATGGGTCTTCTTTCACAGTTGCGTTCTGCGAATCGAGACTATTTTTTGAGGCCACAGGCAAATCGACTCGCTTACCGTCGATGATTAAGAACGTGATGGGTAAACAAGCCGCCATCAGAATCATCACGGTCACATTCATCGAGTATCGAAGGCGGGCACTGGCATTTCTCAATACGAATCCGCCCAGCACAACTACGATGCCAGCGCAGCATCCTTGCCACAGAGAGTGAAACAACGCCAAGGTCAATTTCGCCGAAAGCGAATCATCAACAAACCAAGACAGCGTATTCATTTCCAACATCTCCAATCAAATGAATCAACTAGTGGAGCGTCAAACTGTGTTTCCATAATTCAAAGAACAGAGCCACCTCGCACACGCTCGTTCCCAGGCTCCCGCCTGGGAACGAGCTGTCTTGGAGGCTCTGCCTCCCGCAGACAACGATCAAACCACAATTCAGCAGGCAGAGCCTGCAATTCATTGGGTTCCCAGGCAGAGCCTGGGAACAAGATGGTGGTGTTCAGCGAGAAGTGTCTAATTTTCACGTACCCTTTAGCTTGCGGTCGATAATCTTGCGAAGCTCTTTCAGTTCATCTGCATTGATCTCTTTGACATCAAACAGCTTGAGAAGGACGGCGGACGTTGAGCCGTCAAATACTCGATCTACGACGTCACTCACCACTCGATCACCGACTTCGCTCTCCGAGATCTTGGGAGTGAACAGATACATGTTCCCCTGCTTGGAACGCATCAGGTATTTCTTTGCGACCATCGTATTAAGCGTGGTAATAATGGTCGTTTTGGCTAATTTACGCCCCTCACTAGCAAGCAACGCTTGAACGTCGCGGGCTAAGAGCGGCGACTGCTGCCAAAGCACTTTCAAAATCTGAAGCTCCAATTCCGTGGGATACTTCGAAGCTGGCCGAACCATTTGGACTCCTCAAAATACAAGCGATTCCATCATCTAGTTCAATAGACGATATACTGCTGAAGTTCTGCCGTCAAGAGATTTCGTCTAGTTTTATAGACAATAAAAGACACTTCTCGCCGATCGCCGCCTCACACGCTTGAATGCACTGTCTTGGAGGCTCTGCCTCCCGCAGATGACGATCAAACCACAGCTCGGCAGGCAGAGCCTGGGCTGTGCGACAAATAGCAGTTTATCAATTTTGTTTTGATGCGCGTTTTGTTCCGTTCGCACACTTCTTAAGCCTGAAAGGCTGGCATATCCTATGCCGGTGGTGTAACCACCGGTTGCGAGCCGTCAAGAATGAAAAGCCCGAAGGGCTGACACACCCTGGGCTCCTCAGGTTAGGTCAAACGGAAAATGGTTGTGTCGGCCTTTCAGGCCTTGCCCCTCAATTAGAGCTCACCGGGGCCTTCGACCCCGGCAGAGGGTATGCCAGCCTTTCAGGCTTCAATCCGGTCAACATCTGGAACAAAATTCTTACGTTCATAGTTGTCAATTAATGCTCGTCGCAGACCCGTCTTGAGATCGTCAAGAAACGCAAGAAAGCATAAAGGTGTCAGCGACGGTCTTAATTTTGGTCAATAGCTGATTTCAAAATACATTTTAAATTCCTTGCAGGGCGGGAGTTTTCGGACAGGGCGTTGGATTTTTTGAGGCATGGCTCAGGTGTTCAATGATGTTGCCGTGCTTGTGGCTAAGGCAACGTTTTTTCGTGTATACTACCGGCGCTTGGTGAAACGGAGTGAGGCTCTGTGGGGACACAACCTTACGAGGGATAGCCGAGTCGACGGTGCGTCAATGACGTGTCCTGGAGCGTCTGAGAATTTCTCAGACGCTCATTTTGTTC
>JANLQO010000286.1:0-18930 GCA_031367855.1 Planctomycetia bacterium | reverse complement strand
GGTCAGTGTGCCGCCACCACCGCCAGTCGGTAATTTGTCTCCGTCGAGTATCAAGGCTCCCGTAGCGTCCCCACCTTCAGCCACGGAATCCATCGTTTTTCCAAGTGCGTCGGAAACGCCATCGATACCCCGGCTCAATGCAAAAAAATGGGTTCGTAAAACTCGCCGCTGGCCTTGGAGCAAGCGATTCGTGCCTGCCGCCAAGGAGCTGATGGAGCCCGAATTACCAGATCGACCGCGCGTGCCGGCCTGGTTGGTCAGCTTTATTGTACATCTGACCATGCTGATGGTACTGGCGCTCATACCGCTGACTCGAATCGCCGACGGTCCGATGTCGTTGTACTTTGGCGACTCCGCTGGAGAGGGCGAAGGGATGGAAGAATTTGATCTCGGCAGTGCTGCTTCGCCGACCGATTCGCTCGATCCCACTCCCGAAGTCATTGACCCCACGCAGGTTGTCAATTCGAACTCTCTGCTTGAGAACATCAAACTACCCGAGATCAGCCCGCTGCCGTCAACGACTAGCGCTGCGGCCAGCGATTCGCTCAAGAGTCTGCCGCACGGTATTTCGAATGGACTGGCAGGTCGCGGCGGGAACTTGCGAGGCGATTTGATCAAGAAATTCGGTGGCAATGGGCAGACGATCGAAGCGGTCGAGCTTGGCTTGCAATGGCTGGCGAAGAACCAAATGAGTGACGGGAGCTGGAGCTTGACTGGCCCCTACGAAGACGGCGGTGCCAATGAAAATCGTACTGCCGCAACCGCCCTAGCGCTCAACGCGTTTTTGGGTGATGGCAACACTCCTAAAGATGGAAAGTACAAAGAAAACGTTCGGCTGGGGTTGGCTTATCTTATCAAACGCCAAGATGACCAAGGCTTTTTCGCGGGGCGAGAACCCTCGCGACAGCAAATGTACGCTCAAGCCATCGCTACGATCACGCTCTGCGAAGCGTTCGGTATGACGGGCGATTCAAAGTATCGTATCGCGGCGCAGAAGGCGCTCAAGTTCGCAGAGTGGTCGCAGAGTAAATTGAAAGGCTGGCGCTATGACCCGCGCATTGATGCGGATTTGTCCGTCACAGGATGGTACTTGATGGCGTTCGTGACCGGCAAGATGGTGAATTTGGAAGTCGATGAAGAGGTTTTTCAAAGTGTCGGCTCCTTTCTTGACAGCGTCCAATTTGATGAGGGCTCGCGTTACGCATACAAGGAATATGATCCTCCGTCGCTAAGCATGACGGCCGAAGGCCTCCTCTGCCGCATCTACTTGGGTTGGCCGCGCACGGAGCCAGCGCTGATACGCGCTGTTCAGGACGATTTGCTTCGGAATAAACCGCAAAAAGATGAAGAGATCAGCAGCGTGTATTACTGGTACTACGCGACTCAAGTCCTTCATCATGTTGGTGGTAAAGCTTGGGACGAATGGAACGCAGCGATGAAGAAAGTGCTGCCGTCTACGCAAGTTCGCAACGGCAAAGAAGCGGGAAGCTGGGAGCCGGGCAAAGATCAGTTTGGCGCCTCGGGCGGTCGGCTTTATACGACTTGCTTGAACGTCTATTGCCTCGAAGTGTATTACCGGCACTTGGCCATGTACGATTTGGATCAAACGAAGAAGAAATAGTCACTTAATCAACTCGTAAAACCGCTGACGAATCTCTTCGTCGCGACCGATCGTGAGATACACATCGTACTCCCAAACGAAGCCGGGCTTAATGGCGAAACGCGTCAGTGGAGCGAAGTAGGAGCACGAACCATGTTCCCGCTTACCGTCTCCAAACCGGTAGCAGGTTAAATCGTTGGCGACCGGAACGTAGGCTCCAAGACCAAACCCCGAGTCATCCACGTAGGCCGCCCAGTGTTCGGTAATCTTGCGGCGTTCGTTGGGCCAACCGGGTTGGGTTCGTTCAAGTTTTTCGTCAAGTTGTCCATTTTGTCTGCCAGTGCCCCAAGGTTGGTCGCCCGAGTAGAGAATCAAGTGCTTGAACTCAGGTTCGAGAAACACCGCTGGGATTTCCTGATCGCGCTCAGCGTGCTGTTGCAGTCCGCTGTAGGTAAATCGGTAGTGAACGTGCGCCACGGCTTCTGTCAGCTCGATGGTTTGCTCCATCGTGCAATCGCTGAGTATTTCGCCGGTGGCCCAGTGGAGTGGGGTGCTTTTGGCGTAGAGTTTTTGATTTTCGATCTTCAGTACAGCGACCGGTGCGCCTTGACCCTGGTAGTGACCCCCTTGGACAGGGTTCCAATGCCACGGTTGTTTGTCCCACATCGAGCCGTCGGCGTTGCCATAGTAGGATTGTTGGATCAAGCGACCACGGTCGAAGTGATTGACCAGATTTTTGTTGGAGCCGCTCAGCGACATCCACCCGAGGGCTGCTCCCGAGGCTCGTTTCACGCCGATCTTGATTTTGCCGTTGTCGATGAACTCCCACTCGGCAGGATCGCTTGTGGGCTTTGGGGCGGATTGAGCCATGACATAGTCGCACGTCAAAGTGCACACGATGATGACGATCATAGCGTAGCAACGGTGCATAGCTGGTTTTAGACCAATGCGGTTGTTCATTTGCGTTCTCGTCATCGGAGAGGATTTTTTGTACTTGGTTCGATTAACGTTGCGGCACTACGAACTTTCTTAGTGAAAGCACGAACGTGATTCTATCCCTCTCGGGACAATAAGTCCGGCGAGCATTTGTTACAATCCGAGTACCTAGATTCTGGCTACCCTAGTTTTTTAATCCAAGCGGTTAAACTGAGAATTGGGGAACTGGGATTCACTAAGTGGCGTCTTTTTCTTTCGGAAACCTATGCTGAGCGACGATCAGGCTGCGATAGATCGGGTCCTCGATGGCGATTCTGCCGCCTATGCGGAGTTGGTAGAGCGATACCAACGCCGATTGATGGGATTGTTGGTACACGCTTGCAGAAGCCACCATGAAGCCGAGGACATGGCGCAGGAGACATTCGCTCGGGCGTATCGTAAGTTGCATTTATTTTCAGGTCAGAGCCAGTTTTACACCTGGTTGTGCCGAGTTGCGATGAATTTACTGATCAGTCAACGTAGACGCAAACGAGTTGAAAGCCACTTGCCGCGCGAGGGTTTTGAGTCCGCCATGGATTCCCTCGGGTCGGCCGATGATGCAGAGGAGGCTCTTGAGCGAAGTGAAATGCAATCTCAGGTACGGCAAGCGATTGAAATGTTGGATGTCGAGCGACGCACGGTCGTGTTGCTGCGTGACTTTGATGGAATGGATTATGAAGCGATTGCCCAGACGCTGGAGATTCCAGTCGGAACCGTGCGCAGTCGATTGCACCGCGCCCGATTGGAGTTGAAATCGATCCTTGAGCAACGCATTGGAAACTTGGGAGCACGGGGCTAAAGCGATTATTCGTAGCCGAATTTGTGAATCCTCGGCACTTGCTAAGCGCCTCGAATTCTTGCGAATTCGGGGCACCTTGGAAAAATTCGGGGCACCTTGGAAAAAGTAGAATGAACGAGTTGGAATTTCAGGAAGAATGGTTGTCTGCTTATCTCGATGATGAGCTGACTGCGGAACAACGCCAAGTCGTCGAAAAACGGCTGGCGATCGATCCCGCTGCGCAAGCCATACTTGAGGATTTGCGTCGTGTGCGAACGATGGTTGCGAAATTGCCGACTTGGGCGGGCCCCAATCTAGAATTTACGATACCGGCTGAGTTGCCTGGCACTTTTGATGAAGCGGAGGATGCCCTTGAGAATTCTGGCGAGGAGGATGACACGACGACTCACTTTGAAGAAGTGCCTCGCTTGTTAGCAAACGTCGAAGAGCCTCGCGGTGCTGCGTCAGCACCTGCAAGCTGGAATTTACAATCGCGAGCATCGCGTTCGATGCTTGGATGGATCGCGACGGCGGCAAGTGTTCTGCTGGTAGCGGGCTTGGGATACGTGTATTGGCCGGTGACAGGCTTGCAAGTCGCCCATGTCGATTCGAAACAAGCGCCCGGGACTGAGGGTCGGGACTTAAGCTTAGGTCGTTCGGGTACGAATTCGCGGGGCGATGAAGTTTTATTAGGCGCCACAGCGATGACTTCACCGACCGGAGGAGAAGCCCGCGTCTTGGCGGAGAATCCTTCGCTCGCGGAGGAGCTTTCCTCCGCTTTGCCAACTGTTGCGATGTCCGCTGAGGGTACTCGAAATTCCGACAGAGCGATTCAGCCAGAGTCTGCCGACAAACGAGAGTCTGCCGACAAAAACGATGTAAAATTGAAATCGGCTAATGCGATGCCGACTTCGGGCGGCGCAGCAGCTTCGGGCGGCGCACTAGGCGGCTTCGGCGGCGGTGGATCGGCTTCGGAATTAGCGCCCAATAGGCAAGAAACCTCAGTCGCACCCGGTGCGGATCTGCCAGCACCTATGCCAATGAATGCATCCCGAGGTATGGCGCAGCCTGAGGCGAATCGTTTGCACGAGCGGGTCGCGAACAGTCCCTCGCACGACGACTCCCGACGGCTATCCCAGGCCGACGCCTCTGCGGTCTATTTCGCTCGCAGTCAAAGTTGGATGGACGACGAAGCACAGACTCTGCTGACCTATGCAGGAGCCAATCAATACAGCGCTAACCAACTCGCATTCGGAAACAATGCACTGCAGGCGGGTGCGGATCAAAGGCTGGGTGAGATTCCGACGGAAAGTGTTTTGATGGCCGCGATCAAGCCTGAGATTGCTAATTCGCCCGATTTTTTCGAAAGCGTAATCGCTTCGAATCAATTGATCGCCGTTGACCAGCAACTCCCACTCAACCAGTTATCCATTGCAGATCGGTCACCGACTGCTAACTCAGCGGTCGCTGAGAAGTCAGTAGCCTCAGATGCAGTAGCCGCTCCGGCTACCTCAGCGGCAAACGCATTTCATTTCGAGCAGTTATCGACTCAAAGATTTCAAATGGCCCTGCCTAACGCACCACTCGGCAATTCATTCGTCCTGTTTGTCAATCGCGACGAAGCCAACCGAATCTTAAATCAGTTGCAAGAAAAAGGGCAGGTTTCCTCTCAGGTTTGGCGAATCGTCAAGCAGTCCGAAGCGCAGATTAATGGCATTGGCCTGAACCTGCCTGCAGCTGCGGATCCGCAAAACTTAAATGACGCACGCATTTCAGGCGAATTGCAAAACAAAAAATCCGATATGACTGGAAGGGAACGGGTAATTCTCATGCTGAACGGGCCTCCCAACTAAGGCGGTTAGTTCCTAGCGGTTAGTTCCAAAGGCGATTACGCTAATGCTTCACCCAGATTAGATTTTGGGGTTTGCGCAACGAGAGGACGAGCGGACACACGGCACTTTTTGAAACTTCACGCGACAATGCCCAATAGTTGGAATCCGGATTCATGGCAGTCGCGTCAAGCGAACCAACAGCCGAAATATGACGATGAAGTGGAACTGCAAGACGTTCTGGCCGCTTTGTGTCGCTTGCCTCCCCTCGTAACAAGCTGGGAAGTGGACCGTCTGCAATCGCAGTTGGCTGACGTTCACGCTGGAGCAGGTTGGATTCTCCAAGGTGGCGATTGCGCGGAATCGTTCGACGATTGCCAATCGGAATCGATCGCCAGCAAGTTGAAGGTGCTGCTGCAAATGAGCTTGGTGCTGATCTTTGGCAGCGGTCAGCGTATTGTGCGCATCGGTCGCATTGCAGGCCAGTATGCCAAACCGCGCAGCAGCGATGTTGAAACCCGTGAGGGCCATTCTCTGCCATCGTACCGCGGCGACTTGATCAATCGATCTGCCTTCACACCTGGGCATCGTCGCAACGATCCGCTGCTATTGCTGCGAGGCTATGAACGTTCGGCGCTGACACTGAACTTTATTCGAGCCTTGAGCGAAGGTGGTTTTGCTGACCTGCATCATCCCGAGAACTGGAAACTCAGTTTTGTTGCCGACAGCCCCGAATGCAAACGCTACCAAGAACTTGTGAAGTCGATGGGTGACGCGCTGCGGTTCTTCGATACGATCTCGGCCACACCGATCGCTGAACTGCGAAGGGTGGACTTCTTCACTTCGCACGAAGCCTTGCATTTGCATTACGAGCAAGCGCTGACGCGCGAGAGCGTACGAGGTTGCGGTTGGTACAATTTGGGCACACATTTTCCGTGGATCGGCGAACGCACTCGATCTTTGGCTGGTGCACATATCGAGTACTTGCGTGGGGTTCGCAATCCGCTGGGCGTGAAAGTCGGACCGCAAGCCAACGCGGACGAAATTTGCGATCTCGCTCGCTTGTTGAATCCCACGAACGAACCAGGTCGACTCACTTTGATTCATCGTATGGGCAGTACGCAGATTCAAGGCGCTTTGCCCAGCCTGATCGAACACGTGCAACGCAGTCGATGCAAAGTCCTTTGGTTGTGCGATCCCATGCATGGTAATACTGTTTCGGTTCGCTCGGGGCAAAAGACACGGCGCTTCGACGATGTGCTCAGCGAACTGCGTTCTGCATTCGCCATTCATCGCAGTTGTGGTTCGCGGCTGAACGGCGTGCATCTCGAACTGACTGGTGAAAACGTCACCGAATGCATCGGCGGTTCCAGCGGACTGACGGAAGATGATCTCCACACCGCTTATAATACGACGTGCGATCCTCGACTGAATTACGAACAAGCGATGGAAATTGCCTTTGCCATCGCGGGCGAAATCGGAAGCCCTAAGTAACAAAGGTGTCGGTACCTTTGTGGTAAATTTTACCGGCGAACACAAAGCACTGTCATGGACAAAATTGCGATTTGAGATATGCGACGGCGGGTGTGCCACTGGCGAAAGGCAGGCTGATGATTATTAATCGGAGTGATCAAAGAGGCTAGAATTGCGGTTCGAAGCAAAGAAGCAAGATGATTTCCGCTCGCAGCGGCCAATCGGAAGTACATGCGTTTAGGAGCATCACACTCCATGATGAACTTGAGGAGCGAATTCAGAGATTACCTACGGGCGTTCCATGAATTCTACGAACAAGTCTATTTGCCAGATCACGCATCGCCGTGGAATCGTTGGGTCCATTTCCTAAGCAACGTGGCGGCCCTCAGTTTCATCGTGCTCGGCATATGGGTTGCCAGCTTGTATCTTGGAATAATTGGAATTTGGTGTCAGTTGGGCCCGCCCTACTTCGGACATATTCTGTTTGAGAAGACGCATCGCAGTATCGACCAATCTCCGATTTTCGCGGCCATGGGAAGCTGGTATACGACATTCCAAATTCTCATTGGTAGGCAATCGGTAACGCATGGACGCCTCCCGGCGGATCGTAAATGAACGATTCTGCAATGCAGCGTGACCGAATATTGGAATTGCTTGAAAAGTATGGTCGCAACCTACATTCGTTTATGGTCCTCGAACCCGGGTTATCGCTTTGGAGCAATGACGATGCAGCCATCGCTTACGCGCACCGCGGTGGGTATTGGGTTGCAGTGGGTGGCCCATTGTGCGCACCAGATCAAACAGCGCGCGTAGTTAACGCGTTTCACGATGCAGCTCGCGAGGCGGGCTGCCGCGTCGTCTTCTTCGGTGTGACGCAACCGATGGTGGATCGACTGAAAGACTCGACGTTTGATTCGCTTCAGATTGGTTTGGCGGCAGTGTGGAACCCAGCCCTTTGGAACGAAGTGATTCGCGGTGCTGAGAAACTGCGAAATCGTGTGAGCAAAGCGCGACGAAGTGGCATCACCGTTAGGCTACTTGATCTCCAGGAAATTTCGGAGACAGGACCCCTGCGCAAACAGTTGACTGCAATAGTCGATGAGTGGGCCGATCAAAAGGCGTTACCCTCGATGGGGTTTATGGTAACCGTGGAATTGTTCCAACACACGGATCGTCGTCGCTATTTTATTGTCGAGGGCGACGAGAAGATTCACGGCTTCGCAGCGTGCGTTCCGATCTATGGTCG
Source organism: Planctomycetia bacterium (assembly GCA_031367855.1). Taxonomy (GTDB): domain Bacteria; phylum Planctomycetota; class Planctomycetia; order Pirellulales; family Pirellulaceae; genus Aureliella. Next base: position 11,029 of record JANLQO010000286.1, on the reverse strand, counting down.
TCACGGATGGCTGCTTGAAGACATGATGATCCGACCCGCATCGCCAGCCGGGTGCGGCGAAGCGCTGGTAGACTGCGTTATGCGGCAACTATCCGATGAAGGTGCCGAGGTTGTCAGCTTGGGTATGGTGGCCCTCGCCGGACTTGATGGTGGCGACCAAAAGGGCAGACACCCGTTTTTGACTGGGCTACTTCGATTATGCGGTAGGACCATGGGCTGGCTATACAATTTTGAGGGGCTATATCGATTCCGCAACAAAATGAAGCCATTGGCATGGGAGCCCGTTTACTTAGTTACCGACGGACCAGTAACCTTCCTGACTATTCGCGCCGTACTAATGGCATTTGCGGAAGGTTGGGTCCCGCGGTTTGCCATTCGCGTGCTAGGACGATGGGCACATCAATGGTACCGTCGACACGTCCCAGTCATTGCTAAGGCGGCAGAATCAAAACGGAAGAAATTGATCGATTTCCCAATTGCTATTCTGGCGACAATTTGTGTTAGTGCTACAACGCTTGCTGTGACGGGAAGCTATCAAGGTTGGTTACCATGGTGGGCTGCGACGACGCTTGGATTTATGGGTGGTTTTGCTGGATTCACTCCCATTCACGAAGCTGTACACGGCAATGTGTCTCGATTGAAATTTTTTAACGCGACGACGGGACACGTTTGCTCTCTGCTGCTGACAGGGGCTTTTCGACCTTACTGCTATCTCCATCGCGAGCATCACCTCCACACGAACTTGCCGAATGATGATCCTGACTATTGGTGTGGGGAAGGGCCGAGCTGGGCACTTCCGATACGTTGGCTAACTCAGGACATTGGCTACCTGAGATTCTATTTAAGTAGGTGGAGCAAGCGCCCGCTTCTAGAGCGAACTGATTTGTTGTTTTGCAGTATTCTGTACATCATCCTTGCGCTCGGCTCGTTGCTCTTCAACCCGCAGTTGTGTTACGCGCTGTTTGTCGGGTGGTTCATTCCTGCTCGTTTGGCATTGACTGCCCTGGCCGCAACGTTTTCTTGGCTGCCTCACCAACCACACTCGGCTACCGACCCTTATCACGCAACTACGGTACGCAGTTCGCCATGGCTGACATGGGTTTTACTAGGGCAGAATTTTCATCTGGTCCATCACCTTGACCCAAGCATTCCGTTTTATAGGCTAGAGGGAAAATGGAAGGAGAACCACCACGAGTTTCGTAGTCGAGGGGCAGTCGACAAGAGTAGAATCCCAATCGACGGCTCGTGATTGAAAGTAGTTGCGACTTCCCCCCTATCCCATAAAGGTGTCAGGTACCGTTTATGTTAAGTTTGCGAAAAGGTACCTGCCACCTTTAACCTTTCAGCGAGCAGGGATGCTCAGTGGTTTTACGTTGGGCAATTATAGTTTGCGCTGCAGCAAGCCATGTTATAATCAAAGCCCCTAAGTCCTGTCCTCCTTTCGCTCGCCAAGCAAACCCATGTGCCAAGCAACCTTCCATTTTCGGTTCGCGATCGCTGTTTGCCTATTGTTTCCTTCACACAATCTGAGCGCGGAAACCGGTAGAGTGAATTTCAGTCGCGATATTCGCCCGATCTTATCCGACAAGTGCTTTCAATGTCACGGTCCGGATGAAGCGAAGCGGCAAAGTGGATTACGGCTGGACGTGCGCGACGATGCGATTGCCCCAGCCGACACGGGCGCGGTGGCTATTGTGCCCAAGCAGCCTGAAGCGAGTGAGTTGATCCAGCGCATCTTGTCTCAAGACGCCGACATCGTCATGCCGCCCGCCGATTCGCCCAAGAAGTTGACTGAAGGTGAAATTGAATTGCTTCGAAAGTGGATTGCCGAGGGTGCGAACTACGAATTGCACTGGGCCTTTACTTCTCCCACGCGGCCCGAAACTCCAGCAATTGACGCCGGAATTTCCAAAGACTGGATTCGCAATCCGATTGACCGCTTCTTGTGAGCCGATTTGAGGCAGGCAGGAATCAATCCAAACCCTTCGGCCAGCAAAGAGAACTTAATCCGTCGTGTGGCTTTGGACTTAACTGGATTGCCGCCAACGCCCGCCCAAGTTGAAGAGTATTTGGCGGACCGTTCAGACAAGGCTTACGAACAGATGGTCGACGGAATGTTCGCGTCGCCGCACTACGGCGAACGCATGGCGCTCAACTGGCTCGACTACGCCCGCTACGCAGATAGCAACGGCTATCAGAGCGATGGCAGCCGTGATATTTGGGGTTGGCGCGATTGGGTCATCAACGCTTACAACCAAAACATGCCCTTCGATCAATTCACAATCGAACAACTGGCCGGGGATTTGCTGCCCAATGCGTCATCCGAACAAATCATAGCGACTGGGTTCAATCGCAACCACCGCTTGAACGGTGAAGGTGGACGAATCGTTGACGAGTGGTTCGTTGAAACCGTAATCGACCGAGTCGAGACGACCGGGCTGACTTGGTTAGGGCTAACGTTCAATTGTTGCCGTTGTCACGATCACAAATACGATCCGATTTCGCAGAGAGAGTTTTATCAGATATTCGCTTTCTTCAATTCCGTTGAAGAGGAAGGTGTGCTTGCACCATCGGGCAAGAATGGTGAAAACACTCCGCCCTTGTTTACGATGAAGTCGCAGGCGCATCAGACGGAGATCGCTCGGCGCGAGGCAGAAGTTGTTTCGCTCGATGCTGAGTTGCAAGCGATCAAAACCAAATTGCCTGAGCTGGCCGCGGTGTGGGCAAAAAAGAATCGCGGCCAGCTGACAACCGCGATCAGTACTTGGCAAAACCTTCTCCCAAGTGAAGTAGTATCGGCTGGTGGCGCAACGCTCACGCGCCAGGAAGATGGTTCTTATCTTGCCAGCGGTACCAATCCTGCGAACGATGCTTACACGGTGACGCTGGCAACGACGGAGGAGTCGATGAGCGGCGTGTTGCTTGAAGTGCTGTCGGACGCAAGTTTGCCGAATCAAAGTTTGGGGCGCGGCTTCAATGGCAACTTTGTGATGACAGATTTTACGGTGGAGTTGGTGGGTGGCTCGCTGAAGAAACCGCTGCCAGTAAAGCTAACGCGAACGGAAGCAGACTTTGCGCAGGAAGGCTGGCCGGCTGCAAACGTCCTCGAAAACACCCCCAAATCGACTAAACCACTGAAGGGCTGGGCGATCGAAGGCAATAACCCAGAGCGCCGCATCGCTCGCAAGGTCATGTTCGCCGCTGGACAACCCGCGAAAATCCCTCAAGGTGCCAATATTCAAATCCGCTTCGGCAATCGCTCAGAGTACGCTGACCATAACGTCGGTCGTTTTCGCTTGTCGATAACAAGTGTCGCACCGGAACAAATTACCCTGGGTACGAGCGGGATGCCCGCGAATGTTCTGGCTGCGATCCAAAAAGAAACTGCACCATGGAGCGACTCTGAGCGGCAGGCTGTCGAGGGCTACTATTTGGCGAGCGTACCGAATCCCATTCGCGAAAGCGAAATGAAAGTAGCGGCCAGCCGCAAATCGCTAAGTGAATACATGGAAGACCTGCCCACCACGATGGTCATGAAGGAAGCTAAACCGCGCGATGCGTTCATGCTCATTCGCGGGGAGTATGACAAACCTGGCGCAAAAGTCGGACGCGGCGTGCCAGCGGTTCTACCTGCACTGCCACAGGATGCGCCCGCAGATCGATTGGGATTGGCCAGATGGATTGTCGCGCGCAACAATCCGCTCACGGCGCGAGTTTGGGTCAATCGCGAGTGGGAACGTTTTTTTTGGACCGGGACTCGTAAAGACGACGGAAAACCTCGGCTCACAAGCCGAATATCCAGTGAACGGTCCATTGCTTGACTGGTTGGCGGTTGAGTTCATGGAGCCGACGCTGTTGCCTACGGTCGGCGGCCAAACGACTCGGCCGTGGGATATGAAAGCGCTCCAGAAACTAATGTTGATGAGTGCTGCGTATCGCCAATCTTCGCAGGTAACTCCTGAGAAACTCGAGCGAGATCCGGACAATCGCTTGGTTTCGCGTGGTCCTCGTTTCAGACTGCCTGGCGAAATCGTCCGCGATTCTGCGTTGGCCGTTAGCGGTCAGTTAGTCAAAACCATCGGTGGCCCAAGCGTTCGACCCTACATGCCTGCGGGTGTTTGGGATGAAACCAGCAAGTATGGCAATTTGCGAAATTACCAACACGACAAAAATGAAGGCTTGTATCGTCGGTCGATATATACGATTTGGAAACGTACCGCAGCGCCGCCGACGATGCTGTTGTTCGATGCACCGAATCGCGAAACCTGCACCGTAAAGCGATCTCGTACGAACACGCCGCTGCAGGCTCTCTCGCTGCTGAACGAAGTGACATTCGTCGAAGCGGCCCGAAAGTTGGCTGGGCGGATGCTCAGCGAAGGTGGTCCAACGGCAGAGCAGCGTTTGGCGTACGGATTCCGACTCGCATTGGCTCGCAATCCGACCGATAGGGAGATGCAAGTGCTGCTCGGCGGTTTGGATGCAGATATGCAGCGTTTTGCGCAAGGGCCAAACGAGGCAAGCAGCCTGCTAGCGTATGGTGACTCAAAGTCTACGGCGGAGGTACCACCAACTGAATTGGCCGCATATACGTTAACGGCTAACGTGATTCTTAATCTAGATGAATTTGTAACTCGCGAGTAATCAAATAACATGTCAGTCCATCCGAGTCAGATTCAAGACGTGCTCAATCGGCGCATTTTCCTGAGGAATACCTCAGCAGTTGGGGCTGCTGCGCTCGCGTCTTTGGGGTTTGGAATTCCAACCGCGCGAGCCGAGTCGATCGGACTGCCGGGCTTGCCGCATTTTGCCCCTAAAGCCAAACGCATTATCTACTTGTTCCAATCCGGTGCTCCGTCTCAGATGGACTTGTTCGATCCCAAGCTGCAAATGGACGCCGAACAAGGGAAAGACTTGCCGGAATCGATTCGCCAGGGTCAACGTTTGACGACCATGACTTCAGGTCAAAAAAACTTTCCGATCGCTTCGTCGATATTCAAATTCGCGCAGCATGGCGAGTCGAGGATGTGGTTCAGCGAGTTGATGCCCCATATGTCAAAGTTGGCTGACAAGTGGTGCATGATTCGTTCGATGCACACCGAAGCGATCAACCATGATCCCGCGATTACATTCTGCCAAACCGGCGCACAGTTGGCTGGACGACCAAGTATCGGTTCGTGGGTCAGCTATGGACTGGGTAGCGAGAATAAGGACTTGCCGGCTTATGTGGTGTTGACGTCGTTCGGAAGCGGTCGCAAAGATGATCAGCCGCTCTATGATCGCCTGTGGGGTTCGGGATTCTTGTCGTCGAAGCACCAGGGCGTTAAGTTCCGCAACTCGGGTGACGCAGTGCTGTACCTTTCAAATCCGCCGGGTGTTTCGGCGCAGGCTCGGCGCAGTACGCTCGATCGGCTGGCCGCGTTGAACGGTCAGCATCATGCGCAAGTTGGTGACCCCGAGATTCAGTCGCGAATCGCCCAATATGAGATGGCATTTCGCATGCAGTCGAGCGTTCCCGATTTGCTCGATACGACCAAGGAGTCACAGCATGTACTCGACGCCTATGGGCCTGATGTGAAACGGCCGGGCAGTTACGCGGCGAATTGTTTGCTCGCGCGAAGATTGGCTGAGCGCGACGTTCGGTTTATCCAGTTGTTCCACATGGGCTGGGACCATCACGGCGGCTTGCCCGCCGCCATTCGCGGCCAGTGTCAGGACACCGACCAAGCCACTGCGGCACTCATCAACGATCTGAGTGAGCGCGGCATGCTCGATGATACGCTGATTGTTTGGGGCGGCGAATTTGGTCGCACGATCTACTCGCAAGGTTCGCTGACCAAAGAAAATTACGGACGCGATCACCATCCTCGCTGCTTCACGATCCTTTTAACAGGTGCCGGCATTCGCGGCGGCCTGACGCTCGGCTCAACCGATGACTACTGCTACAACATCACTTCTGACCCCGTACATGTGCATGATCTCAACGCCACCATCCTGCACCTCTTAGGCGTCGACCACCAGCGTCTAACCTTCCGCTACCAAGGCCGTGACTTTAGGCTGACCGATATTCATGGGGAGATCGTCAAGTCGATCTTGAGCTAAAGATTGAAATGTGTACTTCCGCCCCGGTTCTAAACCTCGCTAGTGGCACATGCCACGTTTAGACTTAGTCAATTTGATCACGCCAATTAGTGATTAGAGTAAGTGTTCTTTGCATCGATTTTGAGCAAATACAAAACGATCCCAAATGAACCGCCGAGAATCATGCAGAAGCAGAACAATCCCAGTCTCGGGCTAAAAAAGAAGAATGGAACCTGGAAAACGATGTGGCAAGTTATGTAGCCCACAATCGCTCCGAAACTCAAAAAGAGCCCTGCTGCGCGAAGGACCGAAAATCGCTGGATGTAGTGACGTAAAATCAGAAGCGATAATGCGGTACATGGAATGGCGAATACGTCATCGCCAAAATAAAGGGTCAGCAAAATTGCGACGTAACACGTTAGTAGCATGATGTCGCGTATACTATAGCGGATCTCACTTGAGTTCACGATTGTCTTCCGGACTCGTGCAAATTGGTTGGACAAATAATTTCTGTGATGACAAGATTATATATTCTTGGCCAAAGGGAGAATAGCATGAAACTTACGGCCGTGTTCATGGCAGTGCCTGAGGGCTATATCGGATTTGTGGAAGAACTACCTGGTGCGAATACGCAAGGAGATACGCTAGAGGAGGCTCGCGCAAATTTACGTGAGGCAGTGGAAATGGTTTTGGACGCCAACCGAGAACTGGCTGAACGATCTATTGCTGGCAAGGTTGTGTCTCGCGAACCATTTGATTTGTCACCATCATGAAACGTCGAGAGCTTGTACAGCATCTCGAAAAGCACGGGTGCGAGTTGTTGCGCGAGGGCGGCAAGCACAGCCTCTATTTCCACCCCGCAAACAATCAAACTAGTGCTGTGCCACGTCATCGCGAAATTAACGATTTTCTTGTGCGGAAAATCTGCCGAGACCTTGGCATTCCTGAACCATAATCGTTAGCGAGGAGCGATGAGTGCAGGGGATTCGGTTTTGGGCTGTGTGTCTGGAGTGTCATCCAGCGGCGCAATGGATAGTCCGCCTGAGGCGCGTAGCGAAATACTATAGGTTTTGCCTTCGCGGACTTTGATGGAGACCGCTTCGCCGTTGGCGGCACGGATGCCCATCTCGGTGGCTTTCTTGGGGTCGTTGGCGAACTCCCAAAAATCCGCCCAAAGTTTCTTTTCAAACTCAGTCATCGCGCCGCCGCGGGAGTAGGCTTGAGGCCGCATACCAATCTCGTCGAGCGTTACGCCTTCAGCGGGTAAAGAGTCTTCGCTAAAGACACGGCGAAATAGACAGAGCGACGTGCCTCGCTCAATGTCACCCTTTTCAACATAACGATCGTCGAATTTGATGATCCAGTTATCGACATAAATCAAATCGCCGAGCAATTCCATCGGCTTGGGTTTCGAAAGCGGATCGCCATGAGGCGAAAGCTCGACGAACTCCAGCCGACTCTTAATCGCTTTCCCGTTCTCGTCGCGATCGATGCCAAGGACTTTCAGCCGTGCGAGCCGCTGGTCGGTCTTGAGCAAGTGCATCGCGGTTTCGAGTTTTTCGATGTGTGCGACCTTGGCGACGAGTTCAACATGCAGTTTTTCAACTTCCTCATTGGCCAAACGAATTTTCTCTTGCTGTTCTTTGAGGACTCGTTCATTCTTCGTATATTCGCTGTAACCATAGTAGCCGCCGTAGCCGAAAATTCCCACCAAGCCCGTTAACAGGGCCGTACGAACAGCAGAATTGATGGTCTTCACATTTTCCATTACCGAACCCATAGGCTCTCCCTTACTGATGCTCAGCAACTAAAGTCGATTCAAGTCGGCCGACGAAGCGGCGAGAAAAGGCATTTTACACGAGACTCGATCATCCGTAACGCGACCATGCGTGGTCCTTAAATATCGAGATTGTGGGCAAATCACCAAGTGCCGTAAGCGGCTTCCCGTCCGCTGCCCCACCCATTAATTGCCGCGAACAAACCCAAAGGGCACGAGAGAACTCAGTGTGACATGACGCGGCGCTATCGCGATTGCTTCTCGCGGCTCGGGCAGCCCCGGCTGATCGGAAATGGCGCTATCCAGCCATTTACGGTTTGCGACTTGTGTACATCAGCGGCGGCACGGATTTTCGAATGCGACGCAGACCGAACATCACCAGGCCAATAGCCGCTGAAGTAGAAGCGAGTAGAGGATGTAACGGTGTACTGGCGAGTTCAGATTCAACTTCAGGCCAATCAACTTGGATCGATTGCGACTCTGACTTGGGACTCGTGCGATTCGTCAGTCCTGCATGTTCGGTTACAGCCACCGCACCGTTTTCGAAGGCTCGGTAGATTCCAACATTTGCAACCCAAGCCCGTCTCTCTTGGCGAGCAACTTCGGAAGTGTCTTCGAGTTCAGCGAAGGCGATGTCGCGATTCAGAGCCAATGCGATCATGCCACCTTCAGCGAATTCAATCTCTACTGACGCAGCGTTATGTTCAGGCCGCCAATTCTGTCCGCTACGAGCATCGGGTTGATTCGCATCGAATCCGTTTTGGGTCCGTTGGCGGCGATGATTCTCAGCTAAATCCGAAAGCAGACTTTCAAGGGATGCCACGCCTGAGGCCCTCTCAAGCAGTGCAGGATCGATAACGGAGTCTCTTGAGAGCGATAGCGGTTTGATAAAATGGAATTCATCCGTACGTTGATGGCTTAAGTCAATCGCGGTAGAACGAATATTATTGCTTCCCAGTCTCGTGGAGAAGTCAAACGTCGCTGTTCCAACCGACATTGCCGGCAGGTTCTGAATCGCCAGATTGGATTGCGTTACCGAGATACTCGTCAAAACGGCGGGAGTACCGACGGTAGAATTCCTTGTGTCGGCAGTTGGCACTCGATTAATCGTCATCGAACTAGTCGAACTATTTTCGGCAATGTTAGTGTGCCGACTTGTAACATTAGTCAGACTACCTGAATCGGCTGGAATGCGAGGGATGTTGCCCCCGATCACTTCACGCGGCGGTGAAAATACGATTGGATTCGGCAAAGCGTCGACGACGATCACGATACCAGGCTCGCTGGGTAGATTGGGTATACGTGTCGGCGGATTAGCATGGAGCGGATTAAAATTAAAACGCGCCGCATCATCGTGGGGACGCCCTTCACCTTCTGCAGGTGGCAACGGCATATCGAATTCGATATCGAATATATGCTTATGTTGCGAAGGCCCTCGCGAACGATGACCGGCTTGGATACCAGCCTGTAAGTCATGCGAGCGATCTATGTCCCCAGTCGCTAACGCGTGGTCGGTAAGCGGCAGGTGTAATTGCGCATATTCAACGTCTGACGAATGCTGACCGCACTGCCAAACATCAAGTCCGACAGCGGAAAAAACGGCGCGAAGCTCAAGCGGTTCAAGCAGCAGAGCTCGAAACAATTTAGCATTTTCACGCATGATTTATCTCGGCGGCTATTGGATTTACACCAAGTGGCGGTGACGCTCCGCGACACCGATTGCGACTCGTGTACGCGATTTGGGTAAGCAATTCCTGCCGTGCGCCTTACTGCAGACGGTCTCGCAGTTTTGGCGACAACAACTGAAATGCAGGTCGCGTCAGTAAGTCATCAAGTTTTACACCAGCGGCGCGGCACAACTCAACGGTTTTTACCAGCTCATCCATCAGCTGAGGGGATCGGTGGAGGAGCGTCGCCATTTCTTCTGCAAGATTTTGCAGGTGGATGGCGTCGGTCTTCCAAAGATCCAGTCGTTGCCGAAACGTTTCGAGTTCCGCGTCGTTATCTTCTAATTGTCGCAGAAGTTGGGACAAGTTGGCAAGGGATTTCCCAAGATTCTCGCGATAACTCGCGTTGGAGGGCTCCGCAGCCAACGCAACTCTGTGCATTGCAATCGACCGTCGAAAATCGTCGCTAGCATTTTGCAAATCGTTTTGCGCCTTGAAAACCAACGCCGAGTTATTCAAAGTGCTCCCCAGATTGCTAGCCAGGGCGGCGTTTTTTGGATCTTCACCCAGTCTTACGGTTTGCAGCTGGATCGATTCGCGGAACGCTTCCAAAGCCGCTTTGAGTTTATTCTGCGACCTGAGCGCGAGCCCCAAGTTGTTGAGACTGACCGCCAGATCTTGCCGATAGAGGCTGACCTTGGGTGCGATCGTAACCAATTGTCGACTAATGTCCGCTGCATGAACATTTGCATCTTCGGCACCCGCCCATTCGTCGATTTTCGACAAAGCGTTGCCCAAATTGATGTAACTCGCTACGACGTCCAGCGATGCGCGAAGTCGATAACGACTGATTGAGGTCATCGGCAATTGTATGTCGAGCGCTGCGAGCAACGTCCGCTTGGCTAGTGTGGGGTTCTCAGCAATTTGAATCGACCCCATGTTATTCAGCGCCGCGCCTAAACCGCGTAACGCGCGAATGTCTTTCGGATCCTCGTCAGCGGCCGTTTTCAACAGTGCAATGGCCTCGCTAAAAACTTCTTTTGCTTTCGTGATCTCGCCAGACGCTTGTAGCAACAGACCAAGGTTGTTCTTGGTCAGTCCCAGATCCACACGATGCTGATTTTGATCTGCGGCGGTCCCAGCAAACGCAGTTTGAATTGCCAAAGCTGCTTCGTATGCGGCGGTGGCTTCCAATGGTCGGCCGATTTTTGTGTTAGCCAGTCCAATTGCGTTTAGGTTCTCTGCTTGCTGTCGGCGAACAGAGCGCACCTCGGACGCATCCAGTTCGCGTGTATCCAGCCCTGCGTAAAGCTGCTGTGCTTGTACGTAATGCTCAAGGGCGGCGTCCGTGGAATCCAGCTCTTCGGTCAGGGCACCGATGCGGCTATAGGTCAGCGCCAGATCGGATTTACGTATCGCTTCGCCGCCGTTTCTCGACAGTCGTTGATAGTAGTCGAGAGTTTTTTTCATTATCTGTTGCCGAACTTGCTCCGCGCCTGGCACAGCC
>JANLQO010000268.1:0-9031 GCA_031367855.1 Planctomycetia bacterium | reverse complement strand
TGGAGAGTATTCCAGTTAGCTAACATTATAACTTCGGCAACATTCTCGCCCTTGGCAGACTCAGGGACGTACCGCCCTCCTTGTCGCGTGGGGTTGCCAAAAAATGAAAGTTGACTGGGCGACTTTCAAAGCTGAATGCATTACAATATTCATGGTCGAGCCCAGTTCGACCTTTTTTCGTTTTAGTTGGTTTTCACTTCACGTTTTGGATCCAAATTTCGGATTCTAAGAGATCAGGTGCATAATGATGCTTCGCGTTGCAGTTTCTGTTTGCTTGTTGGCTCTAGTGGGTTGTAATAGCGGACCGAGCGTTGCGCCTGTAACGGGTAAAGTCACATTGGACGGCGCACCATTGCCAGGTGCGACGGTCACTTTCTCTCCCATCAAGGGTGGAAAAGGAAGCGCTGCGGTAGGAACCGTGGACGCGAATGGTGAATACAAGTTGACCGACATGAATAGTAAGAATGTTGGCTCCGGGGCAGTGGCTGGCGATTACAAAGTTGGAATTGTTTGGTTCAAGCCTGACGCTAATGATACTTCCCGGTCCTCGGGTGCGAGTGCCGCAGGTGCTATGACTGCCGATAAGGCTGCAGCATCGACTGCTGGCGGGCCGAAACTTGCCCTTCCAGCACCCTATCAAAATCCTGAGACCTCAGGTTTGAAGGCGACCGTAAAATCGGGTCAGAACACTTTTGATTTTGCGTTGGACAGCAAATTCAAAGGCGACGCCAAGTAGCATACTATCATCGGCTATTGAGGCCATTTACACGCCACCGCTTCGCGATCCTGCCGCCGCCTTCGATGAGCGTTGCAGTGGTATGGGAAGTTTCAATAGGGCAATCGAATTCTTCGGTTTGCCCTGTCGGCCAAGTGACTTGAATAATCGGACTAAGTACAGTACTGGTTTGCGAGACGGCACCGAGACCAAAGTGTAGCCGACTGCCGTAGTGACTCTCGTAACCTCGACCCGCCAAGACAACTTGACAGAGAGACCGCGACAAAGGAGCCGCGCGCAGGCTGACTTTACTTCCCACTGCGTCACGATTGTTGTGAGTTCCAATTAATCGGACGCTTAGGCTTCTTGTGGTGGCGGAGGGTAGATCGTTGCGAGCCAAAGTAGCTTCGGCATTGATGTTCAATACGACCATGTCCAAGTCTCCATCGTTATCGAGATCATCGAAAGCCGCGCCACGACTGCTTTCAATCACCTGCATTGCAGAGCCCGCAGTGGCTGTAACGTTACGGAAAACGCCGTTGCCATTGTTGATCAGTAGATAGTTCTTAACCTTGACGTCTGTGCGATCGTCGATCGCCCTAATGTTATCAAGAAAATGACCGCAGGCGATAAACAGATCATTGTCGCCGTCGTTGTCAAAGTCGCACGCACCGACTCCCCACTTAACGTGTGGGTTCAAGGTCAAATCGATTTTCGCCAAATTGGTCGAATCGGTGAACAGGCCTGCATCCAGGGCTTCGTAATACACCGGCATTTCGTCCTGATAGGTGGTCGTTACAAAATCCAAGCGCCCGTCTCCGTTGAGGTCCGCGTACTCGACCCCCATGTTGCCATTGGCTTTGCCGTTGCGATCAAATGCAACGCCCGCCACCAGCGCTTCATCGTGGAAATTGCCGGCCTCATTGATCCACAGAAAATTCGGCTGCTGGTCATTGGCCACGAACACATCCATATCACCATCGTCATCAAAGTCTGCGGCGAGAACTCCCATACCAGGCGACCGAATGGCGTCGATACCCGCTAAGCTTGAAACGTCAGTAAAGCTGCCATCACCATTATTGCGATAAAGAAAATCCGCGGCTGGCGGATAGTCGTTCGGTCCCGTGTTAAACTCCTTGCCCGCGATCGTTCGCGTACGGTGTTTCGAAAAGTCGAACTCGACATAGGTTGCGCAGTACAAATCGAGATCACCGTCGAGATCCATATCGAATAGCGAATTGCCAGCACCGAATCGCGCTGGTGCGCTGAACCCACAGGCTTGTGCGGCTTCTGTGAATGTACCGTCGGCTTGGTTCAAGTAGAACCTATCGCGTCCAAAGTTACTGAGAAATACATCAGCGTCACCATCTTCGTCGACATCACCCACCACGACTCCCATGCCGTAACTGAGGTCGCCCAAGCCGGATTGATCGGTCACGTCCGCGAAGCGAAATCCACCGAGGTTTCGGTACAGTCGATTGGTGGGTTGGCTGGTCGCGATAGCCTTTGTTTTTGTTGACGGTAGCGCTGCTCCGTTGACGAAGTAGATATCGATCAACCCATCGTTGTCGTAGTCGAACAACGCCAGCGATCCGAGCACTGTTTCTACGATATAGCGATCACCTGTACCACCATCGGTATGCACAAAGTCAACGCCGCTTTGTGAAGCTGGAACAAGCGAAAAAGTTGCGCGAAAGTCGTTGGATTGAGCCATAGCGCCGATCGCCAGTAAACAACTCAACAGTAAACAACTCACGGCGCAAGCCATGATTCGCATCTTGCACTCATATCGATTGTGGTTCAATGTTCTCGCTCAGCCAGAAAATGTCTCGAAACAGAAGAGCTGTCGCGCCCCAATGTGATTGTACTTGATTTGGTTCCGGAGGGTACAATCCAAGCTAACCAGCGTGGATCGCATCTGCTGGACCCATGATTACCCGCATCCCCCATTTTCTTGTTAGAGCCGAAAAATGACGTTCAATATTTCGCGAGGCAGTTTCCCTCAGACTCGCATGCGTCGCTTACGCCAGTTTCCTTGGTCCCGTGAATTGGTTTGCGAGCATCGATTGACGGTCAGTGATCTAATCTGGCCGCTATTTATTTTGCCAGGCAATGGGAAACAGGATGACGTGACAAGCCTACCCGGCGTGAAGCGCTTCAGTGTCGATGTGATGCTTGGGCAAGTGGAAGCGGCGATTGCGGCGGGGATTCCAGCGATCGCGCTGTTTCCTGTTACTCCACCCGAACTGAAGTCCGAGGATGGACACGAAGCACTGAATTCGAAAAACTTGATTTGTGCGGCGACAGCAGCCGTCCGCTCGCGATTTGGCGATTCGATAGGGATCGTTTGCGACGTCGCGCTGGACCCTTACACCTCGCATGGTCAAGACGGATTGCTGCGCGAGGGTAAAATCTTGAACGATGCAACTCTTGACGTGCTCCGCGAGCAAGCGGTCGTACAAGCGGCGGCGGGCGCTTCGGTGATTGCGCCGTCGGACATGATGGACGGACGTGTAGGCGCAATTCGAAATGCGCTCGATGAAGCCGGCTTTCAGAACGTGTTGATCATGTCGTATGCCGCCAAGTATGCGTCGGCTTTTTACGGTCCGTTTCGCGATGCGGTAGGATCCAAAGGTAACCTCGGCAGCGGCGACAAAAAGACCTATCAAATGCCGCCCTCCGCTGCCAACGAAGCACTCCATGAAGTAGCACTTGACCTGCAAGAAGGCGCTGACATCGTAATGATCAAGCCCGGCATGCCTTACCTTGATATCGTTTACCGCGTTAAACAGACCTTTGCGGTCCCGACAGCCGTTTATCAGGTGAGCGGCGAGTACGCCATGTTGGCCGCCGCCGCGCAGAACGGTTGGCTGGATCGGGAAAAATGCGTACTCGAGAGTTTGCTCGCGTTTCGACGCGCCGGCGCGGACATGATCCTGACCTACTTCGCCCTCGAAGCGGCCGGTTGGTTGAACGCCAATGCTTAGTGCGCCATTTGACCGTAATTTTAGGATACGTCGGTCCGTCACTCCGAGACGGACACCGCGATTTTATCGCGGTTATTGCGGGTCTCGGGGAGACTCGCCTACCTGATGTCACGCAATGTGAGTGGCATTGGGCGCCCGGTGAACCCGCTAACGGACTCGCCAACAAATAGAATTACAGAGGCCAGAGTTGAACTGCGGCCCGAGAGGACTCGAAGGTTTATGAAAAACTACCAATGCTTAGCCGGCGTGCTGTGCGTTCTTATTTCGCTGGCGACGCAGGCTGAAGAGCCGCAAAATAGCGAAATGCCATCCGCGCAGCTGATTTCAATTGACGGTGAGGTCATTTCATTTGCGGATGCGAAGTTGCATGTTTACTGCATGCTGGGGACCGAGTGCCCAGTATCACGATTCTACGCAGTGCGTCTGGATGAAATGGCGAAGCACTTTGCCAAGGACGGAGTTCGCTTTGTCGGTGTGCATTGTAACTTGCACGACTCGGAAGCGGACGTACGCAGGTTCGTGAAAGAACTGGACGTTTCGTTCCCACAAGTTCAGGATGCGAAGCAAGTAATTGCTCGGCAGCTCAAGGCGACGCGGGTGCCTGAGGTATTTGTGATCGATGCAGCTGGCAAAGTGCGTTATAGCGGCCGAATCGACGATCAATACGCGCCCGGCGTTAAGCGTTCGGCGGCAAGTACAAATTTGTTGCAAAACGCAATCACTTCTGTGCTGTCTGGTAAGGCGTTGATCGACTCTCGTGTGGAACCTGTGGGTTGCTTGATTACATTCGAAAAGTTGGCTGCGATCGCGCCGACAGAGGTCACTTACTGCAAAACGATCGCGCCGATGTTTAACGAGCATTGCGTTGAGTGTCATCGAGCGGGCGAGATTGGCACTTTTGACATTACTGACTACGACGAGGTACGCGGATGGTCTGAGATGATCGTTGAAGTGGTCGAGCAAAAGCGAATGCCGCCGTGGCACGCCGATCCGCAATTCGGTTCGTTCAAAAACGAACGACACATGCCGGAGAGTGCGCTGCGAGTTTTGAAGGAATGGGTCAAAGCGGGAACCCCCTACGGAAACCAAACCGACTTGCCTCCTCAACCAAGATTCGTTGATGGCTGGCGGCTGGCGAAGGCACCAGATTTAGTCGTAACCATGCGCGACAGACCCTACAAGATTCCGGCGAGCGGGTCAGTGGATTACCAATATTTCGTGGTCGATCCAAAAATCTCGGAAGATCGTTGGGTTTCATCAGCGCAAATTGTACCGGGCAATCCAGCGGTCGTGCATCACGCGATCGTATTTGTGCGACCTCCAGATGGCGTCGATTTTTCCGGCATCGGTTGGTTGACCGCGTATGTGCCCGGACAACGAGCGACCATTTTCCCTGCGGGTTTCGCCCGCAAAATTCCGGCGGGTTCGAAGTTTGTGTTTCAGATGCACTACACGCCTAACGGAAAAGAGCAAACGGACGCTTCGCAAATTGGGCTGACATTTATGGAAGCTGGCGATGTAACCCATGAGGTCTTCACCATGGTCGGAATCGATCAGGAGTTCGAGATTCCTCCGGGCGCAGCACATCACGAGGTTGCCTCGAGCGTCAATCGTTTACCCCGCGACGGAATGTTGCTCGCAGTGTCGCCGCACATGCATTTGCGTGGCAAGGCGTTCGAGTTAGTTGCCGTGGCAGGCCGCAACTCAGCAGCGGAAGATCGCAGTACGCTGCTAAAAGTGCCGCAATATGATTTTAACTGGCAGCATACCTACGAGCTTTCCGAACCGCTGCGATTCACCGACTTGAAATCGCTCGAGTTAACGACGACCTTTGATAACTCGAAAGCGAACCCCTTCAATCCCGCCCCGGAAGAATACGTGGTCTGGGGCGACCAGACTTGGGAAGAGATGTCCGTGGCCTTTTTGGAAGTTGCTAAACCACTCAAACGCGATGTAGCAGCCATGGCTCTAGCCGAAGTTCAAACGCCGAGTAAGCAAGCGGATGAGCCGAGCAGTGGGCAGATCGAATTCGCAGCGCATTTCTTGTCCAAATTTGATGCGAACAAGGATGGTACAGTCAGCGTTGCCGAAGTTCCTCGCATTGTTAAGGACTATTCGTTTAATCAAATCGATTCGGATCGCAGCGGTGTCATCACTCGGGATGAATTGATCACAGCGGCAAGGGCAAAGCGTGGACAGTAGTTTGCCCCAGTCGCGGATCTCGCGCGCATTTGCCAGCATCGTTGACCATCCCTGGATATGCTCGCTGGTCCTGATGATGCTTTGCCTGACTGCGTTGGGTGGCTATTTGCGACCGACATGGACGCAGGAACTTTGGCGGGTTATGCGACCCGTAGCGGTTGCGAAAGAGGTTGCGGACAACAAAGCAAACGCACGACGCCAAACTCCAGCGATGAATGTCGAGCGCAATTCGCTCGGCCGGGCGCAGGCGTTCTTGGTGGTTCAATCGCAGGCGATTTTTAGTCGCGAAGGTGCGGCAGCGATACGCGATATTGTTGATACGCTTGAACAGCAAGATACGATCGCCAGTATTCAGTGGCTCGATCAGGCTCCTCCGCTGAATATCTTTGGTTTGTCGGAACCGATTCTGCCACGAGGTCAAGCTTCTCCCCAGCGCTTTGCAGTCGCTAAGGAGAAAGCCCTCAAACATCCCCTGGTCGTCGGTATGTTCTTATCGAAAGATGGCAACACGCTGCTGATTGGGATTAATTTTAATTGGGTTTTCGTTGACGAAGACGCGGATTGCACGACGCATGTGATCGAGGTTGCAAAAGATACGCTGGCCAAGCATCCGGGCGTGCAGATGACGTTTGCCATGACTGGCGGTGTGCCTATACGCCTGGCGATGCTCGAGAACCAAGCTTCGAATGAGCTCACGTTTCAGTTGATCGGTTACGGGATGATTCTCGGGATGGCCATCATTCTGTTCCGCGGTTTCACAGTTGTGTTGGTTGTCGCCGCCGCGCCGGCGCTGGGGGTATTCTGGTCGCTCGGATTCCTGCGCTACTTTGGCTGGGAAGACAACCCGTTCAGTCAAGTGATTTTGCCGGTACTGTTGAGTTTAGTTGGTTTTGCGGACGGCGTGCACATGATGGTCTACATTCGTCAGTGCTTGAGCGACGGTCAGTTGCCGAAAGTGGCTTGCCGCAATGCATTGGCAACCGTGGGAGTGGCTTGCAGTTTGACGACCATCACTACATCGATCGGAATGGGTTCGTTGGGGTTTTCGCGCAATGAAGTAGTTCGCGAGTTTGCGTACTCGTGCGTGTTGGGTTCGTCTACGATTCTAGTGGCTGTCTTGTTAGTCATTCCGCTTGCGTGTTGTACTCGTTTGGGACGTCAACTTGCAAAAGGTGCCGATCGTGGAATAGTTGATCGGTATTTGCAACACGTCGGCGAACCGGTGATGGCGGTAGTGCAATATTCTCGGTACGTCGCCTATTTTGCGATTTTCTTATTGTTTGTGCTAGCGTCGATGACATTTCAGTTGCGGCCGGATGATCGGCAATCGAATGCTTTGCCTAGTGGCAGTGAAGCCCAACATGCCATGGCTGAGCTCGACAATTCAATGGGCGGATTGGAAGTCGGAAATATCTATGTGAATTGGAACAACGACAGCGAGGATCCTGGCAAAACGGCAATCGTGATCGACGAAATCGACAAGTTGCTGGAGCAAGAGCCGCTGCTGGCGCACCCGTTGTCGCTATGCAAATTGTTGGCGGCATTGCCAGGTGAAGAGTCGGCGGTAGAGAAGATGCCGATGTCCGAGTTGCTGCCTCCACCGTTAAAATTGGCGTTGTACGATCCGGATAAACGGCAAGCGACGATAACTTTTCGAGTTAAAGATTTGGGAACCGCGAAATACAAGCCAACATTCGAACGGGTTGAAGCCGGGTTGAAACGAATCTCGCAACGGCATGCGGGCTACAGTTGTCAATTGAGCGGTGGGCCGATTTGGCGCTGGAGAAATCTGTACAAGATCGTTTCGGATTTGGCGCTGAGTTTAGGGACAGCCTCCATTGAGATTTTGATCGTGATGGGAGTGGCGTTTCGCTCATTGAAACTTGGCTTGATTGCAATCATTCCCAACATGGTTCCGCTCGCCGCCGCCGGGACGTTCATGGCTATTTTCGGTTGGCCTCTGGATATCGTTAGCGTTTGTTCGTTCACCATCTGCTTGGGAATTGCCGTCGATGACACGATTCATTTTTTGTCGCGATATCGCGAAGAGCAACTGCATCAACCCAATCGACGACTGGCCTTGCAACAAGCGTTTCAAGGCGTTGGTACTGGGATGATTATGACCACCATCGTCTTGGTGGCGGGTTTCAGTTCTGTATTGATCAGTCAGACTCGCGATCACCGCGTGTTCGGAATTCTGGGGATTATTACATTGATCTCGGCGCTAGTTTGTGACCTGTTCTTGTTGCCAAGCTTGCTAGCACATTTTGATAGGGCGCCAAAGGCCAAAGCTGAGTCAACTTAATTCATTCATGCAGCCCTGCGGCAGACTGGCAGAGCCAGTGGCACGCTCAAATAGCGCACGACTTACCTACCGTCTGCCTTTGGTACGCTGTTACACTCTTGGAATTACGGCGCGTCCATGCCGCGCAAGCCACACGTATTGATTGCCACGACGAAAGAATGCAAAGATGAATTCAAGCCTATTGCTAGTCGTCGTTTTTGGGTACTTCGCCCTGCTATTGGTGATCGCATGGTACACGTCGCGTGGTGCCGGCGAACATGCGTTTTACTCGGGCGAACGCAAGAGTCTGTGGTGGATCGTTGCGTTTGGCATGGTGGGAACTTCGCTGAGCGGCGTAACATTCATCAGTGTGCCGGGGGCGGTTTACAAGTCCCATTGGACCTACTTGCAAGTGGTCATTGGTTATGTGATCGGCTACTGGATTGTAGCCAGTGTCTTACTGCCACTTTACTACCGATTACAACTCACCAGCATCTACGGCTATTTGCGACAGAGATTGGGTGAAGTGAGTTACAAGTCCGGGAGCACGCTGTTCATTGTCAGTCGACTTTTGGGGGCGACGGCGCGGATTTACATCGTGCTGTACGTGATTCACCAGTACTTGCTCGAGTCAATCGGGATTCCGTTTTGGGTCACCAGTGGCGTGGTCTTGCTAATGATCTTTTTCTATACGTTGCAGGGTGGTGTGAAGACGATCGTTTGGACCGACACGTTACAAACCCTGTTCATGTTGGCGGCCCTTGTCGGCACAATTCTCTACATCATGAGCGATCCAGCGATGGCGGACTGGAAACAGCAGTTGGCGGACAGTGGCATGTTGCG
>JANLQO010000256.1:0-39838 GCA_031367855.1 Planctomycetia bacterium | reverse complement strand
AGAATTTGATCGACGACAACTTGAACATTCCGGTCCGTTATGCGGCTTACTCTTGGCCAACTCATGAAGGTGCCGAGAAAGAACTGCTTGAAGAGTACACCTACCGCAACATTAAACTCAACTTGAATATGACCAACACCGATTTCGATGCAAACAACACCAAGTACAACTTCTAAGTTGCGCGAGGAGTTGTTCGACGTGAAGAAAATCCGCTTATCGCAAACGGTTGACGCCCAGAGCGGTTCGGTTTGAGTTCACCCAGGTGAGCGCTGGTGGGTGAGAACGCAGCAGGCTAACAAGCTGCGAGCTGGTGACCGCAAAGTGTTTGGCCGCCTCGCCCATGTCGTAAGCCAGCACATGCAGCCCATCAAGCAGCTCAGCCAGAACTGCGGGAAAATCCTCGTGCTCGGTCGAGACGACAATCCGAGTGCCAGATACACGACTATGCCACAGTGGACTTGCCGGCTCCAGACCCACTGCGGTCGCTGCACTGGGCTCCCTATGCCGCACGGCCAGCAACAATCGCAAGCGTAGGATTGCCATTCGACGATTGTCCGCTTGGCTTCGTCGTTCGCTCGCCTCGGCCCGGACGCCTGTCGGCGTGTGTTCGATCACAACAGCCGTTTCGACCTTGTTGCGATGCTGCCCCCCGGGGCCACCCCGCCGAAGGGCTCGCAGCACACAGCTTGCAAGCAACTCGTCCGTTGAAAATCTGGCTGGGTGCATGGCAGGATTGGCCACAAACTGCTTAGCTGCATAACGTGAGCAAGGGTAAGCAGTCTGCTCGTCGGAATATAGAACTCAAACGCAAGCTGGAAGCTTACGCCACATCGCAAGCTGGAAGCTTACGCCACATCGCAAGCTAGAAGCTTACGCCACATCGCAAGCTAGAAGCTTACGCCACACACACATCATTCAAGATTAAAGTGCCCAGGACTGGAGTTGAACCAGCAAGGGGTTGCCCCCACAACGACCTCAACGTTGCGCGTCTGCCAATTTCGCCACCTGGGCAGTGTTCGTACAGCTATCGGTCATCCGTGCTCGCCGACTGACCTCTTTTCGCGAGCAACCAGTCTAGAAGTTGCCTTGGCTTCGTCAAGTCCGCCTACGGCCTGGAGGCGGTTTGCCGCGTTTCCATTACGCTTTCTCAGTAATCAAGTTCGCCACCAACTCAGGTTTATCCTGAGCTCTCAAATGCGCGATTTGATCGGCGGGCACTCCCAATTTTTCAAGGTTTTTGGCCAAGGTCTCCCAAACCTTTTCCCGCTTTTTGCCTTCCGTAAGATACAGTTCGGTCACAAGCTCCTGGGCTCGCTGGAATGCAATTGCATCGCGGTTGTTGTAGAACCCCCTGATGACCTTTTGTTGGTACTTGGAGTAGTTTTCCTGTGCCATGCGGGATTCCATCCAGGCCAAAAGTTATCAACACGTGGAAATGGGAGCTCGGCAATCTTATCGGCTATTGCGGCTGCCACTCCACAACATTGTAGGGCTGTTTCGAGCGTAAGACTTACGCCGCGAAACAACAAAAGCCACTTTGCAATAAAGTGGCTTGGTTGTCGTATGAGAAAAAGGTCAATTTAAGGGGTGATAATGGTTGACTGGAGAGGATTGAAATTATCGTTTTGGGAAATCGCAGCTATACCTACGGCCAAGCCAGCAATTCCTAGCAAACCACCGATACCGCCGCCACCAAGTCCGCCACCGCCACCACCTGCACCACCACCAAAGCCACCTCCACCTCCGCCGCGGCCCATAAACGGCTGACCATTACCTGGAATCAGAAAACCGGTGTCTTCAATGACAGGCGCAGGAATTTCTTCTGAATTATCCAAGTTCATGGGATCCGACATTTCGACGTTGAGCGCATTCGCGGTGTCTTGAAAGGCAACGAAGCGGGCACTACTAGCAGACTGATTGTTTGCAATCGGCTGCGGTCCGACGGCTTCGAATGCCAACACTGCGGTACCATCCTCTCCGACTACCACAAGATCATAAACACCCGCTGGCAAAGCAATCATGCGAAACTTGCCATCGCGACCAACTGGAGCCGCAGCGACGCTTTGACCATCTTGCAAAGCATAAGCCACATTGCCGGTTAGATCTTGTTCGGAACTTTGTCGCCCCGCAGGAGCCACTTGTCCAAAAAGATCGCCGTTTTGAAGAAGTACCTTTGGGGAAGAACTAACGATTCGTTTGTCGCCCAATGGATCTTTTGTAAACATCGGAGAAGCACCGCCCTGCGAAACAGGAACCCAATTCTCTCTGATCAATTCGATTGCTTTGGCAGACGAAGTTGTCGAAGCATAGGCTTGAAAAGAAGAAGATGAACCGCTACCCGCTGGCAAAACGTGAATACCAAAGGTCGCAAAAGTATATTCGCCTTGGGCGACGAAGGAATATGTGCCTGCGGGAATGTTCGTGAAATGAAACGCACCATCTGCGCCCGTGGAGGCTCGAATAATCGCCTTGCCCTTCTGAACCAGCGACACGTCAACTGCCGGGCGCGGTGAGAGTTCGCCTGCTGCGTCAATCGCGACAAGTTTTCCTGTGATACTATTATTCGCGTCTAAACCAACCCACTGATTTACTTGAAGTGGATTGAGGTAAACTGCCGCCGAATCAATCTGTTGAGTGAGTCTAGCTGATGGACCTTGCCCGAATGCTTGGGGCATCGCCGGCACGGAAAGTCCACACAGTCCAAGCATACAAGCTGCCAGCCGTGCTTGAATCATGATTACACCTCATCAAATAGTTACGAATCTAGCGGTTAAGTCAAAATGGGCGATTTGTGCTCATTACGGAAGTATATTTGCTTGGGTCAGCCAAGTCAACTAAAGCAAAAATGAACTTGTTACGAATCTGCCAAACTGATGCAGCCGCGCGACGCGACAATAATGTGGTCGATCACCTGTATGCCGATCAAATCCCCCGCTCGCTTGAGGCGGTCGGTAACCGCTCGGTCCTGGCTACTTGGGGTAGGATCGCCGGAAGGGTGGTTGTGAACTAGTAGAATTGAGGACGCCGCCTCGCGGATGGCTGGCCGAAATACCTCCCTTGGGTGCACGAGACTCGAATCGAGCGTGCCGACAGTAATTTGGTGGTTTGCGATCGGCTGCAATTTTGTATCGAGTGTCACAATATGAAACTCTTCTTGGCAAGCGTCGTCTACCAAGCGAGAAAAGTATCGTGAACAGTATTCGATGGCGGCTGCAGTGCAACTGAGTTTATCCTGCCGCACCCCGTTTCGTTGCAATGACTCGGCAACACGCCGACCCAGTTCGATTCCCGCCATGATTTGACAATAAGCGACTTCCGATACCGCTGAACTGATCTTCTTCAGTTCCACAGGCGAGAGAGTTCGCAATGTATCGAGACGTTCATTAAACCTGTTTGCAACCCGCTGACCGGCTTGCACAGCCGACTCGCCTTTTCGCCCAGAGCGAATCAAAATGGCCAACAGCTCGCTCGTTCGCAAATTGTCTGCCCCGAGTTTTAGCAGCCTTTCGCGAGGTCGCTCTTCCAGCGGGCTCTGAGTAACTTGATCGCCGCTAAGTTGGCGATCAATCCATTCTTCGTCAAGGAACGCAGCCTTGAGGCCGGTCCACGCATAAGTATCGCTGGCCCCGCCGCGGGTTTGCAGCATTCCTTCCATTTGCAATTGCTTTAACAAGCGTGTGATGAAGGCAGCTTTGGCTTCGACACAACGCGACTGCACTTCCTTCGTAGTGAACTCATCCAAATTTCCGATCGCTCGCAGCACCTCCACATACCTCTCTCTGCGCTCTTTGATTGCGGACGGCTGAGTCATCAACGGCTCCGATTGCGAAAAGTTTCGAGATCAAGGCGATTGGATTCGACAGTCGAAGATTTTACGAAATTCTAATGTGGTTTGGTAGCAGCGCACGAAATAGAAAAGCCCCAGCAGTGGCTGAGGCTTTTCAAGTTTCAGTCGGCGGACCCAAGCCCTAAACCACTAGGCGAAGTGGGGGCCTATGGTTTCGAAATAGGAATCGACCGCATCGACTACTTTTTCCATCTTTTCGTCGCTAGAGCAGAAAAGCCCTTCGACCAATTCTTCGTCCTGGTCGTCATCGAACCATCCCGCCAGCGATGCACTCGTGGAATTGTGCGAATCCGTGGAAGCGTTCAGTAAAGATTCGTTCAACGTCAACTGAAGCTCTTGGACAACCTGGTTTCCAACCGCCGCAATCATCTGCTGAGGGGTAACCATCATGGCGTAAGTTGTCGCCGACAAATTGGCTTCACCTTCGCCTTCTGCCGCGCCGCGGTTTGAGTTCAAGTAGTTGATGACCAACAGTGCGTCGAGCGGCGAAACTAGTTCGTCACCGTTCACGTCCAAGAAGGGTGGTGGCACAAAGTTCGACTTGGTTAAGTCGCGTTCAAATGTTGGATCGTTGAGCTTGTTGATTATCAATAGCGCGTCGATCGGCGAGATAAACGTGTCGGCATTCACGTCCAATGCCAAACGCGGATTCTGCCACCTGCTCCGCTGCACGCGGATATCCACGTTCGCAACATTGGACACCGTGCCAATATCGTCGCTGACGACATACGACAACGTCACCGTGCCTGAGAAGTTCGTCGCCGGCACGAAGCGAATTGAACCGTTCGCCAATACCGTGGCTGTGCCACTCGGAGAAGGAGTCAATACGATCTGCACGCTGGCTGGATTCAAGCTACCATCCAAATCGCTATCATTGGCCAACACATTAATATCGATGGATTGGTTCTTAAAAGTAATCGCAGTGTCTGGATTGGCCACGGGTCGATTATTGACCGTAACCGTTACCAGCGCTTCGTTTGATACATTGCCGGCTGTATCACGAACGGTGTAGCGGAACGAATCGATACCGCGGAAACCACCGCCAGGCGTGTATTGGATTACCCCTGTTTGGTTGATCAAAACGGTACCAAAAGCAGGCAGCGAAGTGACGCTAATCGTTGCCGGATTGATAGGCGAATCGATATCAGAATCGTTAGCCAACACATCCAAGAACTGGCTTTGGCCGACATTGATGTTGTAGGCATCGTCGCGAGCTGTCGGTGCATCGTTGACACCGGCAACATTCACCGAAACCGTGGCTGCGATACTCTCAACTCCCGCCGAATCCTTAATCTTGTAGACAAACGTATCTTGCACGCTTTGCCCGGTGGTCAACTGTTGAATGGAATCGACTAACGAGGAATCGTAGGTAATCGAGCCGTTGGCGTTGATCGTCACCTTGGCACCCAGTGCCGATTGGAAAATACCAGGCACTGCCGTTAACACGTCGTTCGGTAAATCAACATCGGTGTCATTGGCTAGCAAGCCCGGTGCAGCCAACGTCAGCAAAGTGTTTTCGTTGGTGTTGAGCGTATCAGCAACTGCAACCGGCGCATCGTTGGCTGGCGTAATGGTAATCGTCAAAGTCTGCGGAGCGGAAGTATTTTGATCCAAGCCGCCGGATGGACCTCGATCCACAGCACGTACGATTACTAGCGCAGTCCCGAAAGCATCGCGATTCGGAGTGAACTGTAGTTGTCCGCTGCTGCTAATAGATGGCTGTACCGAGAACAGATTTGGCTTGTCAGCAACCAAAGTGAAATCAACCACTTGGCTCGATTCATCTGTAGCGGTTGGCGGCAATAGTAGCAAGCCTGCAGCCGGAGCAATACTTGTCGCCCATGGTCGCGAGAACGGCCCGCTGTCTTCAACTACGGAGACACTTGGACCAGCCGTAAAGACAGGCGGATCATTCACTGGATTGATCGAGATTGTGAAGATTTGGGGCTGCGACTGAGCCGCAATCGCTCCATTATCGACAGCAATCACCGTCACGATGGCTACTCCATTTGCGTTCGGCTTTGGCTTGAAGGTCAAAGTGCCGTCGCTGGCGATAGCAGGTTGCACATCGAAAAGTGCGGGTTTATCAGCCGTCGAAGTAAATGACACCGTTTGGGAATTCAGCTCGTCAACTGCGCCTGGAGGGCCAGGCAGAATGCTGGTCGCCCAACCTGAGATGGTGGTCAACTGCGAGTCCTCCGGCACGATCTGATCGGAGCCCTTAACGAACTGCGGAGGATCATTCACTCCCAACAATGATATCGTAATCGTCCCAGTTCCGCTGCGTGCAGGCACGCCCGTATCGGTCACGACATAGAGGAAAGTATCAGTACCTACCAAGTTCTGAGGTGGCGTATATTGGAACGAAACTATTTCGCTACCATTAAAGACCGGGATGATTGTTCCGCCGTTGACCGACGTTCGCTCAACTTGCGTGATCGACATGAGCTGGTTGTTTTCATCGGCAGTTGGACCAGGTCGGTCGCCAACCAAAACATCAGCCGCCAGAATCGTCACACTCTCGTCTTCGTTGATCACGACTCCGAACGCATTCGGAATGGGTGGATCATTTACCGGCGTCGCATTGACGGTAAACGTCTTGATGAGCGAAAGATTGGTATTCGGTGCAGGAGAACTGGCCCCGTTATCAGTCAACTGAACACGCACCCGCATATCTGCATTGGCGATGTTTACGTTCGGAGCCGTTTGGAAAATCAACGTTCCATCGACTCCGATCGTTGGCTGAACCGTAAAGGAACTTGGGCTCAAGGCAACTACCTCAAACTTAATTTCTTGACTGTTCTCGTCTTCTGAGCCGACTGGTCCGCGACGGACATTGGTTGCAAAGCTGTTTTGCGAGAACAGCCCAGCATCTTCGGCAACCGTTAGGCTACTTGGGATATCGAATTGCGGTGCATCGTTAATCGGTGCGATGGAAATCGTAAATGTCTTGCGATCCGAATCGTTATCGTTCGGCACGGGGCTAGACGCTCCGTTGTCCAATAGTCGGACAATAACGACCGCTTTGCCGTTCTTATTTTGTGCCGTGCGGAATGAGAGCACGCCGGTGTTTGAAATCGTCGGCTGCACACTGAACAGTTCGGGTGCCGTAACCGACAGTACTTCGAAGCTCAGTGTCTGACTCAGTTCGTCCGTCGCTGTCCGTATGGGCGACAACAAACCGACTGCCTGAGCCACTCCTGTGGCAAAGCCCGTAACCGTCGTTGGTGAAACACCCGTGAACTGCTCCACATCTTCAATAACATCTACCTGAGTTACCGGCAGCGTGAACACCGGTGCATCATTGACGGCAGTCGTAATAATGGTGAACGTTTTCGGATCGGAGATGTTATCGTTGGGAGGAGGTCCGGCAACACCATCGTCGTCCACGTAGACTTCAACGCGCAAGTCGCGGTCGACCATGGTCGAGTTTACATCCAAGGCGGTTTGGAACGTCAGCGTACCGTCCGCAGCAATTGCAGGCTGAACGCTAAAGGCCGCTGGATCGAGCGCTCGCACGTGAACCGTAAATATTTGCGAACTGAGTTCGTCGACAGCGGTTGCTGGACCAGCACTCAGCCCTGTCGCAAAATTAGGAATGCTCACCAAGCCTTGATCCTCGCGGCTGGTCGCTGTTGGCTGAATCGCGAATTCAGGTGCGTCGTTGATCGCCCGAATATTGATCGTAAAGGTTTGTTCGGCCGAGACATTGATGTCGCCATTGCCCGTCGTTGCGTCAGCGCCGCTGTCGCGCAAACGCACCACCACAACCGATTGACCGTTGCGGTCCTTGCGAGTCGTGAAGGTCAGGTTTCCATTGGGCAACAACATCGGTTGACTGACAAACAAGCCTGCATTGGTGACCGAAGTCGTATCGAAGACCAGCGTTTGACGGGTGGCAGGAATGGTGGTTTCGTCCAGTGCCGTCGCCGGGCCGGCTACCACATTGGTTGCCATCGGCAGCACGGTAGGCGTCACACCGGTTACCGATTCATTGTCCTCATCCACTGTTACCGATGGCACCGCAGGCAACGAGAAACTCGGCGCATCGTTGATCGCCGCTACTACCAGCGAGAATGTCTTGATCGTGGTATCGACATCTCCCACGTTGGCTGTGCCACCGTTGTCTTTCAATGTTACGCGCACTCGCAGGTCGTGACCTGTCAAACTGTTGACATCGCGGTTGGTTTGATAGGTCAAGACTCCCTTGCCGTTTGCAGCCAAGACGATCTTCGGTTGACCCGTGGCGGTAAAGGCGGTTGGATCCAACGCCACGACAGTAATCGTTAGAGTTTGCGATGCCAACTCATCCAGAGCCGTTACCGGTCCAGGAGCTGCGCCGGTAACAAAGTCCGCCAGCGTCACCACACCCGCATCTTCCCGCGAATTCGCCGTCGCAGTGAGATTGAATTCAGGCGCGTCGTTGATAGGATCGGGCAAAATCGTAAATGTGCGAGGTGCTGCGTTGTTGATGTTCCGCGGAACTGCATTACCTGCATCGTTCAAGCCTGTGTCAACCGCCACAACGCGGACAAGGATACGTGGGAAGGGGGTGATCTGATTGACGTCAGGACGCAAGCGGTAGGTCAACGTGCCTGCGTTGCTGATAGCAGGCAAGAAAGCCGGATCGAACAGCGTCGGGTCCAAAGCGGTCACGACAAAGCTGACAACTTGATTTTCACGCAGTGGACCTTCATCGACGGCTGCTACCGGCCCCGGCATGATGCTGGTGACAAATCCAGGTACAACCGTCGGTGCATTGGGCAACGCGTTCGGATCTTCCACGAAAGCGGACGTTACGCTCGGCATAGCATACTCTGGCGCATCGTTCAGTTCAGTCACGTCGATCAAGAAGCTCTTCGTTGTACGATCGACTCCACCATTAGCCGTGCCGCCGTCATCGCTAACGGTAACGGAAACATTGAAATTCTGTCCTGTATAACGATTCACGTGAGGTGCTGTCTCGTAGCGCAACTGCCCCGTGGCCAAATCAATCGTGGGATAACCAGTGGCGGTAAACGCCGTTGGATCTGCCACAATCGTGATACTCAAAGTCTGCGCGACCTCATCCAGCGCTGTCACTGGTCCCTTGCGAATTCCTGTCATGAACGAGTCAACTGTCACGACGCCTTTATCTTCGAGAGAGCCCGTCGAAACTGGAATCGTAAACTCGGGAGCATCGTTCACTTCGGTCGGAACGATAGTGAAGGTCCGCGCTATCGATTGATTGAGATCGTTATTTGCACCGCCCAATGCGCCGGAGTCTTGCGCGATCACTTCCACCAGAATCTTGGGGAACGGAGTGACTCGGTTCACATCTTGGGCTAGTTGGAAAGTCAGCGTCCCGGTAGTCCCCACTACTGCAATCGTCGGCTGAACGGCGAACAAGGCTGGGTTGAGCGCCCGTACCAAGGGTGGAGCAGGCGAAAATGTCACTAACTGATTTTCGGCAGCCACCAGCGACGGTCCAGTCGCTTCGTCCACGGCTTCCACAGGTCCTGGCATAATGCCCGTGATAAAGTTGGGTACCGTGACCAGTGCTCCGACGTTGTCGTTTCGCACTTCGATCGTGGCAACTTCTTTAGGGTCGCTCCAAGGGTCGTACTGTGGACGATCATTGACCGCTGCAATGTTGATCGTAAGTGTACTGGTCGACGTCAAATTAGCGATCGGACCGGCGGAAGCATCATCTTGAATGGTCAACAACAGCAGGGCAGGCCCGCCGATGTTACTGTTGTAGTGCGCCGGAGGTGTGTAAGTCAGTTGGTTGCTTGCCACCGAGAACGTTCCGCCGGATGGTGGAACCACTAACGGCGAGTAGGCCGGCGCGACATTGCCAATCTGCGTTGTGCCCGCTCCGGAAGTCACCACCGCACTGACCAGTGTCGAGGCTGCCGCGTTGCCATTGATCGCGGCGATAAAGTTGTTCACCGTCGAGATGGAAGCTGCGTTGCTATTAAGCGTAACCGTAATCGTGCTGTTGACAACACTCACCGTTGGCAGAGTACCGACGCCCAAATCGCTTGTTAAGACATTGACGCGGATACCATAAGTTCCTTGTCCAGGTTTCGCCGCAATTCGAACTCCGAGACCAGCGATCCCCCCAAAGCTGGTCGTCATATCCGAGATAATCGCAGCGCCAACTAACGTCAGAACTTGACCGCTTTCGTTGCTCGCATTCGCGGAGAAACTAGCGCCTGGAGCCATCCCGAAGTGGGCGTAGTCATTGACGGTGAAGACCGAACCAGCGCGTACAACGGCGATATCTTCTACTGCATTCGAGATAGTATCGTTGACCGCCAACGGTGCATCGTTCTGAGCCACCACCGTAATCGTGACCGTCGTGGGCACATTGCTGCGCAGGCGCTGGTCAATCACGTTGTAGACAAATCGATCCGTGCCATTGAAATCGAGATTCGGAACATAGCTAAAGGTACCGTCTAGATTCAATGTGAGGATACCGTTGCTCACGTTGACCAGTGGATCAATGGCTACTGTGTTCGGATTTTCATCGTATACGAACCGCGGTTCGACGTAGGGCGGAATGGCCAATAGATCATTATCAGCATCCGAATCGTTGGCTAACACGCCATTATCATTGGCTGTGCCCGGTGTGAGCAATCCGCGCGGATCCGTGGCGTTTAGCGTCGTATCCTCATTGACCGTGTACGCGTCCGAGACGGCAGTGGGAGGCGTTCCGGCGACGATTTCAATCAAGTAGTCTTCGACTTCACCGCCGACAGCCAGGCCGCCCGGGAGTGTCCCGCCAAGCGTGCTCAAGCGGAAGCGCGCGTTGACAAAGCCCACCGCCGCGTTGATCGGAGTGGTCAAGTTGTAGGTATTGTCACCCGCCTGCACCGGCTGACTGACAATAATTTGTTCACCGCTATCGTTGAAATCGCCGTCGCCGTTCCAATCGATCCAGGCGTCCAACATGCCAGCACCCGTCGAAGTCACAGTGGCAATCACCGGATTCGAACTGGCGTTGAACATGCCCTTGAACAACACGCCCTCTTCATCGTCGACCACGATCGAGACGGACCCTGCAGTGGCCGTCGCGGGAGGCATCACCAAATTTCGCAAAGCGATTTGTTGGTTGATTGCGGTGGCGATTGCACTCGCCAAAGTCGTTGGCGTTGCTGTGGACAAATCGAGATCAATGCCGACGATACCTACGGGAACCGGAACTGGAATTGTAGCAGCCGGCACATGATTCAACTCGAAACGAACCAGGTTGCCGTTACCGTCGCGAATACTAAATTGATTCCCATCCATTGCGGCCGATACGGTGTTTGCCAGAACGATCGTCGAGTTGCCGTTCGCCAAGCGTGCGAGCGCAGGAGCTGTCGCAACCGGGATGTTCAACTGATAACCAGCATTGGCAACTAAGCGAATATTCGGAGGACTGCTCGAATCGACCACAGCGATCAAATCATCCAGCCGACCCGCCTGAACGGCTCCGTTCACAATCGCAGCCAAGTTGTTGGCCACAATCGCCGAAGTATCTCCGCCCGCCACAAATACCGGCACGTTGCCAGGGATTACGCTAGCGTCGGTAGTGAATTCAAAAACTACTCCAAACAGCGGATGAGCCGTCGTGTCCGTGATGGTGAAGGTTTGACCATCCACAATCGCTGCTCGGTTGACCGTAAGAGTGGCTGAACCACTGAAACTGAACGAGGCTCCACCGAGGGTACCCAGTGTTTCCAGTGCAACCAGCGTCTCGGTATCATCGCTGCTGGCTGAAGCCGATGGAACTCCGTCAGTATCTGCATCGACAAAGCGCCCTAGCGCCAACAAGGGAACGTCGATTGGCAGAAGTGCATGTCGCGCACCGTCACCATTGGTAACGACAGGCGCCACACCCGAATTCGGAGCCTTAATCGTTGGAATATTTACACCTGTTGCATCGCCGAAGTCCAATTTGACCTCTGGCATGACAATGGTGAATTGAGTCAAACTGGTGGCGCGATTGGGGAACAGCGCATTACCAGCTAAATCACGAATCGCGCCGACTGACAACGGCGTTCCCAGTGCAGCGCCCGTTGCAGTGATCGACGTCGCACCCAGCACCATCAGCGTTCCGTCACCTTGTAGGTAACTTGTAATTCCAATTCCAGCGCCATTGATTGCTGCGACCAACTGAGCAGCAGCCTGATAGGGCGTATAACTGCTTTGGATTTTTACCGCTACTGCACCCGCTGAAACTCCAGCCGGTGAACCCGTATCGAATTCAAAAACCTTCGGTCCGCCTGGGTAATTGATCGTGTACCGATTGCCGTCCGCAACCGCCGCCCCCACCTTCAATTGAATACCATCACGGTTATTCAGCGAGATTTCGTAAACGCTGTCTTTTCGCCAAATTCCAGCGATAGGTGTCAAATGGATCGTACGGCTGTTAGCGTTGTAACCGAAAACGTAGTCGACATCGGGAATCAGTAACTTGCCATTCTCAGTCAATATCACCGCACCAGCAGCATTTACGGTTGCATCATCTGGACCGGTACCGTTGGTATCTTGCAACAGCAGCGAGAAAAATTCCAATTCTCCTTCCGTCAATTGAATGAAGGTGGTATTGCGATCGACATCTTTAAACTTGGAATCGTTGTCTTGCGGTTGCAGAATAATCGCGTTCAGACCAAGGAAGTCCGAGCGATCCACTGCCCCGCGATCCTTGAACACATTGCCACCCAAACCCGCTGGCGAATTCACGGATGGATCATCTACGCGGCGCTGACCGGTAACATCGACATCCGGTGCCAACATCGGGCTCAGCGGCAAACTAATGGCGTTCTTGACTTGCGTTAGCTCGGGTCGCTCCTGCAAGGCTTCCAGCGAAGAATCGATCGCCTTCGATCCTGCGGCCAAGTAGAACCTGCGATTCGTGGTACTAACGAACAGCGGATCGCCCGGGTTGAGCAGTTCGGCAAACGAGCCGTTTCCGCCTGTTCCGACCGTGTTGGTTCCGTTGTTCTGGAAAATGTTGGCACCCAAAACAACCGTTGAGCCCACACTGCGAATACCGTTGGTCGTGTTGGCGATGATGTTGTTGAGAATCGTGGGCGAGGCACCCTCGTCCACCAAAATACCATCGGCGCCACCGAATACCGTATTGTTGATAACACGTGTGATCAAGCTGGGCACCGCCATGCCGGTATTGGCACCATCACCGCTCAACCGCAATCCACCCGACGCATTATTCGCCAAAATGTTGTTCATGATTACCACACCCGGAGCCAGACCGAACTGGTTCGGAGTCGGTAATTGGATCGGCGAGCCAGGATAGGGGCGGCTGCCTGCGGCCTGTTGATTGCGGGCTCCAGCGTCGTTGTTGATACCAAATTGCGAACTGTTGGTGATCGAGTTTCCAACCAACAGGATCTGCCCTTGTTCGCGTTGCCGTTCCGTATCGCCCAGATCTTCGCCGAATTTCGCCGACTCCGTTCCAGAACTAACAGCAGTCAACAATGGAGTGCTGGAGAACGTGAGTCCGCCCGTACGGCTG
The DNA here is from genome assembly GCA_031367855.1 of Planctomycetia bacterium. Lineage (GTDB taxonomy): Bacteria > Planctomycetota > Planctomycetia > Pirellulales > Pirellulaceae > Aureliella. Next base: position 26,486 of record JANLQO010000256.1, on the reverse strand, counting down.
GTTGCAGCCGCGCCATGTAGCAGCACGAATGCACTGCCAGAGTTGGCGACGTCGCCGAACACTGACCCATAAGTCATTTCGCCTTGCAAGCTTGCATTCAAACTCAAAATGAGTTGCGCGGTCGAAGAATTGATCGCATCGCGAATTGCCGTGGCAATCTGTGTGGGAGTGGCATTGGCAGTAATCCGAACGGCGATGTTTCCAGGTGTAACGCCACTAGCGCGATCCCCAGCGCCTACGGTTACGTCGAACTCGAAGGTAGCCTGATTGAACCCATCGCTAATTGTAAAGGTGATTCCGTCGGCGAACTGTCCGGCGGCTCCATTGGGTGCGCCAGCTAGGTTAGTGGTCACACGAATACCCACTTGCTGCGCCAGTCGAGCGTTCGTATCAAACGACCGTCCCAACGGTAATGTAATTCGGGTAGTGTCCTGGATCCCATACTCGGCGGCCGTTCGCACGGTCAGCTGATAGGCACCCTGTTCGACTTGGGGAATGGCGAATGTGCTCGCCAAGCCCGAATAGTGGGTATTGGCAACGAAATTGGTTACCGTGTCGGTAGCCGTTGAATTGAACACCATCTCACCGCGTTCCGCGAAACCAACGATAATATCGTCGATGTAAACGCCCTCAAACGCATTGTTCTGGGCGCGTTCATCCATGCGATTGCCAGTGCTGCCTTGCACGCCGAACTGATCGCCTGAGCGGTTGGTCGTCAGCCCAAGTCCACTATTATGAGCAACCGAATACTTGAACAACCGCAGGGTAGAATTGTGGACAGGCCAAGCCTGAACGGCTGATGCATTGGCTGTAGGTGCAGCCAACGGGTTGTTGTAAGTACTTGCGAGTTGCGCACGGATAGCGTCGCGAACTTGGGTTTCAGTCATGGACTGATTGATCGCGACTGAGACGATTCCAGTCGTTCCTCCCACGGTGACTCCTGGGACGCCTGCGATGACACTTTTCGGCAGGCCGACGACGTCGTAATTCGGCGCAAGCGTCGCTTTACCGTCGAGGGAAATATTCAATTGATAAATATCACCTGCCAAGGGCGTTGAACCAATGATACCGCCCGGCAAACCGAGCGAGTTGAATCGCCCGACACCAATGATATAAGTTCCCGCAGTTGCGAAAGTGTGGGAGATAAAAGAGTCAAAGGATGAGGTACTACCAGGATCCAAGTTCGCGTCATCATTCTCCGCCAGCAGGTTGCCGGCCGAGTCATACAAGAAAAGTTCTGTATCAAAATTAGTAGCGTCCATATCAAAAACTCCAACATCACCGGCATTCGCAGTGAAGGAGTAGTAATCGAACGAAGCGTTGCCTGTACCTAAGATCGACAAGTGCGGTCGGGTCGTACTGCTATCCACTTTCGCATTGGGACCAAGCGTCCAAACAGAACCGTCAATATTCTGGGGGGTCGCTAGTGAGTTGTTGGCTTCAACTTCGCCAATTCTCGGCGCATTGGATGCAACCAGCCCGGAGATATTCAAAACGTTGGGACGCAACGAATTCACCGTAATGTTGCCCGCTGCAATTCCAAGTATCGCCGGCAATGCAGCGCGTACTTTGGTGGCAATTTGAGCAGGGGTGTCCGCTGGTGAGTACTGAATTTCATTAACCCCGGGAGCAGACGTCGTGAACGTTACGGTGGTGCCTCCGATGATCATTTGGCTGACACCGCTGGTGATACTCGCACCACCCGGCAAATCGAGGATCAAGCCCATATCCAATTCGAAGATCCTAGCTCCCACCGCTGAGACTCCGTCCTGTGGAGTCACTAGGAAGACTTCGCCATCGGTCAATTTGGCACCGACAACTGCAGACAGTTCCACGCCGCCTAACAATGGGTCTCCCGTTCGGAACGACGCACCACTGCTAAATTCGAATCGCAAGCGAACATTTTGTTGACCTGCAAAGGTGGATAACGAAGTGCGTGCCTGTCGCCAAGAACCGGTGTTGTCGAAAGTCTCCTGCGTATAGAGAGGATTGCCATACGGGTCCACGTCCTGATTGATGGCAGTATCAAATTCATCGGCAGCGGTATTGCGATTAGCACCCGAAAGCGCCGAGTTATTGGTAGTCAGTAGGATCCAATTTCCATCTTCGCCGGCGCCGTACACGCGGAAGGCGTCATTCATGCGAACGTCGCCGTCATCCAAAGTACTATTGGAGTTTTCAGTTGCTAAGAAATAGTTGAAATACAGCATGGGTAAATCATCCGCACTGTATCCGCGCAGGTCCATCGTGTTGCTAACGATCGCTCCTCGGGCTCCACCTGGTAAATTGTAATTCCCGTTATAGGCGGGAACGTTGTAAACCCCTTGCCAGCTTCCCTGTTGGCGATTGGTGGCGCCGCGATTTCCGTCCTCGAAACCGAAATAGAGGCTGTTGCCACCCTGGAGATCGGCCGCTTGCGACGAATCAAACGGAATGGTCCGACCATGGCCAGCATCCGTATTGCGAGTATTGGTTTGGTGCCACAGATTTACATCGAGTGGCGAGAAGTCGATTCCGCTCACACTGCCGCTTGAGTTCAGGGGCGATGAGGTGCTCTTAATGCTTGGAGAAAAGCCTGGGAATATCGGTTGCTTTACGCCACCGGTGGCCGGAAATTTGATGTTTCCACTTGCATCAAGACCCGAATCAAAGGCCCAAATCGTTCCATCTGCTGTCGTTCCGAACAGCATTTGCGCAAACCGACCACCCTCTAGATTTCGAGGACCTGCTGTCAGACTTGTAAACGCAATGGGGCTGCCTGTCAGGTCCGTAACGGTAGTAAACGAATTCACCGTTCCAAAGGCATTTGTGCCATCGCCGGCGTTGACCCTAAACAGTTGACCAAGGTTGCTAACTCCGAACAGTGAGCCACCAATTTCCGCAAGGCCTGTAACAGTACCCGTGGAAATAAATTGCCCAAACTCAACTTTTTGAGTACCCGCACCACCAGCATTGACGATGTTCAGCCCGGTGCGATCACCGACACCATTGGGATTGATCGCTGCACCGGAGTTAGGGTCTAACTTGTAAACGAAGTTAGTTGCTCCCGTAACCAAAGGACCGATTGCAGCAACACCTCCGCTGCCGTCGTCAATCGCCATGTTATACGACGTCTGGCCATTAGCGCGCGAGCCAACACCAAACAAAAACAAGTTCGTGGAGCTATCGGTTTGAGTAAAGAACGTAAGGTCGTTGAACTGAATTCCGTCACCTTGCGGAGTATTGCCGCCGATAAACGGACCGTTCTGATCGCGCTGCTGCACGGCGAAAGTGGCCGGGACCGCGGTGTTATTCTGCTGCGTGGTAAAAGTCTGAATTCCCGAGTTGCCAATAAAATTCGAAGCGTTGGCTGGAGTGCCTGCACCGCCCGCAGCACCAATGGAATTGATCAGGTGAAAATTACCGCTGTTCGCATCAGTAATCTGCACTCCTACCGGAATCTCGTATCCCACCAGTCGCCCATCGGGTGACATGACGGCATCGTTCACCCGCACAAAGTTGCTAATCTCGGCTTCTTGCACGCCCGTTTGTGCATTGCCAAAAGCCAACTGCGATCCGTTGCCATTATTTCTCGTGACATATGCCGTCAAATCCGCCAGAGTCCAAGGGATAGTGTTGCCGGCTGAGATTCCACCGCCAGACGTATCCGTTGTAAAGATCACGGGTGCAGCCGTTGTGGTGTCCGGGCTCGTTCCGCCGATACGGTCAACAAATAAGCGGTTGACCGAGTTCACAGGCTCGAGCCGAATCAGCGCGTTGGATGGCGTAGCGGTCTGATACTGCTGCATCGATGCCGCCATGCGACTGTTGTTTGAAACCGCGACGATATAGTTGCCCGCCGGCAACTCCGAAGCACCGATAAAGGGATCGCGAGCTCCAACCGATCCTCGGCTAAGAGCGTCCAAATCCGAACCTTGCTCGGGGGCCGATCGATCGTCAGCGATGTTTGAGTCGGTTCCGATTAGCACTAAGACCGGGCTATTATTGACAATTCGATAAACCCACAACGACGTATCGGGACGTCCAAGCCCATCCGCATAGTCAATGTCGAGCACTGTTGAAATATGCGTATTTGGGCCTCCTTGCGTCGCATCGCGGTTAATCGAAAACGAGTAAAGGTCAATGTCGCCAGCACCTGCGGTACCGCCGCCACCAATGGTTCCAGCCAGGGAGACCGAACCGCGATCCGAATTTGCAATATTGCCAAAACCTGGCGGAGTAATGACGTTTGGTCCATTCACAAGGTTTGTCAAACTATCAACCGCATCGCTGCCCCCATTACCTTGTTCACCGATTTGACCCAACAAAGGTGAATGCGCAGGCATGCCGTTGGCTTCGATGCCGTTCGTCGCAAAACGAATGTCTGCAAAGCGAATCGTGGAACCAGCCGTTTCATCATTCTGCTGCAAACGCACTTGCAAGCGGTACGCACCGGTGGTCAGACCATCGCGTTCCTTGGTAACATCTTGCAACTTGCTAGCCGCATCGCCGGGCTTCAGATTGCTGCTGCGCACACGGACATAGTAAGTGTTTGAACCACCTGCGGTTCCAGGGAGAATGACGCGCAGACCCGCATCGAGCGGATTTACCGAATACAGATCGGTTGCCAGCGTGGGCTGGAAAGAGTTCTTAGGCGCAAAGGGATCTTGATCCAATGGCTGGACTTTTTCGGGAGTGATCTTGGCGGGATTGCTGGTGATAAAAATAAGGGAGGGATTCGCCGATTCCTGCAGCGAGTTATTGCTCTGCGCGATGATTACTCCACTTGAATCGACCAATTCAACGACGGTATCGAGTGAACCGTTGGTTTGATCGATGTCGATCCAAACTGGTGTGCCTGCTGTTCCCGTAAAACTGTAGACGTCCAAATCCTGCGGGGCCGCAATGGTTCCATGCAAGGTAAAGCCCAAGCGGAGATTCTCATCACCACCATTGGTCTTAGCGGCCAATGCACCCAAACTCTGTGCAGCTGAAGCGGTATCGTTGGTGCCCTTATCTTGAATCTGATCCGGTTCGTACTCAAAGGTGGTATCTAGATTGCGGTCGCTCGCGTAGGGCTCTAGCTTTATACTCCGCCAGTTGCCAGCGGAACCTACGGAAGCTCCATTATTGTTGGTGTCAACCAGCGGGCGACCATTAGGATCGAAACCGGCCCCGACGCTATCATCGGATAGGCTGGTCAAGACGACTGGAAATCCTGGCGCGCCCAGAATCTGCAACGAACCGCCACTGCGATCGACGATGTCCAGGGGAGTGCCTGTTGCGGTTAAGCCAGCACCGGTTCCCAGTTTTACCACCAAACTCTCGTCCGACTTGCTTTGCAACCGCATTCCGCCATAAGTATGCAGGTCGGGTACGACCACTTCGCTCTGCAAAATATGCACGATGTCTGTGTCATCCCAAACCGTGGCGGTTGTCAGGATTTGCCCACGCACGCGCATACCGTTCAAACCGTTCGTCGATAACAAGTTTCCATCTACGAGTGGTCCACTGTTACCCAGACCGGCAGCGGCTCGATTGGCCGTACCAGTCTGCCGTCCACGATCTTGCACGTTGTCTGTGTTCAGCGCATTCGCATTGACACTAATCGCGCTGGTGTTGGAAACCGAATTATTGCGAATGATGTTTTCAACGATGACTGGCTGACTGCCTGTAACGAAAATTACACTCGCGTCGTGTGGGCCACGTCCATCGCGATTGGCACCACTGTTGCCGCCTAAGCCGGATGCATTGTTCTCCAAAATGCTGTTAGCGATTCGCCCATCGGCTTCATGGATTTCGACGGCGTTGAAGCCTGCGAATCCACCGCTCACGCTCGTCACACCACCGCCGAAGGTGATCAGGGCTTGATCGATACTTATGGACGACAAATGGCGTGCGAGCAATCCGCCCCAATCACCAGCACCAGGATTGGTGGCGGAAAGATTGCTATTGGTATCAAAGGTTCCACCTGCGCCGTAGCGGTCGTCAGAGCGGCTGGTGAAAATCACTTTGCGATCTGCCGAACCTTCAGCAATTAACTGGGCGCTCATGCCAACTTCGATGCGCGAGCCGGATGATTTGACAACGACGCCTGGATCAATTTGTAGTCGAGAATCTGGACGAGCGCGCTGGGAGCTGGTCGCGTTCGGGTTCGCCAGTACGGCAGCTAAGTCTGCACCGATATCGGTATAACTGGTGGTGCCGCGATCCAATTCTGCAACCAAACGATAGGTGACTCCGGCATCCGTCGAACGCCATAATCGCCGACCCACAAAATCCCCTGCTGCTACCGGTAAGTTGGCCAGTTGTACCGCATTAAACCCAATGGAAACAGTTTTCGCGGGAGTCGCTGCACTCGGAATGCTTTGGCCGCCGAATCGATCCACAAAGTTGACTTTGTATAAAACGGTCTGGCTTGCCAACGTACCGCCAGTGGCAACAGAATTATTTGTTTGCACCAAGCTCACGTCGGGTGCAGTCGTTTCGAGATACGATCCACCTGACGTGCCGGCAATGATTAGGTTTTCACCCAGCACATACGTAATGTCGGTATCGTCCCAACGCGCGGCTGTTTCCAAAACGGTCAGCGGACCACCAGCAAACGTGGATGTACGCACGAACAAACCATTGACGGTATTGTTGGTCACAAGGTTTCCGCGAAGATCAGGACCAACTCGGTCGTAGTCTGGTCGGAAAATTTGCGCCAGTTGATAACGATCTTCGGTAAATCGTGTTTCTTCGAAACTATTCGGGTCGGCGGAAATCGCTGCATCCGCGCTAAAACGAATGTTGTTGTAAAGCAATGTCGGCCGAGCTTCGTTGAGGTTGATCGGATTGATCGTTGGACTCGGTGACGCGACCGTGATCTGACCACCACCATAACGAATATCGGCGCTGGCGATGTAATTAAGGAAAATTCCTTTTCGCTCGTAATCGCCGCGGCCTTCCTGGCGATCGATATTGTTATGCAGGTCAAGACCACCCCAATCGCCAGCCTGAGGCGAAGTCACCAAAGGATTGGTATCTGTACCTTGACTCTGATCGTTGTAGCTCGTGAAGTTTGCAGTCTGGCGCGGCGTACCGAGTACCTGCAGTGAGGAGAAACTCTTGTCGATACCTGCATCTAGACTGCCTGCAGTGATACGCGTGTTGCCCAGTTTAAAAATTGCTCCGGCGTCGATCATCATCGTAACGCCTTGCGGAACTTCTAAATTGATACCGTCGGAGAGTATGGCATTGCCGACTCCCCCGCGACCAATTTCATAGGCAGGATTGTCCGCCGATGTTACCAGTTGGCGGTCAGAGCCTAAACTGCCAACCACGCGAATAATGTCACCTGGTTGCACGAATCCCGCGGGCCACTTCACCGTGTTGTTGAGGTCCAAGCTGTTCATCGGTGCAGCAGGGCTGCCCGTAGGTGCCCCTGCAAAGCCCTTGTCGACATAGATCGTTTTGGGCGCGCCAGGCGCAGCCACACCGACCGGCGCCGCTGTACGGAACCAGAAATTGAAATTTCCGCCAGCCAATCCATCGCCGTCACCATCCAGTGCTGAACCAGCCGGATCAACAATCGACGCCGCAGCAGCATCCTCTTGGAAATCCATCTTGAGCTGATAGTTGCCTTGACTAATTGCGCCGTCGCCGGTGTTCGCAATCAATGGATTAAAATTCTCGTTGCCCTTGCCGGTAACGCTGATGAAGTAATTTCCTTCGGTCAGCTTCACCGAAAGGAACGAATCTGAGCTGTAACTGTCATTGTTGATGGCGACAACTTCGAATCCGCTGGGCGTCTCTTTTAAGAGCGTGAGGTAGGTGTCGAGGTTGCTGCTGTTAGCTAGACGTTCGGCGAAAGTTTCGGCAGTGAACGTACCCGATTTGCCAGCTGGAACTACGAACTTGTAGCTGTCTACGTCGCGATTATCGGGACGGTATAAGTACTGTCCGTGAACAATGTCAGCATCGCCAGGGAAAGACCACTCGGTGAAGGGTAGCGCACCACCAGCCATGATCGTCAGGACCGGTTGCTCGGTCGCATGCCCCAGGCCTAGCAAGTGCCCAATCTCATGCATGGCGACCAAGAAATAATTCTGTGAGCCTGGTATGCCCGATTGTCCACCAAAGCTGTTATCCCAAACTTCGGCACTGTCCATGATGGCGAGGCCGCCACCGGCAACTCCGATGACTCCACCTGGACCACTTTGAACTCCATTAGGAAACATATCGCCAACTACAACCGTCAAGCCCGACGACTCGCTCTCTACAAAGTCAACTCCCATTACCATTGAGTAAAACTCAAAAATGTCCCGAGTACGGGCCAGCTGATCTGGCGTAATCGTAGTTGAGACAGGTCGACCTGCCGCATCCAGACCGTAAGGCCGGTTGAGCGCAAAATTGTAGAACTGCGTGGAAATCTGCGGCGATGCATCACCGCCGTTAAGAAGATGGTTTTCATCTTGGATATCGCGATGGCCAGGCTCAAAATTGCTACCTGGGTAATCCAATGGCAACACGGCGGTCGATGTAGTAATGATGCTTTCATTGACCGTAATCGATGTCGACGAGTTAAAGGTAACTGGCGCAAATGGCCCAGCGACGTTGGATGCGCCTGTAAAATCACCGCTCTGGTCACCTGCTAATGTAAGCGGCGCAATGGTCTTCGTGTCCAGAACATTAGCTACGGTATCCTTACCACCGATGCGCAAACGAAATGTCCCAACGCCACCCGCCAATTGGTAAAGGGGCTGAAGGTAGGTGATCGTGGCCAGGTTAAGTAGCGGGTCGTAACTGATAGAGCTGATCGAAGCCGCATCGAACACCACATCGTCGTTGGGCTGAACCGTATCGTTTGTCAGGATCAACTGGTAAAAGGCCGGATCGACCACCGTTGGATTCGGTGCAAAATCCCCGGTCTTGACCGCTGCGCCAAAGAGATCGTCATCATTAAAGTAAACCCGAATTTGGTTCTGTTTCGGATCCAGCGACCAGTTCGTGAGCGATACGGTACGAATACCGAGATCGAGAGCATTGACGGCATTTCCACCACCAACAACGCTGCCTGTGCCAATAGAGAAATTACCCGCCAGACCTGTATCGATGGCCGTGGTTACGTCGTTGACGGTGGCACCGGGTGCCAAGCTGACGGTAATGCGATTGGTCGGCTTATCATAGGTGGCAGTGGTAGTGGTACCGAACTGGACCAAACGTAAACTGACCGCTGTGCCAGCAGCGTTGTTCGTCGTATCGCCTTGATGTACACGCAAACTGAACGACGCACCGCTCTGCACCAAATTTACTGTATTGGATGCAAGCCGGTCGACGGGTTGCGGCACAACAGCCACCACCTGCGCACCGAGTTCGACTTTGAAGTCAACGGAGTCGCGGGTGAGATCCAAAGGAGTTGAATCTACTGTTCGAACATCGAGAGTTTTCCCGGCGGCGTTCTTGATGGCAGTTTCGTTGGCTGGAACGTTATCAGTTCCGATAACCATGACGCGGTATAGATCATCCGGTAAAGTCGTCGCAAATCGCATCACCACGATTTTGTTGTTGTCACCGAAATTGAGGTAACCCGGTGTGATGATTTGATCATTCCCATTACCCAAGACTCCATCTCGGTTGGCACGAATCAGTTTGATGCCACGGGCAATGGTGTTTGCGTCAATCCCGCTGGATCCGTCGAAGCGAAAAATCAGCTCGGTAGGCGCCTCGGTCAGCGTATTAACGTTGTTGAAGCTGAAAATGTCTCCAGAGTTGGGCGCGATAGACAGCACCCGCGGACCGCCGGCCTCCCCTTCAGCGACTAAACCATCTGTGGCACTCAAGCCGCTGGAATAAGAAAACGCCAAGCCGTTTTGTTCGCTCCACTTCGAATAGCTTTCCTGGATGAGTGGGAACCAAGCTCGCGAGGTGAGATCGCCACCTGACGAACTGAAGGCCGTATCCAAGTAGCTGGTCACTTCATCCGGTGACATACCGCTCAGATCGCCAGTGGTTTGGAAGGCTAGCGGTTGTGACGCTTGACCGGCCAACGTGTAACTGACAGGAGCGCCCAAGTCACTGAAGCCCATGAAGTCTGCGGCCATGAGTTCGCGGCGTTCGAGCGATTCGAGTAGTACTCGACGCAAACGATTGCGTAGAACGAACTTGGCAGAGCTGGGCCGAGAAAAGAGGTGGCTAGCCATACGACTTACCTTCCAGGTCAACATATATGAAACAAACTCTGAGTCGGAATAATTGTCTTAGTCACGTCAAACGGCGTAAAGGTACCATTTTGGCACCTTTCCGCGTTACATTTTCCCTAATGGGTCGATTTTGATCCAACGATCGCTTTTGTCACGACTTACGTCGCTCCATTTTCATCTAGGTCCGGCATTAAGCTCGCAAACGCCAGATCAACCGGCACTTCCTGACTTTTCGCGACCTCATGCGGTACGTCCGCCCAACTGGTATCCGCCATGGACCATGCATCCGAGCCCACGTCGGCAAAGAAATCGTCTCCCGATTCAGTCGGTTTGAGGGGACCATACAGTTCGCCAGGCGACAAGTCGCGGGTACGAACTCCAATGCTGGAATTCTCGAGTCCACGACCGACATCGATTGGGGCCATCCACTGCGCCGCCGTTGACTCACCTTCCCCAGTCAATTCTCCCTCACCGACACCGGAACGGCCGCGCGTGTTAAGGTAATTGATTACCAACAGTGCGTCGAGCGCGGAGATAAAGTTATCGCCGCTCACATCGCGATAGGGTGGCGGAGCAGGCAGACCAACCACTGACCTGCCACCACCATTGGTGTTCAGGAAGTTGATCACGAGCAGGGCATCAATCGGAGTAATAAAGCCGTCGGCGTTGACGTCGCGGTGACCCGTGGTGCCGTCTTCGTTGCCAACCACCAATGGGTTTTGGTGCGGTGGAGGCGGAGCTTGGCCGATCGTCAACGTTACCGTTGTCACCGCGCCGAGCGCGTTCTGGGCGGCGCCGTCGCTGGCTCGATAGGTGAACGTATCGGTAATTCGGGACAGCCCGTCGTGAACATAAGTGAAGGTTCCATCGGCGTTCATTGTGACCGTACCATGCGTCGGCTGAGTCACCACAAAGGCCGTCATCGTGTTGCCTTCTGGATCGCTGTCGTTCGCCAGAACCCCATTGTCATTCGGGTCGGCATTCACGCCCCGTGGATCAGTTGTCCGAAGCGTAGTACCGCGTGGAACCGTGTAGCTGTCTGCGACGGATACCGGTGCATCGTTGACTGGCGCCACCGTTAGCGTCATAGTCCCGCTGACAGTTTGACCGCTCGTGTCGGACACTTGCACAACGATGATCGAGCTGCCCGAACGATTCGCACCTAGGCTGAACCCGAGCGAGCCACCCGTGATGAAGGGAGTGACCAACAACGGATTCGAATTGCTGGTGATGCTATAAGTGAGTACGTCACCATTGGCAATATCTGGATCGAAGAAAAATTCAGGCGAAAGCACAACGTTCGCTGGGTTAACGTCTTCGAGGGCGGCAAGGTTCGGCAGAGCTTTCACCAACCGAGGCGCATCATTAACCGGTGTAACCACCAAATTGAATTGGGTGGTTACTGACCGATTTGTCGAGTCCGTTGCCTTGAGCGTGATTACCGTCGAGCCATTCTTATCGGCCAATAGTTGTAGATTCAGCAAACCGCTACTAATCGTCGGAGTGACCAGCGCCGTGTTGTGGCCCGGCTCAACAGTGAAAGTCAACGTTTCGCCATTGCTGGCAACGTCTGGATCGAAAAATACCGTATTCAAATCGATGACGCGAGCCGGTGCATCTTCCAGCATCGTAACCGTGCCCAGCGGTGATATAACGCGAGGTGTGTCGTTTACCGGTAGAACGGTAACGGTTACGGTGCCACGACCAATCATCGGATCCGGGCTGCCGCCACTCGTTCCGTTATCGCTAACTTCATAGAAGAAAGTGTCGGTACCGTTGAAGTCGGGCCGCGGTGTGTAACGCACTTGGTTTCCACTGAGGGTTACCGTTCCGCCGTTGGTGCTATTGGCTACAACGCCAAAGAACACCAGCGATTGACCCGCTTCATTTGCTGGTCCTGGCAGGTCACCCAACATGAGTTCCGCAGTGGTAAACACCAAGGCAGTGTCTTCGTTGGTTTCTCCCGTCTTGGGAACGGTGATCGGAGCATCGTTTTTGTCCAATACAGTCACGTTGACGACCACGACGCTGCTCTTCGGAGCCGGCAAGCCACCCGTGGTACCATTGTCCGTGACCGTGTAAGTGAAGCGATCCGCGCCGCTGTAATTCGATGGCGGCGTGTAAATCACTCGGCCGGAGATCAAGTTAACGGATCCACCGCGATCGCTGAGTGGCGATACACCCGTAATACGAATCGTCTGTGCCGACTCATTGGCTGGACCCGGCGTATCGTTGGCTAACAGCACCGATTCACTGAGGTTCAGCGCAACATCTTCATCGGTTGTTTGCGTATCCGTTCCGCCCACTGGCGCATCGTTCACTGCCACGACATTGATGGTCACCGTACCAATGTTGTTCGACGTCAGCACGCCGTCATTGGGGCGATAGGTAAAGGTATCAAGGCCATTGAAGTCGGCGACTGGCTGGTAGGTAAACGTGCCATCCGAATTCAAATTGAAGGTTAGTGCATGTGCTGGGAAGGTGACAACTTGCACACCCAGCGGTCCACCTTCAGGATCTTGGTCGTTGGCGGCAACACCATCATCGATCAAAAAGCCTGGAGTTACCGACCCATTGGGATCCGAAGTGGTGAAGATCGAATCTTCATTGAAGCTATAGGTATCATTGACGGCCGTGGGCGGAGTGCCGGGCACAATGATCACTGCATAATCTTCAACTTCACCATCAACGGCGAGACCTGTTGGAATTAAACCACCCGTGCTGCTGGAACGGAAGCGAGCAAACGTGGTGGTGGGCCCTGCAGGAATAGGCGCAGTATCAGGCACCTTGATTTGGAACGTGCGCGTCAACGCGCCACTGTTAAAGCGAACCGTATCCAAAATCTTTTCGCCTGGATCATCCCAGTCGCCGTCAGCATTAAAGTCAATCCACGCATCGGCATAACCTGGACTTGAGAGTGTCACAGTAACACTGGTGAAAATATTGCGATTGAATTTACCGCGATTCGGCAGCGTAGCCGAATCAAAGGTAACTCCGTCGTCGCCACTATCACCGTTGGCATCGGGCGTGGGTGTGCCATTCGACTCCGCCGTAATGGTTCGGCCCAACAGAATGGGCGTATTTTCGGAGCTTGCTAGTACGTGGCGTGCGCCATCATTCTCATGTTTGGTTGGATAGCGACCAGCGGTGGTGGTAAATGGATCTGGCGCATCGCCGTAGTCGAGCTGAACACCAGGCATAAGGATCGTAAACTGAGTTTCGTTGTTGATGCGATTCGGCTTGAGCAAGTTGCCCGCCAAGTCAGCCACGCCACGTAAGTAGTAGTTGTCAACCTCAGGGCTGATCGAGACAGCGTTTTCGACAAACAAGGTATCTCCAGCCCGACTCATCGCTGACAATCGCGTACCGGGAGATGCGTTGATTGCCTCAACGATGGCTCGCACCATGTCCGCGCCGGTGAAGTTGGCATCTTCGATGAAGAAGACAGCGTTGGCTCCCCCTGGAACACCCGATTTGATCAATGTGGGTGCGAGGCGTGAATCGATTTGGTAACGCGGCGTATCGTTCAGTTCCAAAATGCCGTTGGGCAGTGCCGTGGTGGTCAGTCCCAAGCTTGAGCCTTCGATCACCGCTTTCATACTCTGTACGACCGAATCGGGAGTGCTCGTAGCACTGAACAAAATCGGGATATTCCCCGCTGTGAAGCCGTTGCCAAACGTTACGTTCTCGAACTCAAAAGTCACCGACTGGGTGCCATTGTTGATCGTGAACGTTTCACCATCATTCATTACACCGCGGCTGGTTGTAAGATTGCTTGCAAGTACTTGAACTTGAGACGCTTGCAACGAACCCAGATTCAATACGCCATTGCCGAAATTGACGGGCAGAATGCCCAATCCAGAACTGCTAACGGCTCCTGCGATCGCTGTGGCAATGTCGGCCGCCGTGTTCTGAGCGTTGTAACTGATGATGACGTTACCCGGCTGCGACGGGCCGCTGAAGTTACGATCAAATTCAAAGACCACGGTGCGGTTGTTGTTCGTGATTCGGAACGTGGAGTTGTCATTAATATCAGCCGCTCCGCGAGCTGGTACTGTTAACAACAGCGGTCCGAAGACTTGCAAGCGAGTATGGCTTTGAACTCCAGGTTTGCCGAACAAACCAAGTGAAGGTGAACCTGCCACATTGATACTATCCGAGGATTGACCGCCGATCGAGATGTTTCCATCATTGATATGAACGGGAGTCAGCCCCAGTCCAGCCGCAGCGATCGCAGCCGCCACTCGCGCACCGATCTCATCTTGCGTATCGGTCAAACTGACTGGGATTGCAATGTTGCCCGGTGCCACCGTGAGGTCACGGGTGAATTCGAAGGTGCGAGTCACACCGCCTGCTTGAATCGAGAAGACCTGGCCATCGGTCAAAGTCCGCGCCAACCCATTCAATGTCAAGCGTGACGTGCCAACGGACGCACTGCCGCCTGGGCTGAGCCCCAAGTAGACCAAGTCCGTTCCAAAAACCTTAGGACTGATATTCAGACTACTGTTGGCAAGACCCGCCGCCGTGAGGGCAGTCAAATCGGCCACCGTCGCCGCTCCACGGAAGTCGAGCGGTGTGTTGCCAGCCGCCACCGTTGAGTCGGTATCGTATTCAAAAGTAACGGTTCTGCGACCATCACTGACCGTGAATGTTTGACCTTCAACGATGCCACCAGGACGCGGGCCGAGGGCCGGAATCTTGAAGGCCAAAGTCGTTGACGGCTGAGTGATCGTGGTGAATGTCGTATCTAGTTGCACACCCGCTTCGGCACCGATGAACACCCGACCTGGCGAAAGCAATCGTGGCGTGACTGGCAAACCAGAAGCTTGAATAGCCGCCATGACGACCGCCGCCATTTCAGCTTGGCTGGCACCTTGAGTGAACAGGATTGGGCGGTTGCCTGCTAAGAAATTGCCGTTGCGATCGAACTCAAACGTCACTGTTTGCGCACCAGCGATGATTGTAAAACGATCACCGTCAGCGATGCCACCCGTGGCACCACCAGCCAACGGAATCAACAAAGTCAATCCCTGCGGGACTTGCAGGCGATAGCCGCTATCGAACTCGTAATAAACAACTCCACCGTCCGCATCCGTGATCGTAAAGAAATCACCATCGGCAACTTGGTCACCCGCCGGTGCAGTCAGCACAAAGCGATTCTTGTTGTTGACGGCTACTTCGTAAACGCGATCGTTCTTCCACACACCCGCCAGCGGGGTCAGGATGACTTCATTAGTGGTCGAATCGTAGCTGAAGCGGTAATCAATACCTTCTCGCAGCACGCGGCCGTTTTCAAACAAGGTGATCGCTGCACCCGTCAATCGCACACCTGGAATGTCTGGCCCGACCACGGTCGAGTCGTCGATGCCAATTCCCGGGAATGGATCGGCGGTTTCAAAGCCATCGACCAACTGAATGCGGAATTCCGGATACACGCCACCAGACAGCTGAATCACCGAAACCGATTTGTCGGTATCCACACCGCCAGAATCGTTGTCCAACGGTTTAGACGCTTGCGCGGAAGGACCCACAAAATCAGCTCGATCGAGCGCGCCGCGATCCTTAAACACATCTGCGCCCAAACCGCTTGGCGGGGCCACGCTTGGATCGTCGACTCGCAGTTGGCCTGTAGCATCGCGTGAGGGAGCCTTCACTGGCGAAAGCGCGATACCCATGGCTTGCTTGATCGTCTTAAACGCTTCGCGTTCTTCGAGCGAATCGAGGCTGCTGTCGATGATGGGCGAGAATGGAGCCGGCAGGAATTGGCTGCCTTGAGCATCCACAAAAATCTGCACGCCAGCCGGAACGGTCGTGTTAAAGTCCAAACCTGTATTGGGCAGGTTGGTCGGCGAAGCTTCGATTCCAAAGCCCAGGCGATTGCGCGCGGCTTGCGGTTCAACATATTGGTAGATCGAACCACCAATGATCACTTCGCCTTGCTTGGGATGAACATCAATACCCGTGTTAAAGGGAACCGGTAAACGATTACCAAATGCTGGAACTGTACTGGCCACGCGACTCTCATCGCGCACAATCGGTGTTTGCACGTTGACAAACACATTGTTCATCAACGTCGGATTAGCGCCTTTGGAAACCTCGATGCCAGATTCCGGCAGTATCTGATCAAGATTGTTGTTATCGTTGAAGTCTGGATCTACCAGAATATTTCCATTGCTGATGATATACGCCGCATTACTGACGACAACAAAGCGTTCAGTTGTTCCATCACCCTGTGACGTATTCGAAAGGGCTCCCGACAGAACGCGATCATGTCCGATACCTATCGCTGAGTGGGTTGGACTGAAGCCGTCAATTCGACGTGGGAACAAGGTCAGCCCATTTTCAACTCCGGAAATGCCACCCAAGGGGCGGGCGGTAACGGGTGCCAGCGGACTGGCGGCTCCAAAAGCGCCATTTGCAAGCTTCTGAACGTTCGTCAATACCGGACCACCGTTGTTCAAGCCGTTGATTGCCCCAGCAATCGCACGAGCGACGTCGGGTGCGCGGTATTCTGCACCAATCCGAATGGGAATATTTCCAGCGGCAACCGCGCCCGAACGTGTAAATTCGAATGTGCGCGTGTTGTTCGTGGTATTCGCAAAGTCTGGGATCTGGACAATCGTAAACGTCTCACCGTCGTTATACGCAGCCTGATCTTGAACTGTGATCGTGAAATCCTGAGCATGCAACACACTCAAGTTGATCGTGTATTGGCCCGTTGAATTGCCGTTTACGCGATTACCCAGGGACAACGGGTCGAATTTCTCATTGCCCCGAGCGCTAACTGCAGCGTAATACACGCCGGATTTAGTGGCCGTGAAGTCGACGTACGGATCCAAGCGGGTCGCTTCGCCTGGTGCCGACGTATTGTCGCTGAGTGTAGTCAGCGTTTGCGTCGCACTATCTAAGAACGATTGTGGTCGACCGCTGGCATCGAAAATCTGCAGCACCGAGTCGAGTCCAAGATTTGGGGCGCCTAGGGTGTCGATGTTGACCTTTACGCGCTCGCCCGCATCCAACTTGAACTTGTACAAATCAACGTCTTGCGACGGAGCAGCTTGGAATTGCGAACTGTCGCCAATCGCTGCCGTCATGGTGAACGAAACAGGATTATGGGCTGTACCTTGCCATGTTTCTACTGCAGTGGTGATCGTATCATTCGGTTCACTGACCGTCGTATCCGGTGAGAAACTTGCACGACCGTCATTGCCATAGACGGTGTTGTTCACCACGCGGACGAATGCCTGTGGAGTGTCCGAAACGTCAACTCGACTGATCCTGAAAGGATTCCCACCACCATTTTGATTTACAAAATTGATGTTGCTAATACCTTCCAGGTAAAGCGCGGGCGAAAGGTAGAAATTGATGTAGCCGGGGCTACCCGAGTTAGCGTCATCGAGTCGCCCCAACAACGATGGAGCTACCGTGGCCCGAACACTGTCTGTGCTGCCGTTGGTTACCAAAATACTACCAAAGATCGAATCGCGAATCGACTGTAACAATTCGAGCGCGCTATAACCGGGCGATGTGCCCGGGAATCGCAAGTACTGCGCTCCACCGTCTTCGCGGTAGTAAATGGGTACACTGCTTTGCGCCCAGTTATTGCCTTGTTCTACACCACTGCCAAATGTTGGGCTGCCAGTGCCTGCGCCAGCGATATCCTCAAATTCAAATTGAACTCGAGTACGTCCGGCATCGATGACTAACAAGTCGCTATCGTCCACGAAAGATCCGAAGTGATCGAGAGGAGCCGTGTTGGAAGTCGTCGCCGCATCGGTCGAGATTAAAGGTGGTGTATCCGTTGATGGCCCAGGCATGAAGCGGGGCGTAATCATATAAATCGGGTTTTCACCGGCGATATGAACTCCACCGAGCCCGCCACTCTCCAACACGTTATTGCTAATGACAATACCGGTGCTGATACCGCCCAACTGCGCATCATTGATCTCACGCAAATTGCGAACCGCGCCCGATGCGTTGCTGCCGAGCGCCGGAATGTTCGACAGGGCATTCGCCATACGCGGCGCAATATTGCTAATCAAGTCGCGTGGGTCTTGCAAACGAGTACCTGCCTCCGTCAGTACGCCATAATCGCGCGAGTAACGGATGAAGTTATTCTGAATCAGCACTTGGCCTTGGTCGCGATTGGTGTTCTGATCGCTGTTGCCGCCATGGAAAATGGCCTGCATGCCGCCAAATACACGCTGCTTGACTGTAGTACCAATCGATGCCGAACGAATGAAAATGGCACTGTCGGTCAATTGATTGGCGACGTCGGCAACGACAATTTTCAACGTGTGGGGACCAGCCGCTAAGCCGAGAGCACTCAACAACAGCGGAGCAGTGAATCCATCTAAGCTCGTTTGCCGCAGATACTTGCCACCGTCGCTTGGATCGTTGTTGTAAAAGAGCTGAGAATTCGTGGTCGAGTTGATGGTCGAGCTACGAATCGGGTTGAGTGTGCCTGGCACGAGAGCCACGTTGACTCCGTCCACTAAGACTGCCACGACGTCTTGGCCGTTGATCTCATTGTACTCTTCGGACGCGAAGGTTAATTCCAAGAACAAATCGCCGCCGATCGTTCCGTCACCGAACTGAAATTCCGCTTGTAACGATGTGGCTTCAGTCGTCGTAACGCCCAGGGCAACGTTGGTGGCAATGTCGCCGGTTGCACCCGGCAAAGCGGTACCGGTGTTGTCAGAAAGATTGTTGGGCAGTGCATCAGCCAATCTTCCCGTGGAGAGCATTACTCCCGTTTGGCCACCAAAATTGACAATTCCTGCCGACTGCGCATTGCCGCCAAAAATCGCCGGCTGAGTGGCAGTAATTCCCGTCCCGAAGATCTCATTGCGCAGTGTATCTGCACTGGCATTCGCATTGATGATGGACATCGCGGGGCGATTGAATTCCTTGAAATCACCCGAAACCTGGCCGTACAAATTGATGCGGTTATCGCGAGCTGTAGTACCGGTAACGACACCGCCGGAAGTGGCCGCACGAACTTTGATACGCGCTTGCACGCCAGGATCATTGATGGCATCGCGAATTCGCTGTGCGATCACATAATCAGCGTCATTGGTTGAAAACGCGATGGCCACATTGCCTGGCGTGACTGAACCCGCACTATTGAACTCGAATGTCAACTGACTGCCCGAGTCGCCAAGTGTGAACTTGTCGCCATCAGCCAATTCGCGACCCTCGGGCGCGACGAGGGTCACCTGCGCTGCCGAGCGGTCATTGGTATCCGACGCTGAGTTGAGAGTCAGACCGAATGGGGAAGCGGTAAAGAAGCTTTCGCCTTGACGAATCTCCAGTTGGTACTGTCCGGTTAGGGTCGTATTGGCAGGAACCGTGTTGCCTGCAAACGTGGCACCGCTCGGAGCGTTGAGAACCATTTCGCCACGTTCAGCGAAACCAATAATGATATCGTCAATCGAAACCCCGGACGTTGCGCTAGCGTTCGCACCGTTGGTATTGTAACGGAAGATCAGCCTTAGGTCCGTCTGTCCCACTACACCTGGGATTGCACCCAAATTGACGCTGGACTGGAACCATCCGCCCGATTGCAGATTAAGTAGGTTGGCTGGGACTGGGACGTCGCCTGTTGGGGTTCGAACCAAAACGTCGAAATTGTCTCCCGCTTCGGAATTCAAGTTATAGCTGAAGTACAGTTTGGCTTGATCGGCAGCGGCGTAACCGCCAAGACTGAATGCGTTGGAAACCAAATCTCCCTGAGCACCGCCCGCTTGGGTCATGCCCGCGCCAGTGAAGCTGAATACATTGGAGGCCTTGTGACCGGTCGAAGAATCTGTGGAGCGGCGCCAGAGGTTGGTGCCTGCGCCCACAAAATTACGATCGAACAATTGCGGAACGGTTGGCAGGCCAAACACAGCGTTGGAAACGGTGGACTCAAAACCTTCATCGGCAACGCGAATGACTGAATTGACGGGCTCGCGACGCGTTGAGGGATCGTTCAACACCGCTGGCATTCGGCTCGCCGACGACACGGCAACCGAGTAGGTACCACTGGCAAGCGCTGCAGTGCCAATAAACGGATCCTTGGTACCGACTGAACCTCGGCTGAAATCCTCTAGGTCGGTTAAAGACAAAGGACGTCGTTGATCGTCGGCAATATTGCTGTCCTCTGTGTACAGTACTAACTGATAGGTTTCATTTCCCGCACTGCCTGACACGCGGAACACAGACAACGACGTATCGGCACGATTGAGTCCATCTGCGTAATCCATGTCAAAAACGACCGGTGCTGTCAGCGCAGGGTTGTTAACTAACAAGTTGTTGTAACCGATCTGGAAGCGGTAAAAATCCAAATCCCCAGCCGATGCAAGATTTCCACCCACACTGATCGTGGCACGATCCGTACTGAGCAGATTGCCCAGATATTGATCTCGACTGATGAGCGTGCCCCCATTGTTTACGTTGGTACCCGTAACGTCGTTGTTGCTGGCCGTGCCACCTACTGCTGATTCATCCTCCTGAAATTCGCCCAGCAGTGGTGAGTGCTTTGGCAAACCTTTCAACTGAATTCCGTTGGTTGCATAGCGAATATCCGCATACTGGACGCTCGAGCCTGGATTCTCTTGAGCTTCTCGGGTGCGAACTTGTACTTCGTAACTACCGCTGGTTAGGCCCGCACTGAAGTTATCGATGTTCGTGCTGGAACTGCGAATGCGGAAGTGATAAGTACTGCGCGAGCCAGCGTTGCCAGGCAACACGACGCGCAAACCCGCATCCCGTGCATTTGTGGTTCCATCTTCTTTCAGAAGTCCGCTAGCGTTCTTGCGCAAATTGCCGTTCACTTGACTTGGCAAGGGATTTACCAGAGTTCGGCTGATGGCGGTAGTGCGCGTGATCAAGCTCGGATCAAGCGTTTCCGCCGTGCTGTTGTCGCTACGTGCAAGTAACTGCCCGTTCGAGTTAAGCACTTCGATGACGCTATCGAGCGTATAAGTCGTGCTGTCGACATCAAACCAAACTTCCGTGCCCGCTTCGCCGGTAAAGCTGTAGACGTCAACATCGCCAGGTTGCGATAGAACGCCTTGGACTACAAATCCCAAGCGGAAGTTCTCGTCGCTAGCCGTGGGTCGACCTGCCAAATCACCGAGCAATTGAGCCGTGTTGGTGGTGCTATTGAATCCGGGAGCTATCGCCGTCGGCGATTCGATCTCCATCACCGTGGCCACGTTGCGATCATTGGAATTTTGATCCAACACGATGCTTCGCCAATCAGCCGGCCGCGGAATCGATGCCACACCGTTGTTATTGGTATCGGTTTGAGGCGTGCCATCGGGTTGCAGACCGGCACCCACACTGTCATCGTGGAAGCTGGTCAGGATCACTGGAAAACCAGGCTGGCCGATAATTTCCACCGTGCCACCAATGCGATCATTCGCATTCGTGGTCGTTCCGGTCGCCGTGATGCCCGTTCCGCTCAGATAATTGAAATTCGTGCCATAACCCAAAAGCTTCACAACCAGCGATTCTGTCGGGGCACTTTGCAAACGCAAGCCACCTTCGTGTACGAAGTTGCTGACCGTAATCGAATTAAACAGCACGTGAACAATATCGGTATCGTCCCATACGCTTTCGGTCATCAATTCGTCGCCGCGAATCTCCAAACCGTTCATTTGATTGTTGAACATGCGATTTTCGCGAATCAGCGGACCGCGATTGCTATCGAATTCTTCTAGTCGTTCTACCAATCCATTCGAGCGACCATAGTCGACACGCAAATCAGCAGTCAGGCTGTTCGCATCGATATCGATAGCACTGCCACGGTTATTGCGGAATGTGTTGCCTACCAGGATCGGCTGCGCCCCGCGAACAAAAATGGTCGCTGAGCGGTTATCCAATCGACCCAGGCGATTGAGCGGGCCCTGGCCACCAATACCGTCTTGATTGAATTCAAAGGTCGAATTGGTAATGCGAGCATCCGCTTGTTGCAATTCGATTGGGTTGAAAGCCTTAAACGTACCTTCCAATTTGGTAACGCCACCGGCATAGGCCACTGTGACATGGTCCAGGCTGAGCGTCGAGCCAGTGCTGGCATAGATACCACCCCAATCACGAGGTTGTGGTGTGGAACCCGCCCCATCGTTGTTCGTATCAAAACTTCCGCCCGCTCCGTAACGGTCATCGAGTTTGCTGGTGAAGATAATCGGTGCGCCATCGGTGCCTTCGGCGATCAGATTCGCTCCCGGTCCGATTTCAATGCGAGCACCTTCAAACTTGAGCACCGCACCTGGATCAATCACTAAGCTTGCGTCCAAGCGTGGACGCAATGTACCTAGGCTGTAGGTTGAAAGCACCGTTCCCAGGTTGCCACCGTTATCAACAAACACTGTGGTCGTTGCGCTGGCCGGATCCCGCAATTCAGCCACCAGTGTATAGGTACCGGAACCGCCTGGAGCGCTGCGATACAAGCGACGCCCACTAAAGCCCGCTTGCGTCAGCGGTAGGTTGCTTATCGTGACGCGCTGGTTAGCGTTAACCGTGATATTGTTGGTTACATCGGAAGCAATGCTCTCACGGCCTGCGCTGTCGATCATCACCAAGCGATAGTTGAAAGTACCTGGGGTGAACGATCCGCCCGCTGCCACCGCAAAAGTAACGCCGCTCAGATTGGCTCGGTCGCGCACCAACACTCCGCCAGAATCTTGCCCCAAGTCAATAAAGCCCGAACTAGTCGCATCAATCTGAGCGACTTGGGTGTACTGGCCACCGCCAACACTGTTGCTGCGGTACAAGCGACGCGCAACGTATTCGCCGGAGGTCAGCGGCAGTCCAAACAACTGAACCGCAGTTTGGCCAACGCTCAAATCAACGTTGCCGGTCGCATCGGAAGCGGGGGTTTCATAACCGTTGATATCGACAAAGGTGACTTTGTAGTTGTAAGTGCCAGGCAGCAGTGAGCCGCCTACAGTTGCTTGCAAGGCAGTTAGATTTGCTAATGGTCGCGTGGTATCAAGAATCGCGCCGCCAGGTGTTGCCGATACGAAAATGTTCTCGGCGATAATATACGGAATATCGATATCGTCAAAACGCGCCGCCACTGTCAACGGACGAATTGAATTTCCAGTCGGTGTATCGACTCTTACGAACAATCCATTGAGAGAGTTATTGGTCAGGAGGTTATGGTGAATCTCTGGACCAACGCGATCATAGTCACTGGTGAACTTGCCGTTCTGTTGGAATCGTGGCTCATTGAAGTTGGTTTCTTCGAAGCTATTCGGTGCCGCACTCATCGCCGCGTTGGCACTGTTACTGATCTTGTTGAAAGTAACCGTTGGACGCATGTCGATCATCTGAATCGGATTCACAACTTGCTGAATCGAATCGATAACGACGTTGCCACCACCTCCATAGCGCAGGTCAGCGTGGTTGACGTATTGTAGAAAAATACCTTCGTCTTCTAAGTCGCTACGACCCGCGGCTCGGTCGACATCGCGCCGATAGGTAATCCCTCCCCAATCGCCCACTGACGGCGTCGTCTGTGGCGCATAGGTGTCGAAGCCCAGTGACTGATCCAGCCACGAAGTGAAGAACACACTACCAGGAATGACCGATCCATCCGCAGCGCGGAGCAAGCGACCATTACTGTCCGTCAAAGCGGGCGTACCGAGCACTTGCAGGGCACCATTGCTGCGATCCACCCCTTGGCTGGAACTGCCTACGCCAATGCGAGCGCGGCGAAGTTTCAAAATCGCGCCAGCGTCAATCATCGTGGTCACACCTTGCGGCACGTCCATCGAACTGCCGTCACTGAGTGCGGCGCCGTTGAGCAAATCGATACCGATTTCATAAGCAATGTTGTCGTTGGAAGTTTCCACCCGACGATCCTGGCCGCCGTTGCCGACAATCCGCACAATGTCGCCAGGCAGGGCCGACGCAAACGCATTGGCCACACCTGTTCCGGCAATGTTGTTGAAAGGCTTGGCAAGCGAGCCGTCTGCATTCGGACCGGCCACTTTGTCAACGAAGATCATGCGACCCTGGACTTCGATATTGTTTAGCCCAGGAGACATTTGCACGGTGCGTTCACCTTGCAGCGTCAAGCGAATGCCGTTGCTGATCGCTGAAACCCCCAACTCGCCGCGCGAACGGATGGCCTCGAAGAGTTTTTGCGATAGGTCACCCGCAGTGCTGGCGAGCGTGTAATCAATGCGTGTGTTGCCAATTCCCACGAGCGCATCGGAGCTGAACTCAAAATTGCGAACGGTGCCATTGGCACCTGTGATCGTGATGATCTTGCCTTCAAGATCGGCGGAACCGCCGGCATTGAACTGCAGCACGCGATCCAGCGGGCGAGTTTGGAACCAGAAATTGTACGTCCCGCCAGCCACTCCATCTGCATCACCATCAATGGCAATCGATTGATCACCAACAAAACCACCCGCTCCATCTTGAATCGCATCAGTCGTGTCCACTTGCGCACGGAAAGTGACTCGCAAATCGTACTTACCTTGAGTCGTTCCGCCGAAGCCCGTATCTGGAATCGTTGGGTCGTAGCTATCGTTGCCGCTCGCGCTGACGCCGATGAAGTAAACGCCCGATGACAACTGCTGCTGGATGAACGAATCATCGCTGAAGTAGTTATCGTTACGAGATATCAGTTCCACATCGCCGCCCTTGAGCACGATAGGGCTGAAAGTGATGTCGCGATTGCCGACGCGGGTGGTTCCGCTGCCTCGCGACAGAGTCACCTTCACCAAATTCGCAACTTTGGGATCGGCATTCAAAGAATCGACAAATTGCGCTGCAGTCGTTTCTTGGCCGACCGTGCTGTTGAGGTCGATCGAGATCAAATTATCGAAAACATTGATGATGGGCTGAGCACCCACACCACGCTCGCTGCGCGTAACAAAGATCTGAAGATTGTTGCCCAATCGACCAGGCTGAATTGCATCAAACTTGATCGAGAGCGATTCGCCAGCGGCTAGATTGCTGGTAGCGGTCGCTTGTCTTTGCTTATACAAATGCAGCAGCGTGTTGAGTGGACTGCTGTTCGCCAGCCGTTCGGCGTAAGTCTCCGCTACAAATAAACCGACGCGATCTGCGCCACCAAAGTCGACTTCGAAACGGTACAAGTCGATATCGTTACTGTCAGGACGGAAGATGTGCTGGCCGTGGAGCACGTCGTAAGCACCCGGGAATACCGGCTCATCGGCGGGTGTTGCATTCGACAAACCAGCATTGACGAATGCGGTTGACAAGGCCATCAAAGTACCCGAAGGCAAATCACCAGCTCGCTCCAACCCCAAGAGCATGCCTATTCCAGTCAGCGCTGCGCGCGACCAGTCTTCGCCGTAGTTGTCACCCCATTGTCGCTGCGCATCCAAAATCAAGCGGCTGGCACGGAATGCGGGGTCGATCTGTACACCCATGTTGATCGCATTTGTAATGACCACGTTCGGGCTGGTGCCCGTCAAGGCAGCTAACGATCCGGTGGCAATCGTAATCCCCGAATTCGGAGTCTCAATGAATTGTACGCCGAGGTGGTCGCTCCAAATCTGAAGCGCTTCGCGCGCTCGCTGCTTTTGCTTTTCAGTAATGGCATTAGTCAGCGCGTTGCCAGAGCTATCCGTGGCATAGATCAGTTGGAAGTTGTAGTTGATCGTCGTAACGCCGGCGACCTTATCAGCACCAAAGGCTGCATTGATGTATTGCTCGAAGCTGGCTCCCGCTTCGTTCGGAACATGGCGCATGCCCGGATCATCTTGAGCCCCAATCAAATCAAAGTTGTACGGGACCGCGTTAATCTCCGAACTGAGAATCAAACTTGTTTGATCGGTTGCAGACGATCCAATCGCGCCCAAATTCATGGCCGTGGTGAAAGTGCTTCCCAAACCAACGACCGTCAGCGGTGAATAGTTGATGGGCTTGTTAAGTAAAGTCGTACCAACACTACCGGGTTCAAGCTGCACCGAAACTAAATTGCTCGAAGCGGAAGATGTTTGCAAAGCGGCGAGCAGTTGAGCTGCAGTAACACTGTTACTACCAAGCTCGATATTAATGGTCCGGCCACTGGCTGTAATTAGCGGAGGATTGCCCGTGTTCGTGTTGGATATCGTGATCTGAATCCCACTCCCCGCTTCGCCGAGAACGCGAGAAGTAAAACGGAACTTGGCAGCGCCAGCGGTATTGAAATCGCTAATGACCGTCGCTGCAGCTTCGCTCAATCGCGGCGTGATCGGCTCTGTCTCGCGAGTTCCAACGCGCAGACGGAAAGTGCGCGCGCCGGAATTCGAACCCGTTAAACTATCGATGTCTTGACCGAACCGCAGCGTCGCCGTGTTGGCCGATGCG
>JANLQO010000231.1:0-1983 GCA_031367855.1 Planctomycetia bacterium | reverse complement strand
CTTCCGCAGCCGGGGCTCTGGCAGTTTCGCGCATCGGCGCTCACCCCAGCCTACCGGTCCGCGCTGAAATCCTGCAGCTCTTAAGCGACAATCCACACCTCTAGGAATGACCACCTAGTCTTATCTCCTTGGATTCTAGGGATTCTAGAAAATTGTCGGTGCGGAAGGGGAAGCGAGCCATCAATCAACGCCCTCGGGGGTTGAATTTCGAGCATTAGGACCTTAGACTCCCAGGCTGCGAATTCAGGCGTAATTTTCACGCCGAAGGAAATACCGTCGCGCCTAACACCTACGATCATACGGAAAGTCGATGCAAATGAACGCATTTAACCCTGCGCTTAGGATTGGCCGAACTGCAGTTTTTTTGCTGCTGAGCTGCCTCGCCTCGGGCGCATCGCCAGTTTTTTCCCAAGACAATGCGGCCCA
This sequence comes from Planctomycetia bacterium, assembly GCA_031367855.1. Classification (GTDB taxonomy): domain Bacteria; phylum Planctomycetota; class Planctomycetia; order Pirellulales; family Pirellulaceae; genus Aureliella. Next base: position 1,557 of record JANLQO010000231.1, on the reverse strand, counting down.
GAACAACGCCCCCCCAACCCCGTCAGTCGCTTCCCCAGACACCGCTAATACAGTTGCTCAGCCGTCCACTCAGGAATCCCATGTAGGCGGCGAGGCAAACCTAAAGCTGCCAGACCTTTCCTCCGTCAAATTTCTGGGAGTTTTTTCGGGACGAATGCTCCTCTTCACGGGTCTGATTGTGTGCGCTTTTGGGCTCGGTTTTGGCTTCAAAATGTATCAGGACCTCAAAAATTTGCCTGTGCATTCATCCATGCGCGACATTTCCGATTTGATTTATGAAACCTGCAAAACATACCTGCAGAAGCAGGGGATCTTTATTGGACTGCTGTGGATTGGCATCGGTGCGGTGATGGTCTTTTACTATTCGTTCCTTATGAATTTTGATAATCAACGTGTGGGCATCATTGTTCTGTTTAGCATCGTCGGCATTCTTGGTAGTTACGGAGTCGCTTGGTTCGGAATTCGAGTCAACACATTCGCCAATTCACGTACAGCATTCGCAAGCTTGCGTGGCAAGCCATTTCCGATTTACGAAATCCCACTCAAGGCTGGTATGAGTATCGGCATGATGTTGATCAGCGTCGAATTACTCATCATGCTTTTCATTCTATTGTTTATTCCTGGCGATTACGCCGGACCATGCTTCATCGGATTTGCCATCGGTGAGAGCCTCGGTGCCGCGGTTCTTAGAATCGCAGGTGGTATCTTCACTAAGATCGCTGACATCGGTGCTGACTTAATGAAGATCGTTTTCAAAATCAAAGAAGATGATGCACGCAACCCGGGCGTGATCGCTGACTGCACCGGCGATAACGCTGGCGACTCAGTGGGTCCGAGTGCCGACGGCTTTGAAACCTACGGCGTAACCGGCGTAGCCTTGATCTCTTTCATATTGCTCGGTGTCAACGAAAAAGTGGCCGGTGCGGAATACCAAACACTGCAAGTTCAGTTGCTGGTATGGATCTTTGTGATGCGCATCATGATGATTCTCGCATCGGCAGGCGCTTACTTCCTGAACGAACGCTTGACGCGGACGCAATATGAAAATTCTGAAGACATGGACTTCGAAGCACCGCTTACCCGGCTGGTATGGATCACTTCCCTGGTCTCCATCGTGCTTACTTACTTAGTCTCGTTCGCAGTCGTTCCAAGTTTGTCGGGCGACAGTTCACTGTGGTGGAAACTGTCAACGATTATCTCCTGCGGAACCTTGGCGGGTGCGATTATCCCCGAGTTAGTCAAGGTCTTCACGTCGACCAAGTCAAAACACGTTCGCGAAGTGGTTTCTTCCTCCGAGCAGGGGGGAGCGTCGCTGAACATCCTTTCGGGCTTGGTCGCGGGCAATTTCTCCTGCTTCTGGCTCGGACTTGGAATTGTATCGCTGATGGCCATGGCCTACGGCGTTTCGCTGTACGGCTTGTCCAATATCATGATCGCCCCCGAAGTTTTTGCGTTCGGCTTGGTGGCGTTTGGATTCCTCGGCATGGGACCAGTCACCATCGCCGTCGACTCTTACGGCCCCGTTACCGATAACGCCCAAAGCGTCTACGAACTGTC
>JANLQO010000184.1:0-13097 GCA_031367855.1 Planctomycetia bacterium | reverse complement strand
ATCGAGCGTTCCATGAAAATGTTGTTCGTGTCGTTGGTTACTTGCTCGAGGCTGAAGGGTACAAAAAAGTTGCCAATACGAAAGCGTCCCAAGCCTGGAATTTCGTTGATCGAAAGATAAGCGTCTTTTACGTCGGGCGATGACACAGTTCCGAGCGGCTGCGTTTCGCCCACTGTCTCGGGTTCAAGTGTCATCTGCAAGCGGAAGTCGTACACCCCATAGCCGGTACCCTCCGCCACCAAACGCAGCCGACGGAACTCAAAATAGTCCTGTGCGCCTACAATCGTAGGGCTCGCATGCGCCCAGTTGACGTAGTCCATTTGGACGTGACCACCGAGTTTTACGTTCCACTTCTCTTTGAATTTGTCGAGCGGATTGGCTTGATCTTTTTTGTCTTTTTCCGCTTTCTTTTTTTCCGCTTCAGCAGTCTTCTTTAACTGAGCTTCGATGCCGTCAATCCGCTCCGAGAGCGAATCCATTTCCGACGCTGACAAGCTGTCTTTTAGTTTTTCGTCATTTGCAAGCTTAGGCTGCGTGTTCGGCGGAAACGATTGCTCAGTCAAATCGGGTGGGCCGATGGCCTTTAGCTGCAGGTCTTGCGAGCGCGCCGCGTTCGTGCCGAGGCAAGCAAGCAGGATGATAAAGTACAGCCGACTGTGAAGCTTAACGAGAGTGCAGCAAAGTGAGAGCATGAGTAATCCTGGGATACCAGACCTGGTAGTAGCTTGCGTCGGGTTCGATCAGGGCGTGAAATTTGATGCTTCTCGCTGAACACCAGCACAGGAGACAGACGATTTTATGTATCGGTTTGTAATTGCAGGCGAAATTGTGCCTGAGGCGCTGGCCGATTTGCGACTAGACGATTTTGGAGATCGGCTTGCGCCTCAGGCGCAAGAAACAAAGCCTTTGCATGATGATCGTCATCGCGCTCGCACAATATTTAGTCGTCGCGTGTACTTTGTAGTCTTCCAATGGACGCAACCAAGCAAACTCGCGCTTAGCTCACGCAAGTTGCCGTCAATCGCACAGGCAGTGAACGCTAGCTATTTGCGAGGCTGGTTGATGACCGAGCAAGTTGAGTCGCCTACTCCGAAACCCGCGGCTAACGCCGACGGCTCACTAAAACGAAGCCTCTGACATCACGCGCTGCCCAGTCTGCCGGAGGCGAACGCGCGGTACCTAAGTTACAATTAACGTAAGATGATCTTGGTATAACCACCAGTAAGCGAGTCTGTCCGAGTCTCGTATGTCTTGGCGTCTTAGAGAGACTCGCTTCCGCGTACCACCCAAAATTATCAATCACTTTGCCCTCCCCAAAGGATATTCAATGCATGTTTTTAAACTCACTTCCTTAGTCGCATTTCTTTCCATTCGTCTGCTTGCGTCCATTAATTGCGCTTCAGCAGCTTACTCCGACGGAGTGTTGGGGATCTTTTCCAGTTGCTGCTACGTGGGGGACTGCAAGCTCCCGGGTTCAACTTTGTTCGATGACAAAGCGTCGAGCTACACCCTGACAGGCAGCGGAGCCAATATGTGGGGCAGCGTAGATGCCTTCCAATTTGTGTGGACTGAGGCGACGAAGAATACGAGTTTGGAAGCTCAGATCACGTGGAAGGGAGCTGGCGTCGATCCACATCGCAAAGCGTGCTTGATGATGCGAGAATCGTTGGCCCCCAATTCACCCTATGTCGATGTGGCAGTACATGGTGATGGATTAACATCGATACAGTACCGCGAGGAAACCAACGGTCCCACCAAAGAGATCCAAGCCAATGTCCGCAAGCCAAAGCGCGTTCGCTTGACGCGTGAAGGCGACTATGTTTATATGACTTGGGCGGAAGGCGACGAACCTCTCCATTACTCGGGAGGGATGTTTCGAATCGCGTTGAGTGATACGATCCATGTGGGTTTGGCAGTCTGTTCTCACAACAATGCGGTCTCTGAGACGGCTGTTTTTTCCCATGTGTCACTCCAGCAAAATCTACCCGCCTCACTGGTAGCAAAGCCAACGTTGACAAGCACATTAGAACGCATGCCGATCCGTTCCACCGATCGTAAGATTGTTTACCACATCACTGGACAATTTGAAGCGCCCAATTGGACGCCCGATGGCAAGCGTTTCATCTTCAACCAACAAGGCAAACTATACAGCATTCCCGTCGCTGGTGGCGAAGCCACGATGATCCCATCGGGTTTCGCTACACGCATCAATAACGACCATGGCATCTCCCCAAATGGCAAGCAATTAGTTATCTCGGACCAAACTGCAACTGGCAAATCGATGATTTATACTCTGCCAATCGAAGGCGGAGAGCCTAAGCAGATTATCAAAGATAGTCCGTCCTATTGGCATGGATGGTCGCCTGACGGTCAAACACTCGTATACTGCGCTCAGCGCAATGGAGATTACGATGTGTACTCTTGTCCCGTTGCCGGAGGTCAAGAAACAAGACTGACCACTTCCAAAGGCTTGGACGATGGACCCGAGTTCTCTGCAGACGGAAAGACAATATATTTCAACTCTACGCGTAGTGGTTCTATGAAGATCTGGAAGATGAAATTGGATGGCAGCGAACAAACACAAGTAACGTTTGATGAGTATCAGGACTGGTTTGCTCATCCTTCTCCCGATGGCAAATGGCTCGCCTTCATTTCTTATAGCAAAGACATTCCTGCAGATGCTCACCCAGCAAACAAAGACGTTATGATTAGGTTGCTTTCAACCGAAGGCGGTGAGCCTCGTACTTTGGCCAAGCTTTTCGGTGGTCAGGGTACCATGAACGTTCCTTCGTGGTCGCCCGATAGTTTGGAGCTCGCTTTTGTTAGCTATCGACTTGTTCACATACCATAATCGTACCCTGGTCCGCTGGGAATCCCAGTTCGACGCCATGTTTCACCGCAGCTTCGTCGGCCAAGCGTTCGTCTTGACCAAAATAGAAATAACCAAGGATCACCACCATTCCGAGAGAATCTGCTCGGTCGAGTACACGTTCGAATCGCTGCATGTAGTCGGTCCGCAGTGAACCGTCGGCAGTGAACGCCGAATTATGCCACGGTTGAACTTTCGAATAGCCCTGTGGACTGCCACCTTGAAAGTTCAGGGTGAATGCCAGCAGCCCCTGCTTGCGCCACTCGGGCATCGCCTCGATGAACTCATTCGTGTTGCGATCCGCATCGTAGGGTTTTCCGTCCGGATAAATCCATTGATCGCGCGACGCCGCATTTAGGTCATCGAATGTCGCTTGCACCATACGACTATTCATCAGCAAGCCTTCGATACGATGACCGTTCCAAGATCGGCCTTCGTAAGTCGGTTTGTCATTGATTACGAACTGATCTCCGCGAATCGAGACCACTGTGGTGCTCGGTTCGACCGCCGTCAGTTGCGATAATGGTAGCACAGCTAGCACAGCGAGCAGCGAACATCGAAAGGCCATTCTGATGATCCTTTAGACAAGTGGTATATTGCAGTTCAAAAGTTTTAGTGTTTCAAAGCCAGTTTGAACAGGGTTGCTTTTCGTTGCTTTCCGCCAGGCCGTCGCAGTTAAGCACCTTCCTGGAAACAAACATCTCGTCTTGCGTGAAACAAAATTCAGGGACGCACCCTGTTTTCAGGCAACTATGACGAATATAGGGGCGAGAGACATCTACTTAGCACCGGTAATGATGAAAATCGCTAGAGTTTACTTGCTAAGCAACTACTTTTTAGATTTACAGGGTTTCCGGATGCGAACATTTGCCCCTGGGCCTTTCTGAACTAAGTTTCAATTGGCAAGCAAGTGACGCGGACGCCGCAAAGCAAGCTGCTACATCGCAAAGAACAGCTAGTTACATCCGTGAAGTTTCATCCTGGGGCAGTACTATGAATAGTGGAAGTAGTCGATATCGGTCTTCATTAGTACGTGAAGACGCTTACTTTTCAGAGATCGATCAGATTCTGTTATCCAACCTACGCGAGACCCTCGAGCTTCAAGACGAAGCCGACGCATGCATAGCGGGTGGTCGCAGAGAATGCGACACCCCCTACTTCGAACAACACTATTCAATCGCCGAATAGTTCTTCTTGGTCCGCTGAACAATTCTATTGAAAGTTGCCGTTCTAATTTGTCCGTTGACAACGAAACGCATTCGCTGCTGTGTGCCGATCTGGGGGCAGGTCGGCATGCAGCGGGCGAAGGCTACTCGAATTCGCTCGCGTTAGGCAACTGGTAACCGTTCGCGAGCGTTTGCCGTGGCAGCGTTTGCTGAGCCGCTAGGATCGCCAAGTTGCGTGCATTTGACTTGGCGATCCCATGCGGCCCGTCAACTTTAATGACACTTCCCGGGCGTCGCCATCTAGCTACTCAGGGATTGCGTCTAAGCGACCAATAGTCTTGCCCTCCCACACAGCTTCATCCGTCGTTGGGTCGTAGGTCAACACGCGACTGGCACTGTTGGCTGCAGGCGGCATGTCAACCTTGGGCAGCCACTGTCGATGACTGTCGATAACTGCCTCAAGTTCTCGTGACAGGGAATTGCCTGCCAAGTTATTCCATTCGTTTGGATCATCCACGGTGTCATAGAGCTCTTCAGTGCCATCAGCGTACCGAATATAGCGCCATCGCTCGCTGCGAATACCGTGATTGCCTTGGTTGTGGCTGGTGATTGCCGGTCGCGCGCGTAGGGTGGCAGCATTCGTGAGTTGTGGTACGAGGCTAATACCTTCCAAGTCATCGCGTGGAGCCAACCCGCACAGTTCGATGAGTGTCGGATAAATATCCAGTAACTCAGCAGGTTGCATGCATCGACCACTGCCCGCGACACCAGGTCCTGCAAAGATCAACGGCACCCGCGTAGTTTCGCTCCACAAAGTGTTTTTGCCAGTGATAGCTTTCTCACCCAGGTGCCAGCCGTGGTCGCCCCACACGACCACGATCGTATTCTCGCGTAGCCCAGCTTCGTCCAACGCCGCCAACATGCGCCCAATCTGTGCATCAACAAAACTCGTCGACGCCAAGTAACTGCGCACCAAGTTCCGCCACTGATTGTTGTCCTTCACCCACTTCAGTCGCGGCTCAGGCAGATTCCAGTGCAAGTACCACGAAAATCGAGGGGTATCGACGCGATCATCCTCCTTGACCAGCGGTAATACACTGTCATCATCTGGGTAAAGGTTTATCCACTCTTGCGTCACATAGCAGGGCACATGCGGCAAAAAGAAACCTGTGGCCAAGAAAAACGGCTGTCCCTTGGGCGCGCTTTTAATTTGTTCTATTGCCCAACTCGCAACTTGATAATCCCCTTTGTCTTCATCGCGATGTGGGAATACGCCCCAATCCATGAGTGCATGGTTTCCCATGGGCGTTGGCGGAATTAGCTTGTTGTCAGGTTTCGCGCCGATTCCGCCCGCATTGCCCCATATATCGAACTCCGCCGCTTGTAATTTCGGGCCACCCACTGGGCCGTGGTAGATCTTGCCAGTCGTCAATGTGCGATATCCATGGGCTTTGAAATGCTGTGGCAGCGCCACGCGATCTTTCCAAACGTCAAGCGTTCGGAACCATGGTGCAAGTCCATAAATTCCCGTGGTCGTAGGTCGCAAACTCAGCATCAGACTCGTGCGAGACGGATTACACAGCGGAGCTTGGCAATTTGCATTGAGGAAGGTCGTACCCCGCCCTGCAAGAGAATCTAGATGCGGAGTCTGGGCTAAGGGGTGGCCTCCAAGATGCCCAATCCAATCATTTTGGTCGTCGATGGCAATGAACAGCACGTTGGGTTGCGAAGCTGGATTGGCTGGGGGTTCAGCGGCTTGCGCGATGGCTTTATTGACGGCGATGATCACTGTCAAAAAAGTGCAGAGGATTCCGCCGGAAAAAGTCCGCACGATTACGTATCCTAACTGAGTAAGCAGATAAAATTTTTAGTTCTTGTTTGCCAAGAGCCGCACCCTTTTCTGGTCAGCGCTGTGACGCATGCGTGTCAATAAATCACTGGTCATTCGCGATTAGGGCGCGCGTGGTCCCATCCGGCAGATGCAACGCACTGAGGAGTGCGCGAGGCAGATGCGACCGACAAGTGCTTCTCTTGGGCCGAGAATGACCCCAACATTATAACCCAAGTGCGCTACTTATTGGGTGGCTGGACGAACAGAAGCAATCCTGCGGACTGCAGCGAAGGTTGTTCGCTGAGCATCGACGACCAGCTTTGGTTGCCGCCGTGCAGCGATCGGCGGTGAGCAGAGACGGCCCACGCATGCCCCGTAAGTTCGTGCCTGGTGGTCAAGTCCGAGAGGCGGATTGCCATTTCTACTACCCAACGGTCCGGTTGCGGCTCAGCGGGTACTGCGACAGCATACTGCGGATTGAATTGAACCATTTCGCAACATCGGTCAAAGGTTTCGCCTGTTGAGGATACGCCAAGTTCAACTGCGGACGCATAATCGCGATCGGTGTCCAACATTAACTGTACGTGGTCTAGGGTCTGTAAATCGCAGTCATACTTGCGAAGCTTTGGCGTGGGCTCGGTGCGCGGTCGTGAATCGCGCGGGCTATCGATGGCGATGTATAGGTAGCGATCGTCGAAAGACCAGCGTACCATGGCGGGCGCCGTTGTATCGCTGATTACTGTCCGACCGCTTGGCAAGAGTTTCATGGGCGGACACGCTGACCACATCGGTTCGTCTAACACTCCATCCAGCCGTGGTCGAGTGGCCGTAGCGACAGCGAACGCGATCCACCGCAGGTGCTCAGGTCGATTGTTGGCCAGTATCAGCTCTTGCTGTGCGACTTGAGGCCAGCCAGCTAGCGCGGTGAGCCGAGCGATGGAATCAAGCAGAACGGTCGACGCGGCTGCGCTACGTGAAACGTCGGATCTACTACGCGTCATCGCTTCCCGCATTAATTCAAGTTGAGGTAACTTGGCAAGTGACGGATCCGCTTTATAGCAGGCATCAAGTGCCTTGAAGAATGCTTCAACGTGACTGGCTTCTGTAAGGCTCGCGTTGGAAGAGCCAGCAGAAGAAGAGTTCGATGGGGCCGCAAAGTTCGCCAGGCTGACTTGCGAACCAGCGTCTTGAGTCGCGCCGCTGACAACTTGCGAATCGATTTGAGTGCTAACTTGGTCCCGAATGGGGGCTGTAGCACTGACCGTTATGGCGCTGACGGCATCAAAAGGTGTTAACGATGAGCGGCTGATCGAGTTGCTAGGATCTTGACGCAGACTGCCGACAGTCTCATTGCTGGAGGAATCACGGGCGGCCGCTTGTCGCCACGCTTGCAGTTCGTCGCTGCCGAGCATCTGAAGCAACTGGAATCGAGCTTTACTAGCCACGTCGCTGTCGGGCTGAATGTGTATTAGCCTTTCGAGTGCCAGCTGTCGACGCGGCCAAAGGGGAGGAGCCGAACAGACGCTAACAATACGCATCAAGGACGGCGCAAGCTCGCGCGGAGGAAGTGTTCGTAAGACAAAATCAAGTTTTAATTGCCATTCTGCGATCGGCGTTTCGGCAGGCAGGGTCACTAGATTATCCAGCGAGGTCATGCGATGCACTCGCCCCATAATCAATTGGTAGTTGCCTAGGCTCCGCGCGTTGGTGTGCCGCCGAGAGGCTTGCGAAGGTGCGATGCCGCCAAAGAGCGACGCATTACTGGCTAATGTGCTTTGTTTTTGCTGGATCGTTCGCATTGGTAGGGATGCAGCATTGGCATCGTAAATTGCCCCGGTGGGCGCGAGCACATCCCATATTGACAGTCCCGGCTCACGCATCAAGCGATTCGGATGTTCGGAATATTGGCTAGATCTGGCTTCGGTTACGGTCGCCAGTTTGGTAGATTGCCATGCGGGCAGCATCAATTCGTGAGCAATACTCTGTGGCGATACCGTTGCCGCTTGTTGGAGCGCAGTGGTAAGGGCTGTCATCGCGGCCCGATTGGCTAACGTCAACCGCAGTCCCCCCGATTCATCGGTCAATATCACATCCGGTCGCCAGCATTGCAATTCAACGGTCAATCGATCCGCCAGCACGGATAAATCTCCTTGGAATGTATCAGTCGGTTTGGGTTGCAACCAAGCTTGATGTTCGACCAAGCCGAGCTGAGGCGCCAGGGCCTCATTTAGTTTCCAATCCTCGACGCGATAGTCGGCGCTCTGCTCAAGATTCTCAGTGAACAAGGTTAAAGATTTCGCTGCGATTAACTCATCCCAACTGGTTGCGACCAAAGCGGGCCACGGCACTTGAGCCTCCGTTGACGTGACCGACAACAACCCGACTCGTGTTGCGGTCCGTCGCTGAGAGTACCAAGTGTGTCCGCCATCACGTGTGGCAATAATCAAGCCCAACGGTCCAACCGCCCAGCCGCGCTGGGAATCAGCGAACACGATCGCACTTAACGGCAATGTCTGCTCGGTGCTAAGGATTTGCCAATTTACTCCACGATCTGACGAATGGACCACGATCGATCCGGGAGTACCTGTGATCCAAAGGTGATCTTCGAATTGTGCAATTGTTCGCCACTGGCAAACGCGCTGCGCTGCGATTGACAGGGGCAGCGCGATGCGGCTCCATGATTGAGCATCGACGGTTCTCAAGAGCTGTCCATCTGCGCCGCCTGCCATCCACGTCGAACCTACATGTTCGACAAAGGCTATCGGCTGATGTGGGCTCGCAGTAAAGAAAGATCGTAGCGGCCCGAGTTGGCTGTTAAAGGCATTGCCAACTCGATCTACCGCCAGCACACCACCGCTTGCGTCCGCACCCAAAGCTGCAACGTGAACGATGGACGACTCTATGGCTTGCCATGTCTGGCCGTCGTCGAGGCTGTAAAAAATTCCGGTCTTTCGCTGGGGGCAGTAATCTCCCCAAGCAATTAAACGCCCGCCGACAGCTCGCATGCCCGTGAATCGCGGTATTCCTTCGCTGGGTAACTCGCTCCACGTCTCGCCACCATTAACGGTGCGCAACACGATACTGCGACTCATCCGCCCCAATGCTCCAGGCAAACCACCTACTGCAAGACCCTCAGATGAGTTTTTGAAAGCGATCCCGTGCAAGTTCGCTGACGTGCCCGATTCTTGACGTATCCATTTGCGTCCGCCATCCGCTGTCGCCCAGATTGCTCCTCGATCACCGACAGCCCAAACTCGATCCGGCGAGGTCGCGCATAGCGCATTCAACGAGGCGTCATCAGCACCCACTGCAACATAAGGATCCAAGGTGTGTTTCGCGTGTAAAGCGTTGGCCCAGAGTGTCACCACGCAAGCGGCAGCAATTGCAGTTTGCTGGACAATGAGTTTCAAGCGTAGAAGTGTGAGCATGGCTGTTCTAATGCAGGAATCCGTTCAGGCGGTCGAATTTCCGGCAGTTTAGCTGCGCATAACCCTAGCCCGCTATAGCATTTAGAAGCTTCGAATCCAAACTCGGTGCGCGTTGGGAGCCGGTGGGAAAAGTTGACTTTGATGTGCAGTTCTCCGTCCGCAGTCGTGTTGGCGAGCTAAACTAGACCGAATAAGCCCTACTCAAGTTGGCTGACTCTAATTTCTCGGTCAAGAGCCTCGGAATTTTCGGCAAATCATGCCTAACCGACTGCAAATCGACGCACCGCCCATCGCGCCGCCACAGGCTGCGCTCGTCGATCCACACGTCGACCCACGGGTGCCCCATGCCGATTCTAACGCTCCCGCCAGCGGCGCGGATACTAACAATTGTGTCAACAACGACAACGCACCCCCGCCACTAATTGCTAGCACTAACAGGCTCCGCAGGAGCGTCGCCCTCCCGTTTTTGCCCTTGAATCAAGCAAGACTTCATAATCCGAACTGGGCGGTCTTTATAGCACGCATGCCCGCAGCGTTCGTCAGCTTCATTGTGCATACGATCCTATTGCTGGTTTTGGCGCTGCTGACCGTGGCACCGCGCGTGGGAGTTCCAACTTCACACAGTCTTGAGTCAGCGACTGGTGAAGGTCAAACAGATCAAGAGGTCGATCAAACTGTCGAAATCTTAGCCTCGGGAGATGCCATCGCAGCACCCTCAGCCAGTGTGACCGAAGTTCGCGACGTTCCCGCGCCTTCCGAAGCAGTGCTTCGTCATTTGCTGGGCGAGTTTCAGAAGATCGATCCATCGGCCACAAAAACATCTACGGCTCAGGCTAGTTTGTCGAGCACCTTGTCGGAGGCCACGAGCGACTTTACGCTCGCCACGCTGGCCGCAACAGGTGTCGAGGGCCGGTCGGCTGAAAATCGCGATCGAACCGCCAAGGCACGAGGTGGCACTCTGGAAAGTGAACTGGCGGTCGAACGAGCTCTTGACTGGTTGGCCGCGCATCAGTTGCCAAGCGGTGGTTGGTCATTGGTTCACGATGGTGGTAAGTGCAATGGACAGTGTAAAAACAATGGATCCGATGCGCGGTATGAACCCGCTGCAACGGGACTCGCTCTGCTGGCCTTTTTGGGCGCTGGCTACACACACACCTCTGGCAAGCACCAACGCACGGTACACGATGGTATCTATTACCTATTGCAAATCATGGAAGAAGCCCACAACACGGGCAGTTTCCTGCATCAGTCGGAACGCGGCATGTACAACCACGGCATTGCTGCGTTCGCACTTTGCGAAGCCTATCAGCTTTCCGGCGACAAAGATCTCAAGAACCCTGCGCAGTTAGCGGTGAACTTCATCTGCTCGGCGCAGAATTACGCAGGCGGTTGGGGGTATCTCCCCAAACAACCTGGCGACTTGACAATCAGCGGCTGGCAGATGATGGCCATCAAGAGCGCTCACGCCGCTGGCCTAGAAGTTCCCCCGACGGTCATCATTCGCATAGACCACTTTCTGGATACTAAACAGGTTTCATCGGGAATTTACTATGGATATGGAAAACCAGAACAAGATCCTACATGCAGCGCTATTGGTGTCCTCCTGCGGCTTTTTCGCGGTTGGTCGCATACCGATCCACGAGCCCTTGAGTTGGCGCAATTTCTCGTAAAAAAGGGAAGATCGAACGGGGACGTTTACTATAACTACTACGCGACACTGTTGTTGTTTCATTTAGGCGGCCCGGCTTGGGAGACATGGAATCCGCGTATTCGCGAGCACCTTGTCAAGACTCAGAACCAATCCGGTCACGAGGCAGGTAGTTGGTACTTCGAGGACCAATATGCTAAGGAAGGCGGCCGGCTCTACACGACAGCGATGTGCGCGATGACGCTGGAAGTCTACTACCGCTTTGCACCGCTGTATCAACAATCGGACCGTCCCTTCGAATTGTAGGTGCAATTCCGTCACAGCTCGCTCGCGGTTACATTGACAAATGTGCCATTCGCCGTTTGTCAGCTCTGCAACGAAAGTGTGCAATTGTCTGAGCCACCGATACTACCGAATCCGGATCGCCGCAGCGCACCACCGACGGAAATTAATCCATTCGCGCCATCCTCGGCAGGGGTTGATTTTGGTAGTAAGGTTGGAAGAACGAATTTGAGCATCGCGTATTGGGCCGGATTGACGACATTGCTGTTGGTCTGTGTTGGGATGATCTTGGGCGGCTTTCCAATGGGTTGGCCATCATTAGGTTGGCCAGGTATCGTAACCACGATCGCCGCCGCCGCACGCGTGCCAATGCTCCAACGCCACAACACTCGCATGCACCTTCCTCGCAGTCTTCCAAATGCATTCGCGCTCCTGTTCACTTCGTGGGCGTTGATGATTGTCTTCGCCGTTGTTTCGTTTATTGCCTTTGCAGCGGTATGCATCCCCAGCACCATCGCTTTTGCATATGGTAATGTTGGCAACTTGATTTTTGGAGTCAGCATAGCGGCAAGCTTGTGTTGCTTTTTCGTGCTGTTCGCCCTCTCACTTCGGCTGCGTTATTAACTGTTTAGAATCGAGCGTGTGATCTTGGCAACTGTCGACAATTCCCGCCGTGTGCGGCATCGCGATTACACTTATCTTGGACTGACACAAAGCCTTTGCCCGGAATGTCGCAAAGTCGTTCCCGCCAAAATTATTGTCCGCGGCAAGCGTGTCTACTTCCGCAAGCAATGTCCCGAACATGGTTTGCGTGAAGATTTTATCTGCAGCGATTATGCGCGTTACGACAGGGTCGAGACCAGCCTGCCAGCAAAACTGCCGCAGCAGACTTCTGTCGAGCCCCTGCATGGCTGCCCACTCGATTGCGGGCTATGCAGTGAACACGAACAGCATACCTGCATCGCAGTATTGGAGATCACCGATGGCTGCAATTTGACTTGCCCAATGTGTTACGCCGGCAGCGCTCCTGGCAAACGACACAAATCGCTCGACGAAGTTCGCAAGCAGATCGATACGATCGTAGCGACCGAAGGTCACGTCGAAGTTGTCCAGTTTTCTGGAGGCGAGCCGACTTTGCATCCGCAGTTGCTCGCGGCGGTCGAGTACGCACTTTCCCAGCCAATCGATTACGTGATGATCAACACCAACGGTATCCGGCTCGCGCATGATCGCGAACTTGTAGATTCGCTGGCGAAACATCGCTCGCGGCTGGAGATTTATCTGCAGTTCGATGCAATGGACGATCATGCCATGCAACAACTGCGCGGTCAATCGGGTTTGCTCGAAATCAAACTCAGGGCGCTCGACCACCTCGCTCAAGCGGGCTTGAACGTTACGCTTGTTTCCACTTTGCAAGGTGGCGTCAACGACTCGGCGTCTGCAGATTTGGTTGCCTTCGCCGCTGAGCGAAAACAGATCACTGGACTGAGTTTCCAACCCGCTACCTACAGCGGTCGGTGTTTGTTGCCCGACGAACTGGAACACCGCATCACTTTCCCAGACGTCATTGATTCCATCGCTAATGATCCCCGCAACGGATTTACGCCTGAGGACTTTGTACCGCTGCCCTGTGCGCATCCGAATTGCCACTGGATCAGCCTGGCCGCCCGAAACGGTAATCGTCTATTGCCGCTCACTCAGTTTGTCGACGCCAAAGCCAACTTGGATTTACTTGCCAACGGTATCAGCTTCACTCGCGAGAACACGGAACATTTGGCGCGACAACTAATCGCTCGTATGTCGTGCGGCGATGACGGATGTTGTACGCCTGCGAATGCAGACGCCAGTTCTCTGCCAGTGCTTGACTATGAAA
>JANLQO010000161.1:0-28607 GCA_031367855.1 Planctomycetia bacterium | reverse complement strand
CAGCGCCTGACATGGATGTCATAAGGCAAACTCCGAGTGCTACGAGTGAGAGTGTAAGTAAGCGTTTCATAGACCTAAATCCCTGTAGTCGAACGAGACCAGTTTGAAATAACGGAAATTCCAACCGCAGTGCGGCATTTTGAATTATAGCGGGTCAGCCAAGCGACAGGCACTTTTACCACCATTTGTTTTCCGCATCCCTTCTGAATACGTCGCTGCGTTGTTTCGTGTACCGATAGTGGCGCTGCGAGCACTGTGCAGACCCATTTCGCACGGAGACTTTTCCCGCAACAACTCCAAACACATAGCGCACACATGACCACTAGTGCACAAATAACCACACATGCACACCCAACCAGTACTCCCGCAGGAATTTGGCTACCCGGCGACCTCCCGATCTACCGACCTACCGCGCGACCAAGTGCCGAACCAGCGTGCAGCCGCTCGCTTAGGAGCAACAATCGCGACTCAATCTCGCCCCTCAAACCCTACCCTACGCTTGCAAGCGATTTCACGCTCAACCAAGGCTAGCTAGATATCAATTGTGCGACACATATCAATTCGACTCCATCGCATGCTTCAGCAAAAACACTTGATATTTCGGAAAACAACGAGCCGAACACCGGCACAGCTGAATCACAAGCCGCTCTCGACATACCGATCCTGCAACCAATTGATACCAACAGGTCATTTTGACTCAACCCACTCGCGATCGGCACCTCGAACGCGCAGAACCCCTCCTCCGGAAAATAACCTGCGCACTTCGGGCTGTTTTATCGACAGCTTTAACGAAAATATGCTTATTTTCAAAGTTTTTTCGCGTTGGCTAGCTTAGACACTTGGTATTTGATCAACTGACCTCTGCTTATTTAATGAGCAGGCGCTTAGCTGACAGGCTTGCGGGCAGCGGTGCTCATTAATTGCGCAGCGTGCGGTCAATAGGTGTAACCGCTAGCAAAATAAAGACTTACGACGAGGGTATTGCTTGCCTTTGCATGATGGGACGTTGTTCAGCCGACGGAGCGTTGAACGAACTTGGACCCAATTAAATGAAGGAAAGAGGAAGCTATGAATTCGAACCCAATGCACTCGACTTACAATGGAATGGAATTAGACCGCCCCACCCTGCAAGGGGGTCAGTCGCATTCGAGTCCAACATCGGCCGTTACAACCTATCCTGTCACAAGCACGCACAGCCATCGACTCGGCAATTCGGACGCCGCTTTTGGCACTCCTAACCATTCCACTTCCGTCAGCACGACCACTCCCAATACAGACAACTCATCTAAACTGGCTGGTGAACTACAGAAATTCCAAGTCGTCGCGCAGGGCATTCGAGCCAATTTCAAGCCTGCTGTCGACTTCGACGCTCGCTGCCAACAAGCGTTTGATGTCGCCAATGACCTGTTCGGAAATGCACCCACCTGGGTGTGCTTCTACCGAGAGCTAATGGGAGGAGATGGGCTCATTCCCCAACTGTTCCCTTCGGATGAAGATTTTGGCAACTTCCTTCGCTGTGAACAGTACTACCAAGTCCAAATGATGCTCACTGGGCTTCGATCTCGTGATCTGCCTGAGAATGACCCGAACGATCCGCAGAGAATGATTACCGTCCGCTTGCCGAAGAGCCTGCACGAAGCGCTCTGTGACGAAGCCCTCCGACTGGGAATCAGCGTCAATCGGCTGTGCATTAGCCGCATGCTCCAGCTTTTGGATCCCAAGATGATCCCAGAAACTGGTACCAAGCCTCGCGGCCGCAAACCCCGTTCCAGGACTTCCGCCAAGTCGACTGCTGCGACCCCAGTTGTTCAACCGGTTAGCCAGCCTGCTTCGACTAGCTCCTATTCGTAATCCTGAGAGTGCCGCGACGTTCCGCGGTCGCGATTTCTCCGCAACCCAGAGTGCGCGACGCTCCTTCGTCGCGATTGTTGGCTACTACAGGACCCTCGATGGCATTTCAAGTCGACATGAGCGAGTACAGCGGGCCGATGGAGCTGCTGCTGTACTTGGTTCGGAGGGAGGAATTGCCGTTGACGGAATTGTCATTGGCGAAACTCACCGAACAATACCTTACTTACCTTGAGGTGTTGACTGAGTTGTCGATCGATGACGTGGCCGACTTTCTGGAGATTGCCAGCGTTTTGATTGAGATGAAGGCGAAGGCGATCTTGCCCCAAACGCCTTCGGCGGCTGAGGAGGAAGTGATCGCATTGGAGGATCCGAGTGATCAATTGATTCAGCGATTGATGGATTACAAGCGGATTCGCGACGCGGCCAGCATCCTGGACGAGCAAGGCCAGCGCTGGCAGTTGCGTCATCAACGGCTGGCCGATGACTTACCGCCGCGGCGCACCGAGCTCGACCAACAGCCACTTCAAGCGCTTGAGGTCTGGGACTTGGTCAGTGCCTTTGGCCGGATACTGCGCGAGCGCCAGCCGCCACCGCAGACCCGCGTGGTGTACGATGACACGCCGATCCACGTTTACATGGAACGCATCCACGGAACGGTCAACACCAACAAGCGCATCGAACTCACGAGCTTGTTCGAACCTGGCATGCACAAAAGTTCGTTGGTGGCGATGTTTTTGGCGACGCTGGAGCTAACGCGGCATTACGGTTTGAAGACCGAGCAGCGCGAACCTGGATTGCCGCTCTACTTAGTCGCCGACGAAAATTTCGCGAGAGAACTCGACGTTCACCGCGTTGAGAACTTGTCATTCGACAAAGTCGCCAACTCCAATTTGCCTGTAGCTCCGAGATAGGGATGTCAGGGTTGGGCGGCATGCACAACCCTATAAATATTTTTCCCATGTGCATAGCAATAACATGTTTACAGAAGAGGGCACGGCGCCTTGAGCCTTCAAAGGGCGTGATGGGAGTGTCATCAGCACTTTCGATTGCGCGCATAGGTAGCTAGAATCAGGCGAGGAACTGCGTTAACAAACGCCTTTTACTCTCTGATAGCCAGAGCGTTTTAACTCCTCAGCCACGACGTGTTTAGTTATGTATGAATCGCTGCTCAACGATCAACGGCAGCGCTGGCAACAGGGAGATCGTGTCCGGGTGACCGCTTACCTGGCGAAATACCCGAATCTTGCGAATGATATCGACGCGCTAACGAATTTGCTTTGTAGTGAAATCGTCTTGCGCGAAACCTACGGTGAATCTCCGATGCTTGGCGATTACGTCGAGCTGTTTCCTCAATGCGCTAGGGAGCTGCGCAAACAGTGTGCCCTAGTAGCCATTCCTGGTGAATCG
This sequence comes from Planctomycetia bacterium, assembly GCA_031367855.1. GTDB lineage: Bacteria > Planctomycetota > Planctomycetia > Pirellulales > Pirellulaceae > Aureliella. Next base: position 25,349 of record JANLQO010000161.1, on the reverse strand, counting down.
AAAGTAGAAACGGTCGACCCAACGAATTCGTCCGTGCCTGGCCACGGTGGGAATTTCGACACGTTGCCACACCAAGCGTCCATGGATCCAGAATCTACTTTGGTCCACGTACCAGAGAGTTCTGCGAATCCGCCACGTCCATTGCAACCCGCTGCACCGAATTTGGAGACCATTCAGCTCGAGCCCCAAGGCGAACTGCTGGCAGCGCACCAGTCCGAAATGACTGGATTTCCAAAAATTCCTGGCTTTGATATTCTCGGCGAACTGGGTCGTGGAGGAATGGGAATTGTCTATCGCGCTCGTCAAATCTCCGCCAATCGAGTCGTGGCTCTGAAAGTGGTTCGAAACGAGCTTCTGGACACGCTACCTTCGCAAACTCGTACCAGTACGCTGGAACGATTTCGTACCGAGGCGCAGGCCGCTGCACGCTTGCAACACGACAATCTGGTATCCGTATTCGAGATAGGAGAAGTCCCCGCCTCAACCCCTGGCCATTGTCCGCTGAGGTATTATGCGATGCGGTTTGTCGATGGCCGCAGTCTATTCGACATGCTGCGCGATGGACCGCTCGATAACAAACATGCGGCAAACTACATGGAACCTGTTGCGCGGGCACTGCAGGCCGCGCATGAAGCAGGCATCCTTCATCGTGATTTGAAGCCACACAACATCATGGTCGATCGAAGCACGGATCGCCCTTTGGTAACCGACTTTGGTTTAGCAAAGTTTATTGAAGGACAGGACGCCATAACCTACGCTGGCGAGATCATGGGAACGCCATCCTATATGTCACCCGAGCAGGCACAGGATGCTGGCACGGTAACAGCGTCTGCCGACCTATATTCGCTCGGGGCAACCTTCTATCACTTGCTTACCGGCCGCGCGCCCTTTCAAGCAGCGAACATCGCGGAAACGATTCGACAGATCATTGACAAAGATCCGGTTGCCCCGCGCCTGCTTAACACGGCGATCGATCGAGACCTTGAGACGATTTGTCTCAAATGCTTGGAAAAAGATCCAGTTCGACGCTACGCTACTTGCGCCGACCTTGCTGACGACTTGTCTCGGTATCTCCATGGCCGACCGATTGTTGCCAGACCTGTTGGCATGGCTGAGCGAATGTGGCGATGGTGTCGGCGAAATCCGATTCCGGCTTCTCTTTCGGGGGTCGCCGCCCTCTTGGGCTTGGCCACAATGCTGTCGATTGTGGTGGGATATCGCAGTACCACCGCTGCACTGAGCGTGTCGGAGGCGCGCTTGCAGCAAGCTCTCGTGGTCGTCGACGAACTCTTCACGCGCGTCAGCGAGGACGAATTATTGAACGAACCCGGGATGCAACCATTACGCAAGGATCTGCTGGAAAAAGCCCTGAAACATTACAAGTATTTCTTAGAAGAAAGCGGAGGCCAAGAGAACATTCGCGATGAAGTGTCCGCGGCGCACTTCCGAGTGGGAGTGATCCTGCAAACCATGGGCGATCTTGGCGCAGCCGAAACAGAACTCTTGCTGGCTAAAAACAGCCTCGAACAATTTCAGTCAGAACGCGCCGACAACGTACAGAGAATGAAGTCCCTGGCTGATTCCTTCAATGCGCTGGGAAGCCTTTACAATGCCGATCGCCGAAACCAAGACTCCATTAAAATGTTTGAAAGATCGACTCAAATTCGCGAGCGACTCGCTTCACTGCAGCCGCAAAACATCGAATTTCAGCGACTCGCCGCCAATTCAAGGATGAATTTAGGACTAGCTAATGTTCAACTTGGCGCGCATCAAGCCGGCATAACGCTCATGCGTGAAGCCCAACAGAAACGTCAGTCACTGTTGATCTCCCATCCGGACGCTGACAAGTTGCGCAGGGATCTGGCAATGGGTTGGTACAGTCTGGGCGAGACAGAGATTGCCGAGCAGGATCTAACATCAGCCCAAGAGGCTCTGCGTAAAGCTGTCCAAGAATTTCAAACGCTGCTCGCGCACGATTCACGTTCCATGAGTAATCGCTATTTCCTGGGCGTGAGCTTTCGATTGCTAGGAGGCGTATTAAGTGAAACCGGTGAAATAGCACTTGCAATCGACGCGTATGAGGACGCTACGAAACCGATCCGATCGCTTGCAATAGGAAACCCGGATGTGGCTGCTTATCAAGCGGAACTGGCCGTGCTGGAGATGAACTTGGGCACGTGCTATTTAGAAAGTCATACTCTTGACCGCTCGTTGCTGGCCTTGCAAGAGGCACGTAACTTGACCAGCCAATTGCTGGCAAAGGACGCCGGCAATCCAAATCTAAAAGGGGACTTGGTAGCGATTCTCGGCGCACTCGGTGATCTCAGTCGTCGCAGCGGAAATCTCAACGAAGCCCGCAGCCTTTACCTGGAAGTTAAGAAAATTCTTAAAGATTTACTGGAATCAGATTCCAAGAATCCACAGTATCAAGGCGAATGGCAAACCAATGAAGACGAATTACGTGAATTAGAGTCTCTGCAAACAAATAATTGACCTGACAAACAACATTCCGAATGCAGTTGCAAAACCATTTCGGTCGATTAAACGGAAGATTCCAGTAAGCGAAAAAAAAGTTCAAGAGAGAAAATCTGCAACCCGCCAGAATTTTTCGGTCAAAATTTCACGGATGAACTCTGAGGATTGCAATGCTAACCAATATTGCTCAGCAAAGGCTTGCATTTTTCGTAATGCTGCTATCGCTCTCCTGTTTAAGAGCTGCTGCTCAACCCGTTCAGAATGCACCCACCCCTGGAACGGGTAGCAATAGTCCGGAATCGCCGACGGGAAACACCGGCGGGCAAGCTGAATCGCCATCGCTCTCAAGTCAGCGTGAGGCGCGCACACGAGCTCGCAATTCCTATGTGCGTCTGGCTCGAGCACCCCACATGTTTGGTGATACACTTCGCCCAAGTGCAACGCTTTCCTTCGGCCAGGTAGGCGCTCAAGGAGAACGAACTCCAACGGTCGAACTGCCGCTCGGAGGAGCGGGAAGTTACAACGTTGCGGACAACAATTCGGCGCTCCCCAAGGACCGCGTTTACTTCCTTTACAACGGTTTCTTCAACGCGGTCGATTCCTCAGTTCCCGGTTTGGGGACTCGATCTACCGATCTGCATATGTACAGGTTTGGATTCGAGAAGACCTTCTTGGACGGCCTGTGGTCGATGGATATGCGCATGCCCGTTACCAGCAATTACGATTTGCGCACTCCTGGAATCACGACCGATTCAGGAACCATAGGAAATTTCTCGATGTTCTTGAAGCGGCTGATATTTAAAAATGACGACCTAGCCATCGCCAGCGGCCTGGGGATAGGACTGCCTACCGGAAACGACGTTATTGTAAGGACGCTGACCAGCCGAACGACTATTCAGAATGAAGCTGTTCACCTGATGCCCTATGTGGCCCTCATGGCGACGCCGAATGATCGTTGGTTTATACAATCCTTTGCCCAAATCGACTTCGCTGCCTCTGGAAACGATGTAGTAACGCCGCAAGGGATAGTCGGAACCTACACCGAGCAGAATCTGATGCACTTAGATGTAGGTTTAGGTCGGTGGTTGGGCCAGCCGATGGGTTATCGCTATCTGCGAGGGATCGCCAGCGTGTTCGAATTGCATTACACATCGACACTCCAGGATTCTGATCGAATCAACTTTCCCAATGCTGGTCGTATTCAGACGCTCCAAGTTGCAGGCAATCACACGGACCTGCTCAACCTCACCTCTGGATTACACTTTCAATTGACACCAGCTTCCAACTTGCGAGTTGGGGCAGTAGCGCCGTTGAAAGCAGAACCTAATCGAGCATTCGATTCGGAGATCTACGTTTCCTTCAATCGCTTTTTCTGACCGTGAATCGATCGCATCTGCCGGATGCGACCGGCTCGATAGTCGCGCTCGGCGAGCGCGACCCACTAAAAACATTACGCCGGTTGCCCGACTTCGCTCATTTTCCTTCGAGTGTCCAGATGGAATCGAAGGTTCTCGAAGCGCGATCAACTAATCCAAGCCGCTCCGCTAGCCGCCGCGTCGGCAGATCCAGAGGATAATCCATTACCAGGCGATTTAAGATTGCCTCGACTTCTTCAAATCGCTGCTCTTCAAAATACCGAAGTGCTAATTCATAGTCCCTTTTAAGCAAACTCCAGCTGGGCGTTGGATCGTCGCACAGTTCGTGAATATCGACGGGTTCAATGATGTTGACCGTCCGAATGGTGCACAGTCGGCGAAATGCAAAGCCGGGCTCGGCCTTCCGTGTCGTCGAATTCGAAACCAAAACGGACTGGCCGACATACTTTGTGGCGCCCTGGATTCGACTGGAAAGATTGACTGTTGTTCCAAGGGCACCATATTTGTATTTGCGACGAGATCCAATGTTGCCAACTTGCGCTTCCCCAGAGTGAATACCGATGGAGATATCGGTGGTTTCTCCCAAACGATGGTGCCAGCGTTGGTTAATTGCTGGGAGTGTGGCGCGCATGCGCAATGCGGCCCGGCAAGCCAATGTTGCGTGTTTTGCAGTTGCCAGGGGAGCGCCCCACATGGCTTCAAGCGCGTCGCCTGAGTAGTCGACAAGCACGCCCTGATACTCCGCCACACAATCCGAAAGTTCACTCAGTACGTCGCAGACCCACTCGACCGCCAATGCCGCGCCACAGGCGGCGCTAATTCGGCTGAATCCTTTGATATCACAAAATAATATGGTAATCTCCGCGTCGCGCGCCGCTAACATTTCATCGCCACGAATCTCCAGCACGCGTGCAAGTTCGGGTGTAAAGAACTGTTCAAAGCGGACGCGCTCGGCAAGGAGTTGACGTTCCTGCTCCATCCGGACCAGCCCCGATGCAACCCCGTATGCTAACAGCTCAACTAGCTTGGCATCGATTTCGCGAATGGGTGGACGAAGCTGGCTGTCGGCGCTCACGCGTCTTTCGCCATAGAGAACTCCTAGTACGTCACCACTGCGATTCAGGAATGGCGCCGCCACAAAGGACTGCACATGGATCAAGCTCGCTGCCACCATGGCATCTTGGCTGGGCACATGAAAAAAGGTTCTACGTGCCTCCAAGACTCTGCGCAGCATCGTTTGGCTGGGAACCCAATTTTGTTGATCGGCTTCCCCAGCACGGATCTCCTTGGCCGTTAGCGACCATTGGCCAGCTTGGTAAAGCAATACTGCACCAATGTCCAAGTTAACCAACTCAACTGCAGCTTTGGCGGCTTTGGGTAGAAACTCGACCGATGCCGCAGCACTCTGAAATACCTCCATCGACGTCTCCAGCCAGTCCACTAGAAACTGCTCGCTCGCTTTCGCCGAGCCGCCGTCAGCAAGGGCAGGCATCAAGTTTCGCAGCTGCGTCGTGCTTCGCGTTGACAATCCTGGCGCGTAGGTAGCCGCTTGCAAGGTTTGTAGATTGAGAGATTCGCGCGGAGCTGCATAGATTCTGACAAGCTTGTTCCCAATCTCACATGCGATCGGCAGTTGCAGGGAAAGGCTTTCGCCTGGTGCAAGTCGAATATCACCCAATAAGGCCACACTGTTCTTAACGCTTTCGTTTACAACTTTGACTGCACCGCTCGACTCCGGTTCAAATCGCAAGTGCTTACGAGAAACCATGGTTTCAGCTAGATCGGCAATGATGATGCGATCGATGCTGTCCAGTGCGATGCGTTCGTACGGAGGTGGCTCGTTGGCTTGTCGACGACCGATCTCAGTTACGCGCTCAAGTTGAAAGCTTGCCACTTGGCGGTGATTCTCATAAACGCCTAAGAGTATCTTGCAGTCCGCAGTTGGATCCGACATAAGCGGGTGATTTTCCTGTGAATTAGATTTTGAGGCTGCGACAGCGATTTCCCAAGGGCAGACGCGCAACGATCAATGCGTCCTCAACGCGCTCAATCCACGCGATTTTGGAGCGTGACATCATTCTAACAACAGTGACCCCATCTAGGCTTCGACGCTTAGGGGATTTGTATTGCGCCACCAATCATTATCGGGAGAGCGATGTTGAGCGACGTTCCTACGGAGCTTTGTGGGGCTGGAATTGCTTGCGACTCGGGTTTGAAACTGTTACGATCAAACACGCGTCAAGTTGCGAGTCTACGGCAAACGCGCAACATAAACCCTCCATGGACCCATCGATTTCTAAATTACATTGACTCGTTATGGGGAATGACGATATGACATCGCCAGTTTCAGGAGCAATCGGATTAACCCAATGAACTCGAAGATTGCACTTTCGATGGTTGTTTGCGGTACGCTATGCATCCTCGCAACGCTTGGGATATCAGCCTATCTCATCGAGCAAATGTCGCCAATGCTGGCGACCGACGGGCACATTCAGGACAGCCACATGCTGTTAGTCGGCGTCGCAAGCCAATCAGATGCGCATTGACACGCCGGAGAGCCAGCGGTTGGCCGAAGACCGACTAGGGTCAAAGAATTGGCGGCAGTGGGGGCCGTACGTTAGCGAAAGATCGTGGGGTACCGTTCGCGAAGACTATAGTGCCGACGGCGATGCTTGGGGCTATTTTCCGCATGAACATGCGAGATCTAAAGCCTATCGTTGGGGTGAGGATGGTTTGGCGGGGATCTGCGATCGTTATCAATTGCTGGTCTTTGCAATCGCCGTCTGGAACGGAGAGGATGATATTCTCAAAGAACGTTTATTTGGTTTGGTTCCACGACATTCGAACCACGGCGAGGATGTCAAGGAGTACTATTATTATCTTGACGCGACCCCCACTCACTCTTACCTAAAGTATCTCTACAAATATCCCCAGCGACGATTTCCCTATCGGCAGTTGATTGATGAGAGTCGCAAACGAGGACTAGAGGATCCCGAATACGAATTGCTCGACACGGGAATTTTCCATGAAAACCGCTACTTCGATGTCCAGGTCGAGTATGCCAAGTTTGATTGCGACGACATCGGGATTCGCATCACAGTTTTCAATCGTGGGCCAGAGAGCGCCGCTCTAACTCTTGTGCCTCATCTTTGGTTCCGAAATACTTGGTCCTGGGGGGAGTGTCGCTTACCCCAACCCGAAATAAGTGTCCTCGACGAGACCGACGAAGGCCTATGCTTGTTGGCCGATGAATCTAGATCCCCGCCACCTTCTAATTTGCTCCAGCATTACCAACTAGGCAGAATGTTTCTGTATGCTGAAAGTGGAGGCGCGCCGCTGTTTACAGACAATGAATCTAATAATCGACAACTGTATGGACCACAGGCTACCAATCACTCGGACTTCGTCAAAGATGCTTTTCATCGTCAAATTGTGAATGGTGAGATTTGCACCAACCCACAGCGGGTGGGCACGAAATCATGTATCCAATATGACTTGCGAGGCATCCCTGCTGGGGGTTCAAGTACTGTCCGCTTGCGGTTAACAAATACTCGACAAACGAATATTTCTCAGTCGATCCAGGCGGTAGAGCCCATGGTCTTGTGGCGTAAGCAGGAAGCGGATGCGTTCTATGCCAGCGTTCATCCGCCCAAGGCATCGGCTGACGAGTGCCGCATACAAAGACAAGCCCTCTCAGGCATGATCTGGTCGAAGCAGATCTACCTGTTCGATGTCCAGAAGTGGCTCGACGGGGATAATCCGCGCATGCGGCCGCCAGTTTCCCGGCGAACCCTACGTAACCAGCACTGGCTACACCTCAATTCCATGCGCATTCTCTCGATGCCAGATAAGTGGGAGTACCCATGGTTCGCCGCTTGGGACTTGGCATTCCAGAGTTTGCCGCTGGCACTGGTCGATCCTGAATTTGCCAAAGAGCAATTATGGTTGTTATTGTTTGAACAATTTCAGCATGCTAATGGTCAGATCCCAGCCTATGAATGGGAGTTTGGCGATTTGAATCCCCCGGTTCACGCTTGGGCGGTATGGCGAGTCTACAACATGGACCGCCTGCAAACCGGCCGTGCGGATCGCGCGTTTCTGGAGAAGTGTTTTCACAAACTGTTGCTCAACTTCACATGGTGGGTGAACAAGGTCGACAGCGAAGGACACAACGTATTTGAAGGTGGATTTCTCGGCTTGGACAATATCACCTTGTTCGATCGCAGTCGACCGCCTCCCGATGGTTCGTCTCTGAAACAAGCCGACGCGACCGGGTGGATGGGCATGTATTGTCTGAACCTCATGCGGATCGCGCTCGAATTGGCAAAAGAAAATAAGTCTTATACTGGTTTAGCCACGAAGTTCTTTGAACACTACATCTACATTGGCGCCGCCATGAAGAACATGGGCGGACGCGACTTTCAACTTTGGTGTGACCGAGATGGGTTATTCTACGATGTTTTGTCCTATCGGGATGGCAGCTACCATCGCCTGCAGTTGCGATCTCTGGTGAGTTTAATCCCACTGTATGCTGTTGAGCGATTGGAGGAGACTTGGATCGATCCGTTCCCAGACTTCAAGGACAACTTTAATTGGTTTTTACGAAATCGACCCGAATTGAGCAGCGTCTGCGTTTCCTCATTGGAGAATCCATGTGGACGAGTCCATTTGCTAACGTTACTCAGTCGCCCGCAACTTGAGAAAATCTTAGGGGCAGTCTGGGACGCAGATGAATTCCGCAGTGAATTTGGTCTTCGAAGTTTGTCCAAGCATCACTTGCAGCATCCTCTCGAACACGCAGGTCAACGAGTCGCCTATGATCCAGCGGAAGCGCGAACTTGGCTCAAGGGGGGCAATTCCAACTGGCGGGGGCCGATCTGGTTTCCAACCACATTCTTGATGATTGAGTCCTTACGCAAACTAGCGAAAGTTTATGGTGATGATCTGAAGGTTTCCGGCCAGGCTGGCGAAGAACCGGTTACCCTTTCAGTGATGGCAAGGGGATTCGCCGATCGTTTGATCTCATTGTTCACCGAGAATGAGCAGGGACGAAGGCCAATTTTTGGCAACCGAGAGATTATGCAGAAGGATCCGCACTGGCGCAACTGTCTATTTTTTCATGAATATTTTAATGCAGAAACAGGCGAGGGTTTGGGAGCCAGTCATCAAACTGGCTGGACCGGTTTGGTGGCATCGTTAATTGACGAATGGCGGCGATAATCAGCCACGGGCGCACGTCGGCAAGCATAAACTTGGCGCTGACCAGCTATGCGCCTTGCGGATTGCGGTTGAATTTTTGGTAAGGCAAGCGCACGCCCCCCACGATGTATTGATCCGCCCGAAGATTGTCGGGTGCAGCGAATCCTACTTGTCCGGCCGCCGTAACCACATCATCCTGATCGACACCGTCGCCGCTGACTCCCAGACCTCCAAAGAGCTTGCCGCTGACGTAGAGCGGTGTACTTCCCGGAAAGAAGACGACGCCGTTTTGGTTCGCAAGGGCATATTTGATGTCGGTTCCAGCAATCTTCACGTTCGCATCGCCTGGATCACGAAAATTGCGACTGGGAACAAACGCGTCAAAGGCAGTGGTGCTGGGTGAATTCGGGTCTGCATAAATCGTAAAAGACAATGGCGCATGGTTGATTGTATTCTCGCCTGTTGTTGGGTTGATGCCATTCAGCACCAAGATACTCTGTGGCCCAGGCTTGTCGTTTGAACCCGTTGGGTAACGTGGCTCGGCGAGAAACCGGAACGTTCGATTGGTCAACGCGGTGCCCAGTGGGACGGTATCTCCGCTTGACTTCAGGCTCGTTGAAACCGAACCGAACGTATGATCGCCATTGAAGTCGATACGATCCGCCTTGACGATGTCGCCTGCGTCGGCGTAGTAGCTCGTGTTTCGGGCTTTAGCGATGGCTACATCGATGGAGAAGACCGTAGCGTCGGGCATGCGATACACGCCCAGTACTTCTCCGTTGGTATCAGCTACTGCGAAAACCATCCGCGTGCGTGCACCTGGCCGAAAATTATTGTCAACGTCCAGTCGAATGGCGGCACGTGTCAATTCTGCTTCTGCAATACCCTGAACAATGATCTGTTCCACCTGTTCGGCTGTTAATGAACCATCGGATGCGTCGTGAGGTACAACTAACCACTTTTCTGGCACGGCTTGTCCTGCTAAGTAGGAACTTGCGCCTACAACTTTAACATCGCTACCGCTTTCACGACCCAAGGGTCCTAGCGACCGGCCGAGTGTCAGCAGTTGATCGATGCCAGGCAGTGGCGCAGCGCGAGTGGGGGTTGGTCCGTAAATCTCAAGCGTAATCCCCACGAGATCGATGCGACCATTCAAAGCTACGAAGTTTGGCAGGGGTGCCAATTGGCGATTCACGTCCGCAATGTTCCTGGAAAATGCAGCGGTGCCCACAATTCCTCCACCCGCCGCGGCAGCGAGTGCGATGAACTCACTTTCAAGAACTCGAGAAGCATTGACTCGAGCCCGTTCGGTTTGAGTAACGCCAGCATTTTCAGTGGTATGCACAAAACTCTGTTCGTAGGTTGCAAAACCGTCGGGGCCTGGGAAAAAGACCCCGATTCCACCTACGAGATTTACATCGGGCAGGGCGGGCGACTTATTGGCTCGCATCTGCGTAACACCTGCGGCATTGGTCACCGTTTTGAACAGTGGAACACCACCAGGCAAAGTTGCGAGGCCACGTGACTGCGACTGGATGGACGTCCCCGCCTGAACTCCATAAGAATCGGGCCATTCTTTAAAAAAGGCTTCCGCGTTGGTGCCAACATCCAGCGGATGAACATTGAAGCGATTGACTAGCTGAAGGTCATCCATCGTGCCGAACACATGGTCGACTCCGGCGGTAAGCAATTGCTTGTCGCGGCTTTGATGCTCGATGTCGAACAAATCCACTTGAGGCGTATTGGAAACCTCTGGAGGGAAATGCCCACCCAAACCGATCGGTGCCACAAAGCCGGGACCTTGATAATTTGGATTGGAATTCAGAGGTGATGACTCTACTTCACGTTCTGTAATGGTGGACTGGCTGATGAACCGAACCGTGCGACTGGGTAAAGGAGCCGCGTTACTGCTGAAGAAAGCTGCCGTGCGAGCTTTGGCCACCGCACCATCGATAGCGAAAGCGAGTTTGTCGGGGTTGTCTTTGAGACTGGAGGCAACTCCCTCTTCCACCCGGACTCCCAAAATGCGTCCCGTTCGGTCGACGACCGCAATAATCGCGTCGTTCGACGGACTCGCTTGAGAAGCGCGTCGGAGTAGTGTCTTCACATCGCTCTCGGTCAGCAGATTCTGAGCCCCCAAGAGCTCGGCTTGATTCAGGGTTGCCGTCAGCCGCGCATTGAAGGCCGGGTCGCGCCGTTCCGCATCGGAAACTTCCCCTTCGGCGTTGAGGTGATTGATCACCAACAGCGCGTCCAGTGGCGAGATCCAATCATCGCCGCTAACGTCGAGAAGATGGTGAGCTTCACCCTCGCCGCCCATCCGGCAGACACTTCGTTCGGCGGAGGAATTGAGAAAGTTGATGACGGTCAATGCATCGAGAGGCGTAACGATTTGATCTGAATTCACATCCTCCGGCAATTCGGCGTGATGCAATGTCAAACCACAGTCGCTGGCTAGCAATTGCCGCAACTCCAGTTGTTCGAACTGAACCGTTCGCAGTTTCTTGAATGATTTGCTTTGCATTTTCTGGTGATATCAGAGTAAAGCTTGCGCAACCCGAATATTATGCTTCAGCCGCACAGAGACCCTAACCGATAAATTTTAAAAAGTAGTGAAGAAATTTTGTTCCGGCAGCCATTTATGAGGCCTAAGCAGTGAAGAAATGCTTTCAAACGCATTTTCTTGCACTCTTCGCGAGTTTCATGGTTGTCCATTGTGCGTCAGGGCAATTGCATCAAGAAACGCTCTCGCGACCGCCCCTACCCCAAGGGAATGTGCAGCGAGTTTCGGATCGGGACAATTCGCAAATACCCGATGCGCCGCGCGTATTGCGGCCTCCCGATGCCAAAGTGGAACGCTTGTCGATTCCTAAGGAAGCCGCTCCCGAAGCAGCCTCGGTCCGCTTTGAACCGATCGATGCCCCTTACGGTTTCACTGGGCCTAGCGGCGTTCTGCCAAGTGAAATTCAAACCACTTCACGTTTTGATCCCGTCAACGACCGCTGGCGGCTGGGAATGCCGGAATACGATCGTTATGGCAAAGGGCATCCGGCCCTGGACGATTACCCCGGCATCGAAGGCGTCTGGTGGGATCCTTACAACCAAAGCGTGCTCAAGGGTGATTATCCGGTAATAGGCAAAGACAAATTCTTACGTTTGACCGGCAAAAGTCTCAGCCTCTTCGAAGGGCGTCAATTGCCAACGCCGACGACGCCCTTCGAGGCAACTCGCGATCCGGGTTCAGCAGAATTCTTTGGCGACCCGGATCAGTACTTTTTCACTCAATATGATTCCCTGGCAGTCGAGTTGTTTCAGGGCAGTTCGTCATTCAAACCCATGGACTGGCGAGCCAAATTGAACTTCATTTACAACATGAACCACTTGGTGGCAGATGAGCTGGGTGTGGTGAGTCCGGACGTCCGCGCTGGCCAAAGTCGCTTTCGTCAGGATTTTACGCTCGAAGAGTGGTTCCTGGAAACAAAGCTGATGGATACCAGCCAATACGATGATTTCGTGTCCGCGCGGGTAGGAAGCCAGAGCTTTACCAGCGATTTTCGCGGATTCATCTTTTCGGACCTCAATCGCGCCGTGCGATTGTTTGGAACACGCGAAGCGAATCGCGATCAGTATAATTTGATTTGGTTCGACCAGACCGAGAAAGACACGAACAGCCTGCTCAATCGATTCGATAAAGATCGACATCAGAACACGTTCATTGCCAATTACTACCGCCAAGATTTTCTGTTTCCAGGATACACAGCCAACGCTTCATTCCACTACAACCGAGATAAACCCAGTACAGAATTCGATCGTAACGGTTTCTTGGTTCGACCTGACCCAGTGGGGGTTTTCGCTGAGCACGACGTGCGAAGCTACTACTTCGGCTTTGCTGGCAATGGTCACATGGAACGGTTCAACATCTCCAATGCTCTCTATTACGTGTTCGGTAGAGACACGCTGAATCCCATCGCGGGCAGGCATCAAGATATCAGTGCTTGGATGGCAGCGCTCGAGTTGTCCTACGATCGCGACTGGGCGCGATTTAGGACCTCTTATTTCTACAGTTCCGGGGACTCGGATCCCAACAACTCGCATGCCACCGGCTTCGATACCATCTTTGCCAATCCAAACTTTGCTGGGAATGAATTCAGCTATTGGGGACGTCAAGGCATAAGACTGTTTGGTGTTGAACTCACCAATCGCACCAGCCTGACGCCGAGCATGAAAAATGGAAAGTTTCAGGCGCAACAGAACTTTGTAAATCCTGGACTGCACCTTGTTAACTTTGGGGTCGATGCGGACTTGACACCAAAGTTGAAACTCATTCACAATACCAACTTCCTCTGGTTCGACCAAACTGAGGTCTTGGAAACATACTTATTCACGGGGAATATTGATAACTTTATTGGCACAGACCTTAGTTTGGGTGCCGAGTATCGACCCTACTTGAACAATAATGTGTTGATGCTGGGCGGTTTTTCCACCTTGATTGCGGGCGATGGATTCAAGGATCTGTTTCAAGATCTCAAAGGAAATACTCGCAATCACATAGCTGCGTTTTGGGAAACCGTTTTCGAGTTTTAGCGAGCGATTCAATCGCTTGCCTGACGCGTCAGTTTTGAAGTTGCGCTATTTGGATTAGGGGTAACGCCTCGTTCGTTTGCCTAGCCCAGCCCAACGGGCCCAACGGGCTGGGAACAACCCGTTGGGCTGGGCCAGGATCGGTCACGTTCGAGAAAACCAATTTGCAACAAGGATGTTGCGCTATGACCCGTAACCGCGAATCGCGAAAATGGCCTATGCTGCCAGTCGTGAGCTTACTTGCCTTGGTAAGCCTGATTCTTGCTGGGCCGGCGGCTGGTCAAGTGCGACGGGCTTCTCATGCAGCGCCAGCCTTAGAGCCTTCGGCGGATAACAAAGTGCCGTTGCCGGCTTTGCGAGGTTATCACGCAAGGTTTGCTGACGAAGCGTTCACAAATGAAAAGAATCAGCCCAACATTCCTCCGGCAGGAGGCGATCCCTGGGCATTGGCCAGGCGTTTGGGTGTGGCTGACAATGGATCGTACCCGATCCCTGCGGATCTGCGGCAGGTGGATATGCTGCATCAAACGCGCCAAGCGGCCATGGCCAAAAGCTTGAGTTGCATTCAATGTCACACTGACGTGGGTCATATGCACCCGATCAACTCGATCGAAATCGGCTGCACGGATTGCCACGGTGGAAACGCGACCACCATGGAAATTGATAAGTCTCATGTGCAAGCCAATTTTCCACCCGCTTGGCAGGGTGGCGGCAATCCAGTCCGCAGTTATACCATTCTCAACCATGAGTCACCCGAATTCGTGCGTTTCATGAATCCAGGTGACTCACGAGTTGCGCACATTGCTTGTGGCCAATGTCACGCAAAGGAAGTGTTGCAGATGCGAACCAGCATGATGACACACGGCTGTATGTTGTGGGGTGCAGCTCTTTATAACAATGGAGCAGTCGCAGATAAGGCTCCGCGTTATGGCGAGAGCTACAGCATGAACGGCGTACCACAGCGTTTGATCAGTGTCCCACAACCTACGCCGGAGGAAATACGTAACCAAGGCGTGCTACCGTTCCTCGAGCCGCTACCAATGTTTCAAGCTTCGCAACCTGGCAACGTCCTCCGCATCTTCGAACGCGGCGGCCGCTTTCGGCCAGAAGTTGGTATCCCCGAGCGACTCGAAGAACCAGGTCGACCACGCGAACGGCTGAGCAACCGTGGCTTGGGTACGGAAAACCGTACCGATCCAGTTTTTGTCGGTCTACAGAAAACTCGGCTTCTCGATCCGACCCTCAACTTCTTGGGTACCAACGATCACCCCGGTGACTTTCGCAGCAGCGGTTGCTCCGCCTGTCACGTGCTGTATGCCAACGATCGAGATCCGATCGCAAGCGATTTTCTCGCCAAGTATGGTAACCGAGGCTTGGCAGCCGCTGAAAAAGATGACTGGGTGCAGTTTGTTGACCCGATGATTTCCAAGCAACAGCCGGGACATCCGATCCAGCACAAGTTCGAATTGCGGATGCCGACCAGCCAGTGCATGGTCTGCCATGTTCATCCCGGAACCAACGTACTGAATTCGTATTTAGGCTACATGTGGTGGGATAACGAGACCGACGGCGAACTGATGTATCCCCAGCATGAACGGGAAATAACGGCAGAGGAGTATATTGCCCGCACCATGAGCAATCCTGAGGAAGCGGCGGTGCGTGGAAACTGGGGTGACCCTGAATTCCTTGCCAACATCCGCGATCTCAACCCGCAATTGCAACACACACAGTTCGCGGACTTTCATGGCCACGGTTGGGTGTATCGAGCGGTCTACAAAAAAAATCGCCAAGGCAAATTACTCGACTGGCGAGGGGCTCCCATCGGCGAGGTCACCAACGAGAAACTACAGCAGGCGATGATACCCCCGAGCTTGCAGGAGAAGATTCTTGGCAAAAAGCGTGACGGCGCGCCAGTTCATATGATGGATATACATATGGAACGAGGCATGCACTGTGCGGATTGCCATTTTTATCAAGATAGCCATGGTAACACAAAACTCTACGGCGAAGTCCGCGCGGCCATCGAAATCCAATGCATCGACTGCCACGGGAAACCCACTGAGACTTTAGTGGAAACGGTGAACAAGCAGTTGCACCGAGGCGACGCGCCATGTCTTGAAACGTCGGGTCCCGCCTCGGAAGCAGGCGGCACCAACTTGCTGGCCTTGCGGACCACGTTTGGCAAGCCACAGTTCGAGATCGTACAGGAACTCGGAAAGGAACCCAAATTGATCCAGCGCAGTTCCGTTGACAAGGACCTGTGGTGGGTCGTTACGCAAACGGCCGACACAGTACGCCCCGGCAATGACCAATACAATCCACGCAGCCACGCAGCCAAAAGTGCCAGGCTTGATGAGGACGGCAAGGTCGTGTGGGGAGGCACCAGCCAAGAAGATTTTCAACTCTGTCCTCACAACGATACAAACATGTCGTGCATCAGTTGTCACAGTAGTTGGAACCCGAGCTGCTTCGGCTGCCACCTTCCCCAAAAAGCGAATATCAAAAGCCCCGATCTGCATAATTACGGCGAGGTTACCAAGAACCGCACTTCCTACAATTTCCAAACACTCCGCGACGATGTATTCATGCTCGCTAGGGATGGCAACGTCACCGGTAATCGAATTGGACCGGCACGCAGCAGTTGTGCGATTCACGTGACTAGTTATAACGCCAACCGCGAATCGATCTATGCGCAGCAGCAAACCATCAGCACCGACGGCCTTAGTGGTATTGCCTTCTCAACCAACGTGCCACATACCGTGCGGGGTGGGCCGGGCATGGCGAACGAAGCCCATGGAAATACGCCTGGTAGCTTCGAGACAAAAAGCTGTACCGACTGTCACCTGTCTGCTAACGACGACAACAACGCTCTCATGGCACAGCTAACGATGCAGGGAACTGGCTTTACCAATTTTATTGGCAAATACTGCTTCCTGGCCGCAGGCGAGCATGGTTTTGAAGCGGTTGTAGTGACGGAGAGCGACGAGCCTCAAGCGGTTATCGGCAGTTCGTTGCACGCTACCGCCTATCCTGATCGCTATCGCGAGCACGTCGAACACGGGCGTAAACTTGAACATGCGCATGAACATCCGGGGCGCGATATTGCCGAGACACTTTCGTTTAAATATCGCCAGCCTGAGGTTCTCGATCTGCAACATCGCGGCGAGTACGTTTACGCGGCGTGTGGCGAGGGCGGCTTGCGGGTCTTCGATATCGCATTCATCGACCACAAGGGGTTTTCAGAGCGAATTACCACCGCGCCGGTTTCGCCGTTGGGGCAACGTCTATACGTGCGCACGGAATACGCTCAGGCGGTAGCCACACCGACCACCATCGCCCCCGACCCAACTCGCAAGCAGGACCCAAGCAATGAAGAGCCAGCCGTCCATGCCATGTACGCTTACATTTATGTAGCTGACAAGTACGAGGGGCTCATCATGGTAGGCGCCGGAACTTTGCTCGACGGTAATCCGCTAAACAATTTCCTGGAACGGGCTGCAACGTTCAATCCCAATGGTCTACTGTGTGGCGCGAAAGCGATCCGTTTTGTAGGGACTTATGCCTATGTCTGCTGTGAAAAGGGCCTGGTGGTCGTCGACATCAATGATCCCTTACACCCAAAAATTACCTCGATTATTGGTGGCGAAGAAATTCACCTTCCTCGTTCGGTCGATGCGCAGTTCCGCTATGCTTTTGTGACCGATGAACATGGCGTAGTTGTGTTGGATATTAGTGAACCTTCGCAGCCGCAAGTCGTGCATCATGTCGCAGTAGAGGACGCTCATTCAGTCTACCTTGCCAGAACCTATGCCTACGTGGCGGCTGGTAAGCAGGGCTTGGTGATCCTCGACATCACCCAACCGCGGACCGCGTTTGTCGACCAGATTTACAACGCGGGTGGTAAAATCAATGATGCGCATGATGTGCAGTTGGGAATCGCCAATGTCAGCCAATTTGCTTACGTGGCCGACGGCAAAAACGGATTACGAGTGGTACAACTCACGGGCCCCGAGGTCCCAGGCAACGACGGCTTCAGCCCGCGGCCCGCTCCCTGTTTGGTCGCGAGTTACAAGCTGCCCAAAGACGGTCACGCGTTGGCGATCAGCCGCGGCATGGACCGTGACCGAGCCGTCGACGAGAGCGGCCATCAGATTTCGGTTTTTGGTCGCATCGGTGCTCGTCCCTTAAACAAAGACGAAGTCTTCCGCATGTTCCGTAGACCCGACGGAGGCCTTTGGTGGTCAAGCGACGATATCTTTGATACTAGACTATACATTATCAGGCAATCCGCCTGGCCTAACCAGTAGTTGCCTCAAGACGGAAATGCCTCACGAATGAATGCATGACAGTGACGCATCAACCTGACCGTGCGGCTTTCATTTCGTTTTGGAAGGACCAAGAAACATCCCATTCGATGCTTCACTTTTACGTCCTTTATCTAGGCGGCTTAGCAAACTTTACAATCGTCGTGATCACCTTATGGCCTCTCATTCGTGATTCGCCCGAAGTACTTGACGTTGCGGCACTCATCCATCATGCTGCAAGTGCGAATTGCCATTTAACATTCTTTCCGGACATGGTTGATGCAGACTGCACTTCCCGCTGAAACACGGACATTGCTCGAAAATATTCGCTGGGAGACTTTTGTCGAACTGTCCGAGCAGCGTCATGGAAGCGTTCCGCGAATGACCTTTGATGAGGGCATGCTTGAACTCATGAGCCCAAAGAGACTGCATGAAGGTGTTGGGTGTTTACTTGGTCGAATGGTTGAAACCTTCACCGAAGTGCATGGGATTGAAATTCAAAGTGTGGCGTCGACGACGTTCAAACGAAGGGACCTTGAAAAAGCTTTTGAGGCCGACGAATCCTACTACATCGAGAATGCTGAAAGAATTCGAGCGAAGGAAGAGTTGGATTTAAGGTTCGACCCACCACCGGATTTGGTTATCGAAGTCGAAATAACCAGTTCGGCGATTCAAAAGATGAAACTGTTCGCCGCAATGGGTGTTCCAGAGGTTTGGCGACATGATGGCCAGCAGCTAACAATGCATCGTTTGCGATCCGATTGCTACGAATCGATCGTCGAGAGTGCCGCGTTGCCCGGTTTTACTTGTGCCGCTGCGGATGCAGTGTTGGCGCAGCGCTTCACCCAAGGCGAGACTGCTTTAATCACTCAGTACCGACACCGTTTGCTCAAATAGCGATCTGGGTCTGGCCGCGATTTGTATTCTGGTACTTGACACTGCTAAAGAGGCAGGCACCACGGCAAAATGGGGAACCTATAGTGTTTCTGCCTGCCTCGCGAATTATTCCGAATTTGCGGCGCGCCGATTCCGATGCTAAATGGGTGAACGTTATGGGATCGACACCGTTGCCGAGGGCCTCAAGATGATTCTCCGAGCTCTCACCCTGGCTGCCGTTTGTTTGCTATGGGGAATAACGTGTCCGCCAGAGCGCTTGCGAGCAGACGAGCGAGCAGACGAATGGATTGCTCAACTGTTTACACAGTATCCCAGCACAAAGACTGGCGGCAGTCCGGCAATCCAACTCTCGCCGAGCGTTAGCGTCCTTTCGGAGAACTCGATCAGCCTTCACATTCATGATTCACAACCAGAAGTCAATGAGTTAATCGAATACCCCAGTTGCGTCAGCCATGATCCTGGAAAGCCCGGTAAGCCCCGAAAAAAAAAGCCCGGTGATGTCAACGAAATGGGCAGCCCTTCAAAGCGATATTGCGTACGGAATTGCGAGCGAGCGGGACATCCGCATGAAGTAGCTTGGTGGGCCGGCAACCCAATTAACCGGAATTATTCGGCGGCATTTGTCGGGGGAGGTACTCCATGGGTGCTGGCACGCAAGACGCGAAGCCGAGCCCATGACGAGGGCACTTGGGGCTTGGACTACGACGGGATCTTCAAACCAAGACGCGTTTGGCTGCAGTGGAGTTGTGATCGCGAGCAAGGCGGCTTGGGCTCCTATGCGACCGATGGCGCGCCGGCGATTGTTGAACGGTTAAGCCAGGGAAAGTAGACTCTAGAATTGTGGTCGAGTCGCTCCGCGACTCGATGAATGACTAGCCACTTGCTTGCATTCCAGTCCCCGTTTGCAACAAAGCCTAATCAAGTTGGGTGCACAGCTCCCGCATTTGCGTTCGGATTTTCTGTGGATCGTAGGCGCGCATGCGTAGGAGTTCTGCTGCGAGGTAGCTCAGTGGTTCCTTTCCCGGCGTCGCTTGGGCTGGTGTGTACAGCGTCCCCGATCTGCCGGCTGGTAATTCCGTCGACACGAACGATTGCTGACCCAAAGTCCCCAATTGCTTGATAGCAGCACGCGTTGAATCCCGCAAGGCATGCCCCTTAGCAGCGAGCTCTCGGTCGACTAATTGGATTGCCCAAATGGTCTGCCGCGCTGCATGGTAGTCCAGCAGTGCGTCGTCAGAAGTGTGAGCTAACAGTTTAACGACTTGGCGTGCTTGCTCTGCCTCAATGCTGGATCGGGTGAGCTGAACACTGGACCGTTTAAGCGCCTCGCTCAATACGCGGGCCGCCTGCAGACAGTCCTTGGGGTTGCCGAAGGGAGTCTGGTTGATGAGGCTCAAAAGGTTTCCACGAGCCTCCTTAACGCCGCTCGCTGGATGCTCGAGCTGTAAGGCGACCTCGATCAACGGTGTCGGCCATTCGGGCAACCTCGGGCGGCCAGGAACTTCATGCGCAGCGCGTTGCTGCCGGAAGCTGGGTAGACGCAGTTCATGATGGCAGGACGCGCAATCGTATAATGCATAATCGCCCCAGTGTTGATTTGAATTGGAGTCAGCCATCAAGGCAATCGATTGCTCGGCGGCTTGCATGGCACCGAGCAACAAAGTTCGGGTTTCCCAAAAAGTGTCTTCCATGACTCGCGGAATATCCTCGTTGGGGATCGCCAAGTTTACAGCGAAGTACTCGGCGCGCTGCGAGAAACCTTCAAGCGATGCATAGGTACTATTAAAGTTGCGCCAATGCGGTGGCAACGTGGATAAATAGGTCTGCAGTTCGAAGCTTGGCAGAGGTGGATGACCTGCGACGTACATCTCATGAGTAATGAACATTCGGCGTTCATGATCACCGATATGGCACGTGGTACACAGCTTGGCCTGCGACGGTGCGTCCATCAAATCACGCAGGCCAGCTTCTTCTTTTTCGGCCGGTGACAGCAGGCGCCAGGGCCTGTCGTTCGAAAGCCCACCGTGCAGGTCAACCCATCGCGAAGCTTCGCCCCGCTGATGACAATTGTTGCAGGAGATTCCAGGATGATGACTGTTTGATCTCTTAAAATCATCGGAGGCCGTGAGTTGATTGGGGTCGTAGCCAGCGTGACAAGTTAGACAATTGTCGCGGAATTGATCGTATCCCTTCTCCGTTGCCAGGTCGTAACCGAGTTGTTGGCATAGCCTATAGCTGACTAAGTTACTTTCACCCAAAAGATCTCCGATTGCTTCTTTCTTCTTTTCATCGAGTTCGATTTGGCTGAGCGGTTCTATGCGTAGGCGGCTGACCGCATGCTTGTCACTTTGCAGCCAAGTCTGGGCTTCATCTAACTGGCAAAAATCCGTATCACGCCTCGCAAACGCATTGCCTGATACATAATGACAAATACCGCATTTCCGGACTTCTGAATTTTCGCCCCAGGCTTGCAAGACGGCGTCACCCGGAAGCCCAGATTGCAGCGCCTCTTTTTGCTGGCAGTGTGCGGGTTGCATCGTCGTCCCTAACGCCATAACTAATGCAATATTAATCGCGATGACATTAAGCGCGATGACGCGTTTCCAGCTGGACGACTTGGGCAAATTCGAAAGAGGGTAGAGCGGATCGATGATTAGTTTTGGCATCGCAAAAAAACCCAGTTCTTGATCAGAAAATGTCATGGACATGCCACCCTCAACCTCCTTTTCAATCTGGATAATGCGCTAGTTTGGAAACGAGGGCAATGCAGGCGGAGGAAGCACTTCCACTTCCCCACGCAAGCTTTTCGAGTTCGTTTTGTCTCGAGGCGACTGAACGTTCGCGGTTGGCTGGAGAGACTTTAAAAGATTTGCAGTAGCGGATTGGATCTCTCGTTTAGGATCATCCAACAGTGAGATTGAATGGGTGAATGGCTTGAAAAGAAGAGCCCTGCGGAGCTGGGAAGCGTCGCTGAGGGCGGTAGTATCTGCGCTGTTCATCCAAGAACTCCGAGCTGCTATGACAGCCAAGTAGGTTTGTGCAGTAAATTCCCAGCTATTGAGTTTATCACGATCCGCCAGGGCAATTGCAGCGACGCGATGTAGGCTACTAGCGGAAAACCGCAGCATTTCGGGGCTTGCTGAATGGCGCAACCAAGCATCCAGGTCTATGCGAGCGTTGTGTGCCGCGACCTGGACAGCCGCAGCTTCCGGAATCGCTCCTGCGCTCATCAGCTTGGACAAGTGATCAAGCGAAAGGGCGATTTTTTGCGTGGTCGGTGTCTCGTTACCTTGAGTAAACCCCTGGCTCAATAGCTGCTCAACGCCAAACCGATTCCAGGTCGAGAAAGTGTTTGCCGAACCTCGAGCGTCCGCCTCGTATTTCCTTGCCCCAATTCTCAAATTCTGGTGACAACTTGAGCAGTCCGACGCGGCAAACTCGGGCCAAGTGCCAACGCTGAGGGACTTGGCTGCGCGTGATTCCAGCAAAGCCAGCGAAGCGTCCAGGGCCGCTACTTGGCCGGCCAACCACAGTTTAGCTTCAAAATCCGGTGTCGCAGATCGTTCCGATTCTCGCCAATGCTTGGGGAGCATGTTATGGAACGTTGTGAACTCGTAGTGCAAAGCTGGGTGTCCTGCCGCAATGATGTCGTGATTCATATCTCGGTCGGAATCGCCAATATGGCATGCAGCGCAAACGCGAGCGCGTACGAAGAGGTCTTTGTTCGGCGCCAATCCGATGGCCGCATTCGAGGCATTGTCCCGTTGCAGCCGATAGTGATCGCTGCGCCAATTCTGGGATCGTCCATGACAGTTCGCACAGCCGACGCCCTCCGCATTGAAGACACTGTGGTTCAGTTCACTGTGGTTTAGTTTGCTGTGGTTCAGTTTGCTGGCAGCTTCGTAACCACCGGTACTGTTATGGCACGCGAGACAGTTGTCGAAAGCGATCGCGTTAACCAGTTTGCCACTTTGCATGATGTTCAGCCGTTCCAACATGGCCAGCGATGTAGGGCTACACAGCGTGCGCCAGGACTGAGCATGCGGATCGTTTTCCAGCCACAGTGGATATTCAGCCCCGCGTACCGCTAAAGGCTCAGCGATCCCCGGTCGCGGACCACCGTGACAAGACGTGGCCGCGCAGGAGGCCGATGGCTCGATAGACAGATCCTGGCGGCGTACGGGTTGCGACATTTCCTCAAGCCAGACTCTGGAGATACGCCAGGAGCTATCCTGTGCGGAGGTAATCTGCAAGCAAGCTGGCTTGTCAATGGGCTGACGATCAGGTTCGGCGCTCCGTACCGTCACTATTGATACAAGGCTGAAGGCGATAGCCAGGCGAAAATGTGTTAGCATCATTTTTTGGAACAGCGGCTGACGACTAACGAGTATGGTTGTAGGTAGCGACATTTCCCTAAGTCGGATACTCGTCCGCGATAAAGGCAATCCTAACATTCGCAACCTACACGTTGCCTATCCGATAGACTCGCATCGGCGCGCGAGTTTCATCGTATAATAGCCCCAGGAAGCGCGTGGGTTTGGGAGCTCCCAATTCAATCCACTGGAAAAAGTCCCCCAGGATCAGCGACTGTCCGCTGCCAGATAACCCTACAGTTGACCAAGAAATCGTGAAGCTGGATCGAAAACAACTTGGAATTCACCTGCCTTGGGGTCTGATCGCAACGTTTATGACTGTTGCATTAGTAGCTTGGTATGTCGCGGCGAGCCTGCAGGCAGAACGATGGCTGGGAGGCGGAAGTGCTTCCGGCATTGCCTGCGGTGTAGCTGCTGGCCTAGTTATCGCGTTCGAAATGTTGCTTTGGCCGCGCAAGTACTTCCGCCGCTTGCGGCTTATCCCGGCTAGGCAATGGATGGCGGCTCATATTTGGCTAGGACTGGCAAGTCTTCCGCTCGCCATCGTCCATAGCGGATTCAATTTGGGAGGCATGCTACCTACGGTACTCATGATCCTCTTTGTGCTCACCGGGCTGAGCGGAATCTACGGTTTGATTTTGCAGAACATCATTCCCAAATGGACACTAAGACTTTTGCCGGCCGAAACCATCTACTCGGAGATTGATCACGTCTCAGAGCAAAGCCTCCAAGACTTGCGGCGCGCATTAGTCGCAAGCTGTGGCACGCGCGGCAAAGTCGGCAGTGAGTCGCTTGACACTGAGCCGGCATTGCCCATTCAATCGAGCATTGTGGTTGGCGCGGTCCGCGAGATCGGCTTAGTGCGGGGCCGGACACTGGGCACGAAAACCGTTGTAAGGCACACGGAAGATAGGGAAGTCCTGTGGAACGCACTCGATGAAATCGAACCATTCCTGGCGAAGGGCAAGAAATCAAACAGTCCCTTCACAAGCGAGGGTGTGGCAACAAGGTGGTTCAACGATCTTCGTCGCGATTGCAGCCAGCATAGCGAAGCTGTGATTGCCAGCATGGAGCAGTGCTACCTGCAGCGGCAGCAGTTTGATCTGCAGCGTCGCTTGCACCATTGGTTGCACGGTTGGTTGCCGATACATATTGGGCTTAGCGTGGCAGTGTCTGTGTTGCTGATGGTTCACATTGTCACCGCCCTCAAATACTGGTAGTTCTCAGAAACGGCAGGGAAGGAAAGCTGAGGTATGTCCGAGCAGAGCGGTAAATCAAAAGCGCTGCGCATTCGCTTGGACTACTACAAGCACCGCGGGCAGCTGGATTGGACTCGATGGGCCTGCGTGGGTGCGGCCCTCATTTGCTCAATTAGCTATGCGGCTTTTGTATTGGCAGGAGTTTTTTGGCAGCCGGGCGACGTGGACAAATTCCGGCCGAACTGGCTGGCCGCCGCCGTATTGCAGGTTAACACTGGTCCGCTTTCCAAAGTGCATGCACACCTAGAGAAGGACTGCCAGCAGTGTCATGCAGAATCCGCGTTCCGCCCTATCGCCTCTGATGCCTTCAAATTTGATGTTCGGGCTAGCCTTGATAGCTTGTCAGAAAAGTGCCAAAGTTGTCATTCAGTTCGGTCGCACGTTGCGATAAATGCGAATGCTGCCTGCGTTTTGCTAGATCAAAACTGTGCTGAATGCCACCGCGATCACCAAGGCCGCAATGTCAATCTGACAGAGGTTGCGTCGCGTAAATGCACAAGCTGCCATACGAATTTGAATAATGTCTGTAGCGACTCTGCGAGCTTGGCAATCAATCCGAAAATCGACAAGTTTTCGTTGGAAAGCCACGCTACCCAATCGCAAACATTTCGGTCTTTGAGCAGCGATCCCGGGCGCATCAAATTCTCGCATGCACAACACATGAATTTGGGTCAAGTCAAAACCGGCCGCCGAGGCGGCTTTCAGTTAAATATGATGACTGAGCGCTGGCGGGGTCACTACACGGGATTCGGCGAAAACGCTGTCGTACAACTTACTTGCAGTAACTGCCATAAACTGCAAACCCCGTCAGGCCAAGTCGCCTACGAGCAAATGTCAAGCACAGCATCATCCACGGACATTGAATTTTCGCACTTCTACGCGCCT
>JANLQO010000129.1:0-13779 GCA_031367855.1 Planctomycetia bacterium | reverse complement strand
GCAACGTTTCCGAAGTTGTAAGTCGTCGAACGACTTGTCGTGCCTGGCTGATATACACCCGAGTAACGATTGGCGGGTTGGCTGCCAGCGTTGTAATTTCCAGCGTTGTAGTTTCCAACGGATGTTTGACCGGCTGTTGGCTGAGTGGGAACCGACGTTCCAGGGTAACTTGGGACGTTAGGCATTTGCGTTTGGCCGACAGTTCCCATGGACATAGCGCCTGCTGATGGGAGCGGTGGCAAGTTTTGATACGGGTTACTTTGGGTGGGAGTGCCGACGGTATTGGGAGCAGTTATTCCATAGGTGTTTGCGTTTGGCGCGGCTGGGACCTGCGGTAGAGCGGTCGCTCCACCCGAGTACGCCGAACCGGATGCTACAGGGGCTGAACCGTACCCCGTCGAAGCATTGGGAGCTGGGTAAGTCGCGAGCGCGCCTTTAACACCATATTGCGAAGTCGCGTCAGACGACTTTGCAGGAGTCATCCCGGCGTACGATCCGCCGTACGGGTTCGGGCCAGGGGCCACATTGTTACCTGCGGTACCACTGCTGCTGGGTTGGGAACCGGTTGAACCTGGCCTTTGGCCGACGGTGTAAGGGCCGGTTTGGTAACCGTTTGCGGACGCAGCCAATCCAGCGGCAGCTGGCGTGGTTGTTGATGAAGTTTGTCCGGCGAATCCATAACTTGGAACCTTGTTACCAGAGGATGTACCAGGTGAGGTCCCTGCACCAACAGATGCTATCGTAGAGGGCGTATATTTGTTAGCAGGGCTCTCAGGTAATTTTGGAGTTTCGCTACCCGCCAGCGTGGTCGCTGATGGCTCGCGATTCCATGACATTTTTGGCATCTTCCAGCTTCCAACTTTGCATCCGGTCAAACCAATGCTCGCAGTTAAACCCAGTAGGCAGACAATGCTGAGCTGGTTGTAAGTGCCAATCTTCATGACAATCGATCCTTCGACTATGACAATTCGGTTAAGCCGCTTCAGCAGCCGTGCTTTTTGGGTGCCAAGAATGTCTAACTCGATGCACGCCTTTTGGGCCTAAATCAGTGTTCGGCATTCTTCCGCCATATAATTAGTTCAATCGTTAAATCTAACGCAATAGTTCTGCGATGCTAAGAACACACCCGCAGCTACGTCAACGTCAAAAAGTTCACTTTGATGCCGCCTAGGGTGGATTGAGCCGTTTACTATGCGGATGCGGACTCTCGAATCGCGACTTGCAACGTCTGGAACTGAGATCGCATCAAAGCAATCGCGGTATTATGCATGCTTTGGTTCTTTGAGATTTCAGTGACTTGCTGTTCAAGGCTTACATCGCCGCCATCGTGATACAAGATCTGTTTGCTGACATCGCGCGCATTTTCGATCGCTTGTTGCTGGGTGATCGGTTGCTGCCCTTTGCCCGGAACATAGGTTGTCGCGGTGGGTCTCGAGGGATCCGTGGCTGATTTCAGTTGTGCCTGGAATTCGGTTAACGACAGGTCTCTAGTTCGGTAGTTGGGCGTATCCAAATTGGCTAGATTCCCAGCCAACAATTGATGCCGCTTCTGCGCGAAAACAGCGGTCTGCTCTAACGCCGGCAATGTTGAGTTACTTAACCACGAATCGAACATGGGACCCGCCTTTCGAATAACTTACGCAGCTTTAGCCATCGTCATCCGCAGCGGCATTCGTAGTGTCCAAGCCATTCCGCCTTGCGGGCAGCGTGTTCCCCAGAATTCGGCGCCGCGCGATTGAACTGACGCAAAAAGGTCGCGCGCAATTGGCCCAAAGCTGTAGGAACAACTAGGACGAAATGCGATAGAGTCGTTGTTTAGTGTGTCGCCATTGTCTGCCACCTCCAGCTCAACCGAATCACCAACGCGGCAAGCGGTCAATTGGATTTCGCTGCGCACTGGACTGCGTTCGATCGCGAGATCGAGCATCTTGAGCATCGCTTGCTTCAACCAGCTGAGGTCAAAACTGCTGGGCAAGTACGATTCGACATCGATGACTAGCCGCAGCTGTTTATCGACAATCTCTCCCGCAGATTGATTTAGGCATTCGCGAGCAATCAGGTCCAACTGGGATAGATCTTGTTGTGCGGACGCGATTTTCAGGTTTAGCATTTAAGGCTCATGAATTGGTTAGGTCGAGGCTGCTCTCGGCGAGAATGGTATCCGTCAAATAAGCGGATGAAGCCAACGTGGCGTCGCGGCAATCCTGCAACTGGGCGGCAATCGCATTGCGATTCAGCTCTAGTTCAGCTAATGCCTGCGACTCCAGGCGTACAATTTCTTGATGCAGTTTATGACAGCTTTCCAA
Source organism: Planctomycetia bacterium (assembly GCA_031367855.1). Taxonomy (GTDB): domain Bacteria; phylum Planctomycetota; class Planctomycetia; order Pirellulales; family Pirellulaceae; genus Aureliella. The sequence continues at coordinate 11,473 of JANLQO010000129.1, read as the reverse complement.
GAGTTCGCGGCATCGTGTGCGAGAGGGTGTATCGGCCCACATGCGACTGTCGGGATCTTGATCTTGAAATGGCTTTAACTCTGAATGAATCTGCAAAAACTCTTCGATAAGCGGTTGCTTGCGAGCGATCATCGAAAGAAGCAGTTCAACCTGATCCGCCCCCAGACACTCAGCCTGCTGTAACGCCAACATCTTTAGGGCCGACAATACATTCACCTGGCGTTCCATGAGCGCACTTAGTTGCTGCGTGTCGGTCGTCTCCATGACGCTTCATCCTATGCATGCAATGAAAGGCAGAACTCACTTCGCGGAACCGCGCTACAGCAGCAGTGATTAGCAAGTCCGAGAGTTTTATGCGAGACGAGTTTTGTATTTAACTTCACGCAGGGTGCTTTGATTCTTGGTCGTTTGCTGTTTGTGCTCGCTACGACCACAGTGCCGTTACGACATCCCCGTGCACATCGGTCAGCCGGAAGTCGCGGCCGGCGTGACGATAGGTCAATCGCTTGTGATCAATGCCTAAAGCGTACATCAACGAGGCGTGAAGGTCGTGCATGTGGACTGGATTTTCCACAGGGCGATAACCAAATTCATCGGTGCTTCCATAGGTCAGCCCGCCGCGAACACCGCCGCCGGCCAGCCACATGGTGAAGGCTTTTGGATGATGATTTCTGCCGTCGCCATTTTCGGCCATCGGCGTTCGACCGAATTCGGCACCCCATACAACTAAAGTGTCTTCGAGCAAGCCACGACGAGCGAGATCGGAGAGTAGGCCTGCGATGGGGCGATCAACCTTGGCAGACTCGCCGACAATGCCGCTGGTCAGTCCTTTGTGATGGTCCCAGGTGTAGTCGGTTGAAACTTGGATATAGCGCACCCCGGATTCAGCGAATTTTCGCGCCAGTAAACACTGACGGCCAAAGTTGTTGGTGGTCTCCTGATTGATGCCGTACAGATCGAGAGTCTCTTGCGTTTCGTCCTCGAGACTCATGACTTGAGGAATCGTCGACTGCATGCGAAACGCCAATTCGTAGTTGGCGATCAAGCCCTCGATGCTCTGATCCGACTCAGCGGCTCGCAAATGATCTTGGTTCAACGATTGAATCAGATCTAGTTGTTGGCGCTGCGTGCGGGAATCGAACCGCGAGTTGCCGACATGTGAGACGCGAGCTTTAGCGATGGGAATCTCCGCCGACCCAATCGCCGTCCCTTGATGAATCGATGGCAAGAACGCACTGCCATAGTTTTGAGCACCGCCATGTCCGCGCGGAGGCGAAATCGTGATATAAGCTGGCAAGCTATCGCTTTCGCAGCCTAAGCCATAACTAACCCACGCGCCGACACTGGGCCGAACCAGATTAGCTTGACCAGTATGCAGACGCAGTAGAGCCTCGCCATGCGCGCTTCCCTCGGTGTGCATTGAGCGAACAACGCACAGTTGATCTGCGTGCACGGACAAGTGAGGGAAAAGCTCGCTGATCCACACACCGCCTTCCCCGTGCTGAGAAAACTTGAATGGTGAACCAAGCAGATTGCCCAGTTGATCGCGATCACTGCCCACCGATTTTCCCGAAAGTGGTTGACCATTTTGTTGATTCAGAATCGGCTTTGGGTCAAACAAATCAACGTGACTGGGTCCGCCCCACATGAATAGGAAAATGATTCGTTTTGCGCGGGGTTGAAAATGCGGCTGCTTCGGCGATAGCGGGGTATCGGTCAAAGGCGCGGCGGAAGTCTCGGCTTGAGAGAGCAAACCACTAAGTGCCAGCGAGCCAAAGCCGCAGGCGCTGCTGCGTAACATGCTGCGTCGCGTTGATTTGGCGGTGAATTGGTAGCACGACATTTTACTTCACTCCAGAAACTGAAAACGACTCGACGCAAACAGCGCATGACAGGCGAGCGCCAACGAATCAAGTTCCGCATCGGGTTTGCCTTCAGATTTGAATTGCGTTTCAAATTGGCTTAAATAACGCTCGATCGATTGCTCTTCCGAGTCCGTCGGGCGTGTGTTCAAGATTAAGTCAAACATGCCCACGATGCGTTGGCGAATGCCCCCACTTGCCGAATTTGCGATGATCCGCCGCGCCGTTGCTTTGGCGGCATCCATGACCATTTCATCATTGAGCATGAACAGTCCTTGCGTGGGCACGGTTGTATTCGGACGCATTCCCGTCGTTGCATGAGGGTTGGCAAAATCAAAAATCTCGAACAATTCGGGGAGGTCATTGCGAATGACGGGCAGATAGACACTGCGACAGGGGAAATCGGTTCGACGCCGTACGGAATTCGCACCCACGGCAGTCGCTTGGTCGCCCAAATAGGAAACTGTGGAATCCATGCGTGCCAAGTCTAGCTTGTCCGCTGCGCTCAGCATCGCATCGCGAAAGGTTTCTGGATCAAGCCGCCGCCGATGGGCTCGCCACAGCAAGTGGTTCTCTGGGTCTACTTCGTGATGCGAGGCAACGTGCTGGCTACTCAGTCGAAACGTACGGCTGACAACGATTTTACGCACGAGCGATTTGATCGACCAATCCGATTCGATCAATTCACGGGCTAGATGGTCTAGTAACTCAGGGTGCGATGGGGGTTCGCCGGTGCGGCCAAAGTTATCCACCGTTCGTACCAGGCCTCGCCCGATCAAGTGATACCAAACTCGATTGGCTAGCACGCGGGCGGTGAGTTGGCCCGATCTTTCATCCTTGTTGGTCAACCAATGCCCCAGAGCCACACGACCACTTTCATTGGCGGGAATGAAAGTGTCCACACTATCTCGAAGTACCGTTAAAAAACCGCGAGGCACTTTCTCACCCAAGCGATCAAATTGGCCTGCAAGTCGCACATGTTCATCCGCCGGTTGTGCCACATCTGTAGGTATCATCGCGCGCGGCGGTATCGGTGGTGTCTGCTTGAGAGCTTGCGCGAGCTGTTCGACGAAAGCTTGCTGAGCCGCGGTTCGTTCTTCGATCGATCGAGCACTATCCTTGGACAACTCAGCGAGTGAGCCCGGTTGTTTTTCAATCTGCTCGGCGAGTACCGCGCTGTCATTCTTTTTTAATAATTCCAAAGCGGCTTCGGCTTGCTTCTTTTGCTCAGTTAACTTAGGTCGTTCTCGCCAGTACTTTTCATAGGCTTCGTCGGCTTCGTTGCCCCGAGCGCCGATGCCCACCAATTGCTCCATTACGCGTTGTTCGCCGAGCATCCAGCGGCGTTCCATGACTTGCGTCGAAGCAAAAATGCCGGCCAGTGCGTAATAGTCCGCCGTGGGCACCGGGTCGAACTTGTGGTTGTGGCAGCGCGCACATCCAAGTGTTTGCCCCAGCAGTGCACGTCCGATCGAGTCGATCTGTTCGTCGGCAATTTCCATACGCTGATTGGCGTCGATGTTTCCCAACAAGACTTTGGGGCCGATCAACAGAAAACCGGCTGCGATCCGCTGCTGATCGCGATCTTCGATGGTCTCAAAGGGAAGCAAATCGCCAGCCAACTGCATCAGCACGAAGCGATCGAAGGGCATGTCAGCACTGATCGCATCAACGACCCAATTCCGATATCGCCAAGCCTCACGGAATAGAAAATTCTCGTCCAAGCCGTTGGAATCAGCATAGCGAGCGAGGTCCAACCAGTGACGACCCCAACGCTCACCGAATTGTGGAGTGGATAGCAAGCGATCCACCAATCGTTCGTAAGCAAACGGCTGTGTGTCAGCCAGGTATTCCTGCAACTGCTGTGGCGTTGGCGGCAGGCCAGTCAATTGAACATACACTCTTCTCGCCAAAATATTCGGATCTGCGTCTGCGGTCGGTTGCAGTCCGGCTTGTTCAAGCCGTGAGGCGACAAAAGAATCGATCGCGGTTTGCGGCCAGGCGCTGGCAACTTCGGGCGGTCGAACATTTGCTAACTGCTGGAACGCCCAATGCTCTTTGCCAGCGATCGGGTCGGACGGATCATCGCTTGTTTTGGCAAGTACCTGATCCGGTGCCGGCGCACCGATTCGTACCCAGTGCTCCAACTTCGCCACATCATCAGCATCAAGCGGCTTGGTCGGTGGCATTTGCAAAGCCGTATCGTTGTAACGAATGGCTTGGATCAGTAAACTTGCATCGACATCGCCCGCGACCACTGCGGTGCCCGAGTCACCGCCTTGCAGCCAACCTTGTCGGCTATCGAGCAGCAGATCACCTTCGTGTTTTTCCGACTTCTCCGAGTGGCATTGATAACAGTGCCGCACCAGCAGCGGGCGGACATGCTTTTCAAAATAGGCCACGCCGTCAGCAGCTTGATCATTTTCTGCGGCGCACGCGCTAGTGCGTGCGAACAATATTGCAGCAGCGATACAAATAGAGGTTAATCGATTGAGAAGAATCGTCATGGCAGGGCGCCGGGTGGGTGGATACTGCGAGGGCGGCCGGTGCGAGCACTCGAACCACCACATAAACGTTATCCTAGCCGAAGTTTCGTCCGCTGGCTAATCTGGCACGGATTTGCGTTCCCAAATGAGAACCTAGGGCGGCGTTTCAAACAACCCTGAAAGGGCCCGACAAGAAAGCAAGGGCAGAGCGCAGCGCCGCCCTCGAATAACGAACGGAATAACGGGGACACACCTATTTTCTAGGTGGTGCAGATGCGAAACAAGTGGGGGCTGGCCATCTGTTCGGCGCTTGGAGAAGTCAACAGATTGCAAAATCGCGGTAACGAGCTGCCTTTAGGCACGGTTCATCGACCGACACCGTCGCTTAAACTCGAATCAACTTTAAGAGGTCCTCGGCGGAAAGTTTGGCGCTGATGTCGGCACCTTCGAGCAGGTTGTCGGCTAGATCGCGCTTGCGGGCATGCAATTGATTGATACGCTCCTCGATGGTGCTTTGCGTAATCAAACGATAGATCGTTACTGGTCGTTGTTGCCCCAGTCGATGAGCCCGGTCGGAGGCTTGATCCTCTACTGCGGGGTTCCACCAAGGGTCCATGTGAATTACGTAGTCTGCGGCAGTTAAATTCAAGCCCAAACCGCCAGCTTTTAAACTGATCAAGAACACGTCGCCTTGCCCGGCTTGGAATGCTTCCACACTCTGCTTGCGCTGCTTCACGGGAGTGCTGCCGTCGAGATACTGATAGCTCACACACTTGCGATCCAACTCACGGCGTAAGATCGACAAGTGGTCCACGAACTGGCTGAACACGAGCACCTTGTGCTTGTTGTCGAGTAATTCATCGATCGTCTTGGAAAACAGTCCCAACTTCGATCCGGAAATATTGCAGTCTTCTAGCACCAAGCTCGGGTGGCAGCAGGCACGACGCAAGCGCATGATCTCGGCCAGGACTTGTAGATGCTGCCCACGGCTGTCCTGAACGTTGGCGAGTTTTTCCAGCGCTCGTTGACGCAGCGCCTCGTAAAATGCAGATTCCTCGTCGCTTAATTCGACTTGAAGGATGACTTCGGTTCTCGGAGGCAACTCTTGCAGTACCTGCGACTTCGTGCGACGGAGAATAAACGGCTGAATCAGCTTTTTCAACCGACGCCGCGACTGCATACAATTGTCGCGCTCGATCGGCACCGCAAATCGCGATTGAAACGATTCCACCGAGCCCAACAGTCCAGGGTTAATAAACTCCAGCAAGTTCCACAGTTCACCCAAATGGTTTTCTAGTGGCGTTCCGGTCATGATCAAGCGAAAATCGGCTTGCAATCCCATCGCCGCTTGTGAACGCTGAGTGGCCATATTCTTGATCGCTTGCGCTTCGTCGAGAACGATGGTATGCCAGGCTTGGGCTTGCAAGCGCTCGGCTTCAGTGTGCAACAAACCGTAACTGCAAATCACCAGATCGCGTGGGCCAAGATTTTTCAGCGTGGCGTCGCGCGAGCCGCCGCTGAAGAGGCGCGCGTTCAGCGTTGGCGCATAGCGTTGTATCTCGCTGAGCCAGTTGAACGTGACCGAAGTGGGTGCGACAACAAGCGCGGGACCATCTGCGGCGCGATGTAACAACAGCGCGAGAGCTTGAATCGTTTTACCCAAGCCCATATCGTCTGCTAAACAGCCGCCAACGCCCCACGCCGCGAGCCTAGCGAGCCATCGAAATCCTTCGATCTGATATTCTCGTAGTTCGGTTTGCAAAGTCGAAGGAACTTCCGGACGAATCTCAGCCGCTGTCCGCATCCGCTCGAGCCACTCCTTCCAGTGCGCGTCGGACTTGACAGTTACCGATCCGCTCAGCTCCTCAAGCACAGCAGAATGCACGCGAGAAAATCGCAGCTTGCCTTTGATCCGACGGTCGCCGTACGCCGCCAGCTCGTCGATGCGTTGCCTGAGTTGTTCGGTCAATGCCAAAAAACGCCCATCGTCCAGCTTGACGAACCGCCCAGGGCTGGCCTCGACCAGCTCGATCAGTTGCAACATGTCGAGCGTTAGCGACTTGTCAACTTTTAAGGTTCCGGTGGCTGCAAACCAGTCACGGTCCTTGCGAATGTTCATCTGGAACTGCGACGTCGAAGCGCGACCGGCTAGAGTCAAACTCCGACCTTTCGGCCAGTGCAATACAATGCCCTGTGACGACGCCAGGTCTTCCAATTCAATCAACGTTTCGAGTGCCTCGATTGGGGAAGGCAAACAGATCGACGCATCGCTTTCGGTGCTGGCCGCAATCGCGGGGCACGCTGCGGTGACTGCTGCCAATCTCCGACGCTCTTCGTGCAGATCCCGCTTGGCTGTCTTGGGCATGTCTCCAATGTTGGCGAAGATGTTCACGGCACCTTCTCCAGGGCGACAGAATGGACCTTCCGTGCCGAACGGCTGTACAAAAAACTCAACTCGCAATCCCGCTTGGAAAGGCTGTAGGTGGATGTGAGGCTGAGCATTTCCCATGACACTCTCGCCACGACCACGAGATTTTGAATTTTCGACCTCGGACTGGCCGATCTCCGACTGGCCGATCTCCGAGTGGCCGATCTCCGAGTGGACGGAGACCAGCGACGCCACGCGTTGAATCGATTCGATCACTTGGCTTGCGGCCGAAGCGGGGACTTTTAGCGTGCCACCAAGTATCTTGTGGAGCTGTCGGTGTTGGTCATTGAAAAAGACAATGGCGACGCGATGAGATGTTTCGACAAGTGCGCGATATTCCTCATCATCGCTCCGGAGTTTGGGATCGAGCGACAAACTGATGCGTCCTGAATCATCCTGGACAACGACCATTCTCGGCTGCTGCTGGACAATTTCGAGTGGATTGTCGCGGTCGCCGGGTAAATAGATGCGTGGATGGCCTATCAAGGCCCGCGCGGCTCGTAAGGGGTTAAAGTTACAGTAGGTTTCTGTATAGCCGTAGGAATTCCGCGACGTCGATGATTCCAAGGCGCGGCAGAGTGCTCGGTCCTGCTCGGTCAAGTAGGCAAATTCGGAATTAGCGAACTGTTCGTAGAGTCGCTGTAGTGAGATCTTGCGCCCCTTCGACCACTCTCGTCCCTTGCGTTTCTGTTCGTACACTTCCAAACCCGACGTGCCGTACTTAACGTTCCACTCAAAGATGATCCGCTCGGATTCTAGCGTCGATTCGGCAGTCGGCGGAGCCTGAATAGTCGCATCTCCCAATTGCGAGATTGCACCGAGCGACCGCAGCCACACCGGTTCCGGTTCGATCAGGTTCACCAAGCTGCTGATCCCCAATCGGGCCTGTGCTTCAGCGTGTTTCGCGCGCTCTTTATCAGCCGTTTTCAACCCTGACTTTCCAGCCAGTCCTGACGCTTCCGACGCTAACCAAGTGAGTCCCGAAGCGCGATAGTCGTTTCCGGCTTGCACTAGGCCGCTGACTTGAAATGCCGAATCGTCAGCCGTCAGCAGCCAGTTGGCAAAGTAGCCGACCAACACCGTCGTCAGCGACGAGCCACAGTGCGATTCCAATTCCGCCGCAAATTTCTGCGGCGATGAAGGGGTTTGTTTGAAAACGATCGCGGCTGCGACAACTGCCAGGGCTGCATCGTAACAACCCTTACCAGACTTCTTTGCGGAACTTTCAATTGCACGCGCCCTTGCCAGCGCTTCCGCAGTTCCCTTCTTGAACAATAGCAACTCATACAATAACCCAGGCAAGTGACCGACCGCGGCTAAATTGCTCTTGCGTTTGCTGCCAGGCATGACCGACTCCAGCCACGACTCGGCTTTCTCCAAGTCACCGCGCAGTAGAGCGATGCAGCCAGCGACTTCGGGGTGCGCGTGATTCGTCACGTGATCAAGTCGACTGAGTGACTCGAAATCGCCTCGCACAAAGGCCAAATCCAACCAGGCGGCAAGCAAATCATTTTCAGGAGTCGTCATACCCACGAGCATATCGTCGAACGCAGCCAATAAATCTTGACTAACTTGCGGATTACAAATGATCCTCGGCACGAGGTCCGCCAGATACAACTGGCGCAGAATTGGATCAAGGCGATCGAAGATATCCCGAGAAAACGGATCGAGTAGTTTGACAGCCGGGTCGCGCTGCTTACCGATCAAATTGAGTCGAACATGTGCGACGTCCCCGCGATAGAAAGCGATCCGCAAATCCCTGGCTGGACGTGCCCGATTATAGTAGCCAACTTTCGCTTTCGTGACGACTTCACTGAGCTTTGGAAACCAATCGTCGCGGAGCGAATCTTGAATGACCAAGTCCTGAACAACCGGATTGATACCCACGCTTCTATACGATCCTGGGACCAACAACTTCCGTGCCACCAACGTTTCCATCAACTGCTTGACTGTCATCTTCCCCAGTTGTTTTCCCAATCCATCTGTCCAGCCCGAATCGTTTGAGAGCTTGGTCAACTCATCGCGATTGTACGTCTCATCGCCTATCGCACACAATTGCAGCAAGTGTCGCGAGTTTTTGTCGATCTTCGCAATGCTCTTTGCGAGGCTTTCGACGATACCAAATGTTGCGACTGCGGGCATGATAATCCTTTTCACTCCATCACTAGGTAAGTTCCAGTCCACAGATTTGTAGTGTAAAGCCTAACAAATTCGACGAGTGCATCGAGGCCGGGCAATGCACACTTGAACCAATCAGCTGCCAGGTTTACTTTGTCAATCGCGTCCCCAGACGTTTCCCGGCAGATTCGACGAATGACTTAAAATAGTGGAGGTGCTTGATGATTTGACTTTTCCAAAGGCACGTTTTTCGACCCCAGAAAGGAGTAGCTGGTTCATTGGGACTGAGATTACAAGGGCCGACATCCTGGATATCAAAGCAACGGATCAGTCGGGCGCAATCATACGATATCGAAATGCAACTGTCCATTTTCAAGGGGCTGGTCCAGCGGATCGTACAAAACCATGTACGACGCGCGTGAGAAAGCTATTCGAGACCAACAATGGGCCCTGAACGCGACTTTCCGCGAAGGCGAGATTTAGGGCGAGATCAAGCTGATTCAAACCCTGCAAGAGATACTTCAGGAGTCGATAGTCGCAACATCGGATTTGGAGGGCAAGTCGTTGGAAGAGGTTCTTCGCTCATCGGACTACTAAAAGCCATAACGAATATCTATCCCAACAGTAGCGCAGCGGAACGGCGGGATAGATTGTGCGTTGACAGGGCCGCCGCCAATCAACATTGGATTGCATAATTGTAGCAATTTAGATTTGCGCTAGCGAAGAATATTCGGCGCTGGGCAAGCGTCGATTGTTTACCTATCGGGCGGAGGTTCGAGTTTACGGAAAGTTCATCTGGCTATCATGGTAAGTCAAGGTCGCTGGTGCTTGCTGTGCTAGTAACTCTGCTATTACAATGTCGGAGGTCTTTTGGCAGATCAACGGCCGTGGTCCGGTCAGCGTTCGCCGTCATTCTCAGAGCAACAACTGATGAAGCTAGTTGCATATCCGTGGATCATTGTTGGGGCATCCCTCGTGTCCCTTCCCATTTCAGCGGCTCAAGAGATCCAGCCGCGCATGAAATTCAAAGCGCACTCCGGAAGTACGCGCACAGTCCTTATTACGGCGGATGACAAGTTTCTGATCACGAGGGGCGAATCATACCTTGGTAATGATGGAAAGCTCGTCGGCGACAACGACGTGAAAGTGTGGAATTTAGCCACTGGCAAACAGCGAGACTTTCCAAAGCTCGCCGGTCAGACCATCGCCTTATCTCCAGACGACAAGACATTGGCGGTGGCCGATGACCGTTGGGTGGGGCTGGTGGATCTGCTCACGGGTAACGAGGTCGCCGTGTTCAAGGATAACGAATTTCCGGTTGTGAGCGTGGCGTTCTCCCCAGATGGGAAGATTCTTGCCATAGGTTCGAGCAAGGACGGCCCCAACCCGGGAAGTATGGTTGGAGTCGCGCAGTTGCGAGATTTGGCAACCGGTAAACCCATTGCCACACTAGAACCTAACAAAGGACCGATGCGGGCACTAGCGTTCTCACCCGACGGCAAGTTGCTGGCAGTGGCCACGCAAACGTTCCCGTCAATCGGCGATGTACGATTGTGGAGTGTATCCACCGGGAAAGTGCATTCCACGCTGGAGGCGGGCGGCGTCGATTGCCTTGCCTTCTCCCCGGATGGGAAGACATTGGCGGCCGGATGTGGTGGCCGCTTAGATCGCACAAAGAGGGACGCGCCTCACCACGTTCGCCTATGGAATGTGGAGGCCGCCACCAGCCTTCACTCTTGCCGGCACGAGTTTCGAGTGATGTGCGTAGGCTACAGTCCCGACGGCAGAACCGTGGCGGCGGGCAGCGAACTCGGCGAATTGGCGTTGTGGGATACGGCCACAGGAGAACTTGATCGCTACGTTCCGGACCAGCCTCCGTACGTCCTTTGCGTGGTCTTTACTCGCGACGGAAAAACACTCGTGTCAACGAATCGCAACGGAGAGGTCTGTTATTGGGACGTGGCGCAACTTCCGCAAAGAATCGCTAACAAATAGTCCGGCCGAACTAGTCCTGGGTGTGCTCCCAATCTGTGATTCGAATCGTCGTCGATTTCTATTAACTCCCCGGTATTGCCCTCATGAGAGAATCAGAGAGTTCGATACTTTTCTTCGGGGTCCCAACAAGTGTGCGGGATTGATTTCGGAGACTGAGCCATTCGCTCTTGTCCCTGACACCGTAGTTTGCCCAACACGCCGTACAGGCAAGCGACAAACAGAGTGCAAATTTGCCAAATCAAAGGTCGTTCCTAAAAAAAATTTACTTCGTATGCGTGCATCCGCGAGACTTCACCGCTGCGCTAGGGATATACTGTTCGCTCGTAGGGTCAATTCAGTTCGTGAAAAGGATACTCACATGAATAACTGGAAGCAGGGCAGTGCGAGAAACGAACGTAAGAAGCAGGAGCGACGCAAGAAACGCGAGCTCCGAAAACGCGAGGTAGCTCCTACAAAACTGTCGCGGAAACTGCTGGATCGGCTCGATGAGGCGTATAGACTAATTCAGTCTCGCGATTTTGCCGAAGCCGAAACGCTGCTCAAGCCACTGGACAGACCGGGCAGCGGTAATGTCGAAGTGCTTG
>JANLQO010000074.1:0-6681 GCA_031367855.1 Planctomycetia bacterium | reverse complement strand
TGCTTGGCTTTAGATTCCTGCGGCTTGACATACTGCTTGGCTGCAGTCGACTTTTGCGAAGCATCAAACAGTGTTACTGAAATCGCTTCCGCATCCGCGCGATCAAGGCCAAAGTGAGGCATGCGTTGATCTGCGGTCGAGCCCGTTGCTGTCAAGCGTTCCACCAACCAATCGCGATTAAGGTTACCATCGAGGCAAGTCAGCGCGGGCGCTGTTAACGGCTCGCGTACATCATTCCCCTCATGGCAAGCCGAACAACGTAGCGCTCGACTTAACAGCGCACCGCGCTCAAAGGAATCGTCTATTGCATTTTCAAATCGATGCGACAGGTAGCGATGGGAAATGGGTTCGAGCTCGAACTGTGGACCTGACCAGAACAACCCAATCTGCCGCCGGCTTCCATTCCCCTCGTATTCGAGCTCAATTGGATAGCGACCAAATTTCATTTCCAGGGGCAGCGAATCGAGCCATCTGGGCGACTCCGAGTCGCTCTTTATAATCGCTCGGTTATCGATCCGAACCGTAATCCGCCCTGCAGCAAAGACGTGAATTCTGAACTGGCCGTTATCCTTGCACTCCAAGTACCCAGTCCAACGCACTTTGATCGGCGACTGGCTAGCAACTCGATAGTCAACACTCGTCTCACTCCAATCGAACAAAACGTCATAATCCAAGCGTGTCACTCTTCCGATCTTTGGAAGATCAAGCGTAGCCACCAGCCCGGGCAGAAACTCTGGCAACTCGTCTTCGCCATCATATTGTGCGACGGCGTTCGATGGGCAAATCATCAACAAGAAAAGGCACGTAAACCACCCACGGAAGGGAGAAAGTCGGGTTATCATAACGCTTCAATTGGAGTGAGAGAAAGAAACCTCCGGCCGCGTTACTATCGTCTCTGAAACCGCTTTTCGCGTCAAATCGAGAGACTGCGATCCTTGCATCCTATTTTCGTACGTGCCGCGCTACTAGGCTTTGTCTCAAAAGGGGACTGACCCTTTCCGGGCATGTTCTTTTGTCAGGGATTTTGCATGCCCTCCAAAGGGTCAGACCCCTCACCTCGAAATGAAAGATGGCTGCCGAGGAGAACCTGGGCAGCCATCATTTTTTGTATAGAAGCGTGACGCGTTGCGTTCAGTCCTAGGCGCTCTTCTTCTCGGTGGCGGTCATTTTGTAGGCTTTCAGTTTGCCATCGACTTCGTCTTGATCAATGTTGAACGCCGTCCCAGGTGCTTGACCCGGTAAGTCGAACATCACATCGAGCATGACTTTCTCGACAATGCTGCGAAGGCCACGAGCGCCGACAGCTTTTTCGAGAGCTTGTCGGGCGATCGACTTCATCGCTTTGTCGGTGAAGTGGAGTTCGCAATTCTCCATGCCGAACAACGCCTGGTATTGCTTGAGCAAGGCGTTGCGCGGTTCGGTGAGAACTTGCATCAAACCAGCTTCATCGAGCGGTGTTAGCGCAGTGATTACTGGCAATCGTCCGACAAACTCGGGGATCATTCCATAATGCAAAATGTCATCCGAGGTTACTTGTGGCAACAATTCAGCGGCACTCGATTCGTCTTTGATCGTGCTCGCTGCGCCGAAGCCGAGCGACTTGCGTCCCAGGCGTTTACGTACGATCTCTTCGATGCCCACAAACGTCCCACCGCAGATAAACAGGATATTCGACGTGTCCATTTGAATGTATTGCTGTTCAGGATGCTTGCGGCCGCCTTGTGGAGGTACGTTCGCAACGGTTCCTTCGAGCATCTTCAAGAGCGATTGCTGAACACCTTCGCCGGAGACGTCGCGAGTGATCGAAACGTTCTGGCTGGTCTTACCAACTTTATCCACTTCGTCGATGTAGAGAATGCCGCGCTGAGCCGCTTCGACGTCGAAGTCAGCAGCATGCAACAACTTGAGCAATAGGTTCTCGACGTCTTCACCCACATAGCCCGCTTCGGTCAACGTGGTTGCATCGCCAATAGCGAAGGGCACGTTGAGCATCTTGGCGAGCGTTCGAGCCAACAGGGTCTTGCCGCTGCCCGTTGGACCGACGAGTAAAATATTCGATTTTTCAATTTCAACTTCGGAACCCGACCACTCGCTGGTCAATCGCTTGTAATGGTTATGCACCGCTACAGCAAGAACGCGCTTGGCCAAGGTTTGGCCGATTACGTATTGGTCCAAGTGTTCGACGATTTCGCGCGGTGCGGGAATCTCATTAAACAGCTTGTTATTCGGTCCTCGACGTTTGGTTTCCTGGTCGAGGATCGATTGGCACAGTTCGATACACTCACCGCAAATGTAAACGTCGCCGGGCCCCTCAACGAGAGGACCAACGTCGCGATAACTCTTGCGACAGAACGAACAGAAAGCATTCTTTTTCGTTCCTCCGGTCGTGGTGCCGCGACGACCAGATACAACATCCTTACCTGAAGGCATAAACGACTCCTTTGCTCGAATCTCGCAGACCGCGCACGCTCCTGAGCCAAGCTCTGCTGCGAACGCATGGTATGCAATACTTTATGGGCTAACACGTAATGTCGCTCGAAGGTAACCTAACGCAAGTTGACGCGATCAATCGCGATCAGACTTTTTGTGAGGCCGGGCATCCGTGTCCGCGGGGTCGAGCCAAAAGGAAAAACGAAGCAACGGCGTTCACCGAGAAAACCGACTATCTTTTATGATAACCTGTTCGACCGATTTGGGCCAATTGCCGCGGGTGTTCAGTACTATCACAAACTCACAGCGTCCGCATCCGAACGCGGTAGGTAATGATCTAAAGTGTCACTAGCCTCCCAGGCTAATGCAACAACTAGGCCAGCCTGCCAATCAGCGAACTACGCACGTTAATCCGAGCGGCGATCACTGCTTAGCCCTGAGCTCTGCGTTTTTCCGAGCACCGATTGTATTGTTCGGAATTCGGCTTCGCTGATGCCACCTTCACGACGCATTTCTTCAAAATTCATTGTCAGTCCCGCAGCGCTGATGTCGTCTTTGCTGGTCGCGCCGCGTAGATATTTTACGACGTGGTATCCGATATATCCCGCAACGAGAACGACCGCTACACCAAGACCTGCCTGCAAAAGCAGCCAATTCTGCCCACTCAACATTACCTCACCCAACAACACAAAGCTTGAATCACTGTCCCTGATGCGTCGTAATATTACGCGGCCACCTAGGGATGAGTCCAGGTTTTTTCTGCGGGATTTTGGAAGTTTCCGGAATCAGTCCTCTGAACCAGGATTCAGGAGGCCTTCGGAATCCGAGGTGGGTTGATCGTCTACCGGCTTCTTGTCGCGCCATGTGGGACGGCGTTTGCGGGCTTTGGGGTGGTGGTGTGCTTTCAACTCCGGTGCGTCGCTGGGTTGCAGCCGCATCGTCAACGGCCGAACGGATCGTCGCACTAAGGTCGCGCGTAAAGGACGTTTCTCGATTTTGTCCAGCTCGTCGATCTCAAACTCGACTTCGTCGCCATCTTGAAGATCCAAACGCCCGACTTGCTCAACTTTGGAAAAATGAAAAAACACATCATCCCACAGGTCCTCGGCTCGAATGAATCCGATACTTTTCTCCGGAATGACTTTAACGACCAAACCAATGCGCATCTATTTTTCCGCGTTTTGAACCTTCGGCTGATCCGAAACAAATAATCTTTGACCGACTACAAGTTCATTTTCGTTAGTCCCACGCAAGTCGCAAGCCGAATTGTGCCCGTGGGACAAATCGTTGCGAAATCAGATTCAGATATAGGTTCTAGATTAGGACAAATTGACAATTTCATATTGGTGATGAGGCTGCGTCGCCTTGCGCAGCCCGAGTGGCGGAGAAACGTCAAACTGATCGGCCAACGAGTTGACCTTCGCTACATCGCAAGCCCCGGAGTGGATAAACAGCAAATAGCGGCACGTCAATGGTCGCTCGCGCGGCACTAAAATCGAGTTGTCCCTAGAAAGTGATGGTCCGATCCAGCCATCCTCGCGGACATGCCATTTCGCGGGATAGTTCGGATTGCTGCAGTGATCGATGAACGTTAGGCCTTCGGTTACAGGAGTTGATTGGGCTGGTTCGCACCCGGTGAACCGGAGAAATCATCGGTTTTTGCCAAGCCATGGGGGAGTCCCTCTTTTAGGAGTCGGATGGGTGACGTTGCCGATTTTAGCGAATGCGAGCAAAATTCGGCTTTCGCATCGCATGAGTAGAAAAGAAAATCAGCTTTCATGAGCGAATTTTACCGTCAGAGCTGGTCTTTACCCCGGTTACTCTCCTAAACTAGAGCGTATCGTAACTTAAGAAAAACTTGGTGATTTCCGGAGATACGGAAAATGCACAAATTATCGTTAGCTGTGCTTGCATTAGCTTGGTTGGGAAATGCAACAGCCGCTTTCGCCGACACATGTTGCCCATTCTGCTCAGCCGTTTCCCAGACCTTGCGTCAAGAAATGGAAGCGATGGATGCGGTTGCAATCGCCAAGATTGTCAAAGGCACTGAGACGGAATCGGACGCCGAATTTGAGATGATTTCGGTGATCCGAGGCGACAATCTCATTCGTATCCAGCAAAAAAAGCGAATGAATTATTTCGGCAAAGCAGCTGAAGGAACTCAGTTTCTGGTAATGGGAGTGGATCCACCCGACCTGCTTTGGTCATCGCCTTTACCCGTCAGCGAAAAAGCCACTGAATATGTGAAAACCATCGTCAAGTTGCCTCAAGACCCCATGAAACGAATCGAGTTTTACTATGACTATCTAGAGAACTCTGAAGCGCTTTTAGCTCGCGACGCTTACGACGAATTTGCATCGGCTCCTTACGAGGACCTAAAGAAGTTGAAGCCGAAACTCGAACGCGAAAAATTGCTTGAGTGGATTGAAGACACCAGCCTGCCGCCGGATCGCAAGCGGCTATATTTGGTTCTACTGGGAATCAGTGGCAAAGCGGAAGATGCGAAATTGCTCGAAACTCTGCTGCGCAGCGAAGATCCCAACAAACGAGCCGGTCTAGATGCGATGATCGCTTGCTACGTTACGTTGCTCGGCGACGATGGATTGAAGCTGATCGACGAATTGTTTTTGGCCAATAAGAAGAGTCAGTATGCCGACACTTACGCAGCCATCATGGCGCTCAGATTTCACGGAACCGATGGCGGTATCATCAGCAAAGAACGCGTGCTGAAATCGATGCAGTTGATTCTCCAACGCCCCGAATTGGCCGATTTAGTGATTCCTGATTTGGCGCGATGGGAAGATTGGTCGCAAATTGATCGCTTGGTCGAACTGTTCAAAACGGCTGACGAAAAGTCGAGTTGGGTGCGGGTGCCGGTGATCAACTACTTGCGCGCATGCCCGAAACCCGAGGCAACCACCAAACTCGACGAACTGAAAGAAATCGACCCCGCCGCCTTCAAGCGTGCGACCTCGTTCTTCCCAGTTCCCCAGCCTACACCACCTACGACCAAATCTTCGTCGATTTTCTCACCCAGCCAGACTCGCAGTCTAGCCGTCAGCGATGTGCCGATGCCTGTCCACTCGAAGGTGGAATTGGCAAGCGGCGGAAGTTTGGCTCCTTCGGCGCTGGTCGCGAGCGTCGAACCGAACCGAGCCTTCGTGATCAGCGTAATCTGTATGGTTTCCTTGACCCTGTGGCTGGCCATGTGGCTGGCCATCAGCGGCGCAGGCAAGCACGGCGTGGTAGAGTTCGCATTGGCATTAAAAAACGATCGAAGATAAGACCAAGCAATAATGGCGACGACGATAGACAACTTGGGACGAGTGGAAGATTCACTTGCGAGCACTTCATCGGACGCAGGACTTGAGGTCTATCAATCGGTCTCGCAAGCTGCCGTCGCGTCCCTGGTTTTGGCGGTGTTCGGCCTGACGGGATTTATCTTTGTCCCGATGCTCGCCTTGCCACTGGCTGGATTTGTATTTGCGTTGCTTGCATTTAACGCCTTTCGTAAGTTCCCTGGCGAGTACCTGGGCCGTCCACTGGCTTATGCGGGAGCTGCCCTGTGCGGACTAACCCTGGTTGCCGCCCCAACCTGGCACACGTATGTTTACTTGACGGAAGTTCCGGAAGGCTACACGCGCGTCGATTTTGGAGCATTTCTAAGCAACCCTGGCAAGCCTGATGAACCAACGCAGGCGGCAATCGATCTCAACGGCCAGCAGATCTTCATCAAGGGCTATATTCATCCTACCTCGATGGACAGTTTGCAATCCAAGCGATTTGTAATCGTGCCTGACCTCGGCACATGCTGCTTCGGCAACCAACCTCCGCTTACGCACATGATCGAAGTTTCTTTAACCGGCGATCAGTACGCCACCAAAAGTTACCGTCGTCAGCGGCTGGCAGGCACCCTGCGAGTCAATCAAAGCCTCAAGGCGATCGAAGGCCTCACCGGCGTCTACTATCAGTTGAAAGCCGATGTACTGAAGTGACCCGCAGCTTTCCCCTACGCCAGGCTTAGCAGCGTCCAGAGATCCTATCGGGTATAGCTACCAGTATTCCCATAGCCAACCCCACGTAAAACTAGATTGGAGCGGGATGGTAGCAGGTAACCGTTCACGGGCTGGGAGGTGGATTCTAGCTTAAGCCGCCTGGATTTTTGTTATTGCAATTGGAATTGTTGGTAGTAGTGACCAAAGGTGTCCTGGACTTTCCGATTCAAGGAGTATGAGCAAAAGACACCCAAAA
>JANLQO010000451.1:0-4299 GCA_031367855.1 Planctomycetia bacterium | reverse complement strand
ATTTTTTGCCAAATGGGGGCCGTGTGGCTCTGCGACTCACACTTTTGGTTTCACAATGGGAATCATTTTGGGGTGTTTCCTCGTTGGCGGGGCGCTCCTCGCCAAAAAAAAATCAACTGCGTGGTTGTGGGGGACCCACGTGTTCGGTAGACTCTCACCAGCCCAGCGTCTGGGAACGTCTTGTTGTTCCGATTATGAGGGATAGGCCAAGTGTGCATCCGGAAAGTTGCCTTCACCTAGTTTTCGGAGACTCTTGCGCGTCGCTAACGTGGGCTATTTTTGAATAACTATGCCCCAACAGCGTACTAATGATTACTTCTCGGCTCACACTAAAGTTGCATCGAATGTCCCCCTGCGCGATTCGCAAAATCATCTTCGCATTGCTTTCTATTGCATGGCTTTCCGCCAGCATTGGGATGACAGTCAATAGCGAGAGTTCGGATCCTCGCGATTCCAAAGTTCAGGTAAACCTCGACCCACATCAAGTATTGGGGGTTGAGAGTTGTGAGAAGTGCCACGCGGCTGAGGTAATTGTTTGGAGACAAACGCCGCACAACGAAACGTTTGCTACCTTGCATCGCAAGCCCGAAGCCCAACGGATCGCGCAGAAAATGGGGATTGATTCCTTTAAGGAAAATTCGACGTGCATGAAGTGCCACTACACCGTCAAAGAGCAAGCGGGAGGCCTTGAAGCGGTGGCGGGTGTGACTTGCGAATCGTGCCACGGAGCCGCCCAAGGTTGGGTTAGTCTTCACAATGACTACGGTGGAACTGGCGTGACCAAAAACGGAGAGTCTGCGGAGCATCGCATCCAGCGACTTCGAGCGAGCATCCAGGGTGGCATGCGCAATCCTGTGAACGTCTACATGGTTGCTCAAAGTTGCTATCGTTGCCACACGGTACCTGACGAACGCTTGGTGAATATCGGCGGACATAAAGAAGGCAGTATGGATTTTGAAATGGTCTCCTGGTCGCAAGGTATGGTCCGGCACAATTTCTTGCGCAGCAATGGTCAAACCAATGAATCCTCCAGCCCCGAGCGCCTACGCCAGTTGTTCATGGCCGGCATGATCGCAGATCTCGAGTTCAGCTTGCGAGCTACCGCAGCCGCGACGGAGAAAGCCAAGTTCGGAATCAATTCTGCGCAAAGAGCCGAGCGGGCTGCCAAGCGATTGCAGGCGGCTCAAGGGAAACTCAATCAACCGCTACTGGAAGAAATCCAAACCGTCTTCAGCAACGTAAGGCTCAAACTGAACAACACCGCTGAACTGACCGAAGCCGCTGATCGCATCGCTGCCCTCGGCATCCGCTTCGCTGCCACAGTCAAAGGTGAAGACCTCGCAGCCATGGACGCATTCATCCCGCCCGCCGATCGCTGGAAGAACGTTCATTAAATCTCCGTCCGACTCGTGGATCCGCATCTCTCAGGCGGACAATTCAGCGTCCCCGGAGAGCCGCTGCTTCGCGGTAAACTCCATCGGTCAGTCGCCAACTCCTTACCAGGGTTAGCGCCGCTATGGATTATCAATTGAGCATTTATCGCTCAGGGGTCGCCCAGACAAGGTTAATAATCCCCCCAATTTGCGTGCGCAATCGAGAAGTTTGGCACTTGTTTTGCACATCTTGCCGAATGTTGATGCTGTTTTGCTCACCTTGTTGGAGAACTGGCTTTACGAGCCATTTAAGAAAAATGATACCCTATAACAAATCTATGGGCGATTTACCGCTGGGTGAACCCCATGCGCATGTGATCGCTCGCCGCATGCAGTTCGGGATCAGGATTTTTCTCGCACTCGCTGTATTCGTCGCTGGGATCCTTTTGGTATTCAATAAGCACGTCGCCTATGTTGCCATATTGCCGATTCCCGTGTTTTATGTCGCGCTGATGTTCATGGGATCCGCCGAGCGGCAAACCAGGGCCTCCGAGTTGCGATCGATCGGGCAATCCGAGATATCCGAGGAAGAGATTGAAATCGACGTTGCAACCAACCGAAATGCCTTGATTCTGGAAATTAGCGGCATGATTGTAATGGGTGTTTTTCTGGTTGTGGCCAGCCTTTACGAGCTTCACATGGTGATGCTGATGGGCTTCGTGTTTGTGATCTATTGTGGCTTTTTAGGATTGCCCTACTGGCACTTGTTTCTCAGTCAAGCAGACGACGACGAACGCGAAAAGGTCGCTCCCGACCGCAGCGACGCTCGGCCGGAGTGACCCACGCTGGGTTGTATCTCCAGTAGATAGCATCTGTAGTCGGTCGCATCTGTAGTGGGTCGCATCTGCCGGATGCGACCTCATCTATTTAACAGACGCCTTGTTTTTTTGGACCTTACTCGAGTCTGCCTCGTCTGTGGAGGCGGTCACAGATTGCGTAGTATCGGCAGCCAAAAAGTACTGCTCCTCGTCGTCGAGCAGTCTAAGAAAGAAAATTCGCTCCAGGCCTTAAAATAGATTGCGATCGAGCATGCGGTAGTTGATGGCTTCTTGCAGGTGATGGATCTTGATCAAATCGGATTGCTCCATATCAGCGATCGTTCTGGCGACTCGGAGGATCTTGTCGTGAGCTCGGGCTGATAAGCCCAACTCATTGCAACTATCGCGAAGTAGGTTGCTGCACGTGCGATCGAGCGGACAGAGTTCGCGCAACTGGCGACTGGACATCTGTGCGTTGTAAACCGAACCGCCTGAAAATCGCGCAGCTTGCAAAACACGAGCCGCTTCGACACTCTCACGCATGCTCGCGCTACTCGTACCGGCTTGCGCAGAGGACAACTCTTGAAATGGAACGGCGGGCACTTCGATGTGGATGTCGATGCGGTCGAGCAGTGGGCCCGAGATGCGCGCCATGTAGCGTTCGATCTGCGGCTGGCTGCATGAGCAGTTGCGGCGTGGGTCAGTTCGAAAGCCGCAAGGGCATGGATTGAGTGCGGCAATCAACATGAAGTTCGCAGGAAATGTGGTGCTGCGCATCGCCCGCGAAATCGTGACCACGCGATCTTCAAGCGGCTGACGCATAACTTCCAATGTTCGACGATCGAATTCCGGTAGCTCGTCAAGGAACAAGACACCGTGATGTGCTAGGCTGATTTCACCTGGCGCCGGTGGACTGCCTCCACCCACCAGGCCCGCGTTGCTGATCGTATGATGCGGCGACCGAAACGGCCGCAACGCCATCAGCGGTTGACCAGCTTGCAGGCGCCCCAACGAACTGTAAATGCGAGTCGTTTCGATCGATTCTTCGGGTGTCAGAGTTGGTAAGATCGACGGCAGACGCTTGGCCAACATGGTTTTTCCAGATCCGGGAGGACCCAGCATCAGCAGATTATGGGAACCGGCTGCAGCGATGGTTAGCGCGCGCTTGGCAACTTCTTGACCGCGGACGTCGGCGAAGTCGAGATCGTAGCGACTGTATTCCGCGAATAACTCACTTAACTGAGATGGATGCGGTTGGATGTCGAGCATGCCAGTGAAAAAGCCGACCGCTTCGCTGAGCGACGAGACGGAGATGATTTCGATATCGCTGACCACAGCAGCTTCACCTGCGTTGGCGCTGGGCACTAACAAGCCTTTGTAACCTTGCTCGCGGGCCGCAATGGCCATCGACAGCGCGCCTTTGATCGGCCGCATATGACCTTCGAGAGCCAATTCACCGACGGCAGCATATGCAGTGAACTTATCCGATTGGAATTGTCCGCTGGCTGCGAGAATTCCCAGAGAGATCGGCAAATCAAAGGAAGCCGCTTGCTTGGGGAGTTCTGCCGGAGCGAGGTTGATTACAACTCGATCGTTCGGCCGCATGAAGCCGCTGTTGACGATCGCGCGTTCCACGCGATGAATGCTCTCTTTGACCGCTTGTTCCGGCAGGCCCACGAGCACCGTCTTGGGCAGCGGTGCCGAAGACACATCGACCTCGACTTCAACTGGCAGCGCTTCAATTCCAAGCAACGAAAGCGTGTTCAATTTCGCCAGCATAGTCGACTCGTTATCACGTGCGGAACTAACATCAGAAAACCCGCCATTGTGGCGGTTCCCAACTTCGCTCGCAACTAGCCCAGCGACCATTTGTAAATTGCAGAGACGTTGAGGAAGGCATCTACCGGCAAAAAAATGAGCCGCAAAAGAAAGTCAGAGTGAAATCCTTTGGGTGAATAGATTTCTGGCTTAGCCCAACTTCCCCAACTGGGTTTCTGAAAATTTTCTTTAAGCAATTTGTGTTGTAGATTCTTCCCACGGGTGCGTGTGGATGTGGTCTAAGGGTTTTCGACTTTCTGAATTGCGATGTAGTGGAAACGGCTATCCAC
>JANLQO010000041.1:0-7348 GCA_031367855.1 Planctomycetia bacterium | reverse complement strand
GATCTACATTGAACTGAAGAAGCACAACGTATCGGCTGAGTTGCACGTTTATCAGAACGGTGGTCACGGCTACGGAGTGAGAGAACAATCAAACTCTGTCATTTCAAGTTGGCCCGCTCGTGCCACCGATTGGTTCAAGATACGAGGATTTCTCGATCCGAAGTAAGCCTTACACCAACAACTCTTCCTGCTTGCTTGCCATGGCCCTTCAAGCTAGGCTTTGTCTCAAAAAAGGGGACCTAACCCTCGCTGGACATGCAAAGGGTCAGACGCGGGTCAGGTCCCCTTTTGCGACAAAGCCTAATATACGCCCCTCCGAACTGCATCCTTTTGCCCCGAGGCTAAAACGACGTGGATACACCCTCCTCTCAAGCACGCAACTCTAAATACGGATTGATTTTGTTTTCAATCTACGCCGTGTTTTACCTCGGTTTTGTGCTCGTCAATGCATTTGCGGCGAGCTGGGTGGAATGGGTTCCTTTCCTTGGGCTTAACCTAGCCATCATCTGGGGCTTCGGGCTCATCGCGCTAGCTCTGATCCTGGCCTTGGTTTACGGATTCTTGTGCTGGTCGCCTGCCACTGAGGGAGCGAAGAGCGAAGCGGGAGACAAGCTGTGATTTACGAACCATCGCTCGTTGCTGTCGTTGTCTTCATGTCGTTTGTGGGTGTAACGCTCGGTCTCAGTTTCTATCTTGGACGCCGCGCACAATCATCCGCGGGTTACTTCGCGGCTCATGGTCAAATCCCATGGGTCGTTAACGGAGTCGCGTTTGCGGGTGACTATCTTTCCGCCGCGTCGTTCCTGGGCATCTGCGGGATGATCGCGTCGTTTGGCTACGATGGCTTTCTGTATTCGATCGGTTACCTCGCAGGCTGGATCGTCGCGTTGTTTGTGATCGCCGAGCCGATGAAACGTCTTGGGAAATTCACTTTCGCCGATGCTCTGGATGCCAAATTCGGCTCGCGCGGCATCAAACTGTCCGCCGGAATTGCGACGCTGGCCGTAAGCCTCTTTTATCTGATTCCACAAATGGTCGGCGCCGGTGCCTTAGTTCGACCGCTGTTGGGCTGGCCGCATTGGTTCGGGGTCGTTTTGGTCGGCGCCGTGGTAATCCTGATTGTCGTTACCGCCGGTATGGTTTCGACGACTTGGGTCCAATTCATCAAAGGTACCCTGTTGGTGGCCTTCAGCGGCCTGCTGACGGTGATGCTGCTTGCGCGAGGTTTTGATGTTCAAGAGGGCGGAGTCGATGGTCACAAGTTTCAAAAGATCGGCCCGCTAGAGAAAACGAAACTAACTGCGGGAACAGAGCTCCCTGGCGGCGCGATCGTGATGGCCGCAGATGATGGTTGGGAAGCTAGCCCCTTCGTGCGCGCTTCTCTCAACGAGCAAGTCAGTGTCTTTAGTCAACAATCCACCGAACCTGAAGGCCAAGTGATCCTCCGCGAGGCTCAGACGTATCGCAAAGCTGGCGGCAAAGAATGGGTCAACGGCAAGCCAAAAGGTACCAAGAAGGGCGAACCTGAATTGCATCCAGTGGGCTACCTCGAAAGTCTACCCGATGGAAAACAAAAAACCGGTCCACTCGGTCCGCTTGAGTTTTTCAGCGTGTTGCGTCAGAGTAAGGTTGTGCTGTGGGGGAGTACTGATGTGACTCATGCCGACGCCTCGAAGACAAAAGTGTTCTTTCAAAAACCCACTGATGGCAGTCGCGTACTGCGGCCCGGTGAGCATGCCATGTTCGCCGGCATCCGCAGCGATAAATGGAGCGATCGCGCCAATTTCCTATCGCTGATGCTCGCGCTTTTCTGTGGAACTGCATCATTGCCACACATTCTGATTCGATACTACACCGTCAAGAACGAAGCCGCCGCGCGGAAGAGCACCATTGTTGGAATCGCCAGCATCGGACTGTTCTACGTGCTAACGCTGTATCTGGGCCTGGGCGCGATGACCAGCGGTACTTTGGATCTGACTGATAGCAACATGTCGGCTCCTCTACTCGCCAAAAGTATCAATCAGCTACTGTTCGCCATCATTTCAGCCATCGCTTTTACAACGGTACTCGGAACGGTCAGCGGCTTGATCCTGGCTGCCAGCGGCGCCGTGACGTACGACTTATTGACCAGCGTGCTGGGCATGAAGTTTACGGAACACGAACAGATCCGCGTCGCCAAAGTTTCTGCGGTCGGGGTGGGATTGATCGCCATCGCACTGGGCATCATGTTCGAAAAGTTCAACGTCAATTATCTGGTTGGGTGGGCGTTCAGCGTCGCCGCCAGTGCGAACTTGCCGTCGCTCGTTATGCTGCTCTTTTGGCGTAGGACGACACGCGAAGGAATCATCGCCAGTATCATCATCGGCATGACCAGTTCGCTGGCCTGGATCTTACTCTCGGGCGACACTTACGCAGCCATCTACGGTTGGCCCAAAGAATCCAGCTACATGCCGTTCAGCCAACCCGGAATCGTGACGATACCTCTCGCATTTGTGACGCTGATTATGGTGTCGTTGATCACCTCGAAGAATTCAGCAAGCCGATCCTAATTCGTCGGCACTCGTTCCCAAGCTCCAGCTTGGGAACGCACCCGCTGGAAGCTCCGCTTCCCTACTCAGTTCCTGTTGAGATGTCCGCCACGGTCAGCGGCACTTACACTCGAAACGGATAGGATTTTCAATCTCCAAACCTAGCGATAGCGAGGTTTAGCTAGCGATCAAAGATCTTCTTCAAAGCATGGATGGTGGTCGCGCGACCGGCTCGAGCAATGGAAGTTGTCAACGGAATCTTTTTAGGACAAACTGCCACGCAATTCTGTGCGTTACCGCAATCTTGAATACCACCTTGGCTCATCAGCGCATCGAGCCGCTCGTCACCCAAGTTACCGCCAATCGGATGCGAATTGAAGAGCATCGCTTGGCTAATCGGCGCTGCTCCGAGGAACGCAGTATCGTAGGCCTCTGCCTTGCGCGTTTCAAATTGCTCGTCCGTCTCGCCGGGGCGACGATGCACTTCGACCTTGAGGTACTGCGGGCAGGCTTCCATGCAGCACCCGCAGCTCATGCACTCGCTCAGCGGATAATTCTGCTCCTGCTGTTGACGAGGGATCCGCGGACCGGCCCCCATATCAAAATAACCATCTACGGGCACCCAAGCCTTAACGCGCTTCAAGCCTTGAAAAATACGAGAGCGGTCGACCATCAAATCGCGAATAACCGGGTACTTTGACATCGGCTGCAATTCAATCTCGTCGCTATTGTCTTCCAGCAAGCGATCCACCAGCGCCGAACAACTCTGACGGACCTTGCCGTTTACAATCATCGTGCACGACCCGCAAACTTCTTCCAAACAACCGCAATCCCAGGCAACCGGAGCGACTTTCTGTCCATCGGCGGTCGACGCCTGAGCGGCGATGCGTTGCAGAACGCTGATGACGTTCATGTTCTCTTCGTAAGTGACCTGATGACGCTCC
The DNA here is from genome assembly GCA_031367855.1 of Planctomycetia bacterium. Taxonomy (GTDB): domain Bacteria; phylum Planctomycetota; class Planctomycetia; order Pirellulales; family Pirellulaceae; genus Aureliella. The sequence goes on along the minus strand of JANLQO010000041.1, from coordinate 3,876 downwards.
CAGTACGAAGGTTGCCCAGGTCCATCTTGGCGTAAAACGCGAACATTGACCTTCGCGGGCTTGCGAACGGATGTAGCCGAATGATCGTCGTGCCCAGTGTTATGTCCCGAAGTCATAGTCTTATCCCGATGGAATCCGTTGATAGTCGATTTTCTCGCAGCTAACTCAATACAACCGCTAGGCCTTAACCACGTATGCTTTTGGAGATGACGGCTGCGGTTTCTTTGCGGTTCTTTCTTTCCAAACTTGTTCGATCACTTCCGCACCGACCAAGCCGTACAACCGCGGCCGTGGCGGGATGCTGGAAGTATCGACATCTTCGTACGTGATTTCCGGGTGATCGCCTTTCAAGGTGGCGATCGAAGATTTGAGGAAGCGCTTGTTGTTTTCTTCAAACCGATCGCACCATTGTTCCGCTTCTTGGCGGCGCGCCGCAGGCTCTTCTTCCTTGAGGCTGGGCATGGAAAAGTCCGGCTTGAAGTGTGCGCCGCGCGATTCATCTCGCATACGGGCACCTTTCAAAATTGACTTCGCCACTGGGAACATATCTTGGAGTGCTTTGGTGAAGATCAAGTTTTGGTTTGTCCAGCTTCCAGTGTCGCTCAATGAGCTGGCCAAGGCTCGCTTGTGAAGTTCATCGACCTTTTCGTAGGCTTCATCCAATTGGGCGTTGTTGCGGACCACGGTTGCGGCGCGGGTCATCACATCGCCCAGTTGCTCGTGGATAATGTAGGGATTCTCACCGCCACTGCTACTGATCAAATCCCGTTGTCGAGCTTCTTGTTTGGCAATCGCCCCTTGGAACAAACTGGCTGGCAAATCCGCCGCCGATTTGCCGAGACTGTGCATATAAGTCTGAATGCCAGGAGCCGTAAACAGGCCACTGAAAATACAACTCAGTAGTGAGTTCGCACCCAAGCGATTGGCGCCATGATACTGGTAATCGCACTCGCCCATCGCGTACAGACCTTTGACATTAGTCATCTGGTTATCGGGATGGGCTGGTGTCAAACCGCCTTCGGCATTTTTGGCATAGCCGGCCCATAAACCACCCATCGAGTAGTGCACCGCCGGGAAAATCTTCATCGGCACTTCGCGCGGATCCACGCCTTGGAATTTTTCGTAAATCTCGAGGATACCCCCCAGTTTGCGATCCAATTCGGCTCGAGCGATATGGGTCAAGTCGAGATATACGCACATGCGGCCAGCTTCAACGCTCAAGCCCTCGTTGACACAGATGTTAAAAATCTCGCGAGTCGCGATATCGCGAGGAACAAGGTTGCCGTATTTCGGATAGCGTTGTTCGAGGAAGTAATAACGATCGCTTTCAGGAATCTCTTTCGGCGGGCGAGGGTCTTGCGACTTGCGTGGCACCCACACACGGCCACCTTCACCGCGAGCCGACTCGCTCATCAAACGCAGTTTATCAGCGCCAGGAATCGCAGTCGGGTGAACTTGAATGAACTCAGCGTTGCCGTACTTCACGCCGGCTTGGAAGCAGCGGCTGGCCGCGCTGCCCGTGCAGAACACCGACATCGTGGAGCGACCGTAGATCAACCCACAACCTCCCGTAGCCACCACGGTCGCGTCGGCAGGGAACGCGCGGACCTGCATGGAAACCATGTCTTGCGCAGTAACGCCTACGCAGCGCCCAGTGTCATCGAGCATCGGCCCGAGGAAGTCCCAGAACTCGAATTTGCGCACCATCCCTTCGGCTTCCCAGCGTCGCACCTGTTCGTCGAGCGCATACAACAACTGTTGCCCAGTTGTTGCACCGGCAAACGCCGTACGCTTGTAGAGTGTTCCACCGAAACGCCGGCGGTCGATTAAGCCTTCTGGGGTACGGTTGAAAGTCACTCCTAGTCGGTCCATCAAGTCGATGACCTTCGGAGCCCAATACGCCATTTCCTTAACGGGCGGTTGATGCTGAAGGAAATCGCCACCGTAAACCGTATCGTCAAAGTGATTCCACTCCGAATCGCCTAACTGCCGCGCTTGTTCGTTGCAGCTATTGATGCCACCTTGAGCGCATACGCTGTGTGAACGCTTTACCGGAGTCAAACTGATGAGATCGACTTGAATGCCAAGTTCCGCCAATTTCATGGTTACGGCCAGCCCCGCCAAGCCGCCGCCGACTACTACGACACGCTGTCCTGCCATCGATGTTTAATCCCGTTTGCTAACTAAATGTACAGTCGCATCAAAAATGAACGTCGCTAGCCGGTCCCAACAGACCTACCGCAGCCAGCGTTACTCGGTAACTACTTTTTCGCGGAACCGCTTTCAGAAGCTTCTTCCGCGGATTCGATTGAATGACCTGATCGCTTATGTTCATCGGGAACAAGTTCGCCGGTCGCCACGCGAGCGTTGTACATGGCGTCTTCGATCTTTTTCGCTTTCGCAATGTCCAGTTGAGTCGCAGCATACAAGGCACTCAAGCCAACCAAAGCCAAGCCAACTCCGCCAGCGGTACACAGGTAGGTTGCCCATTGCTGGGCCTTGGGACTAATCCAAAGCCCCCAAGTAATGCCCGCAGTCCATACGCCGTTCGCAAAGTGATAAACGCAGGAGAGCACGCCGACGAGATAGATAATTGGCCACACAAAGCCGCTCAACGACTGGGCCAGCGTACTGGCCGCGTTATAGGGCCGAAAGTTTGCCATTCCTAGCGGTTCAGCCACGTTCTTCAACCAAAGGTCAGTGTGAAACCAACCGTGCAAGTGAAAAACGTGGAAGAAGATGAAAAAGACCGCAATCACGCCCGTCCAGCGTTGCATCGTATAGCGAAAATTGCTCGTGTAGCGGTAACGATCGACGTTGCTCTTGCCGCTCTTAATAATCCACACGCCAAACGCGGCATGAAAAATAATCGGCAGGAAAATGAAGAGCCACTCGACCGGCAATAAGAATTTGCCCAGTGAATGAATCTGGTTTACATTCTTCTGAAACTCGCCAGCACCGTTATTGAGCGAGGCGTTTACCAGCAAATGCACCGTCATGTAGGCACCGACCGGCACCAGCCCGCTCAGCGAATGCAGCCGGCGGATCAGGAATTCGTGCCTGCCAAAAAAGCTACCAGTTGTGTGGCTCATAGCTGTCCAAAAATCGTCCAAATTAGGGAGTACGTGTTCGCTTGAACCGCGAAACTGTAACGCCAACACTATAGCGAACTTTCCAATCCCTTGGCAGGCCGCTCGGGTGGCAACTTGTCGCACCTACAGAGCCGAAACTCGGGCTTCGAAAGCGCCACCCCGGTACAGTTCACTCAGGGTGATAGAAATCCCCACGGATTGAAGGTGTACTTCGTCGGACAATTCTCGAGATTCAATCAACAGCCAGCCGCCGTTAGCTTGGCGAGTAAATCGTTCGACAAGCGGTTCGTCTTGGGAGATCAGGACAATTTCTTGAAGTGCAGCAATTTGCCGATAGTGCCCGCTTTTAGCTCCTCGGTCGTATTTTTCCGTCGACTCAGAAAGCACTTCGATTAATACCGTGGGATTAGTAAGCGTGTCTTTTTGTGCATCGTCAAACTGCAACTCGCCGCAAACGATCGAAGCATCTGGGTAGGTATAGAGCCCCGACGCATTGACCCTTACACGGAGGTCACTTGTAAACACCTTGCAGGGCTTGCCTTTGAGCGACTGCCAGCACGCCCCGACGAAATTCGCAGCAATGAGGCTGTGATTTGGCGAACCGCCAGCCATTGCGAATACTTCGCCGCGCAAGAACTCGCTCTTGAACGCCGCAGCGCGTTCTTGGACGAGATACTGTTCCGGCGTGATTAATTCAGGGACTGCTGACATGGACGGCTTTCACTTAAGTGAGAATGCGGTTTCCGATCGGTTACCTTTCGGAACTCCCTTATTCTAACTGACA
>JANLQO010000602.1:0-49947 GCA_031367855.1 Planctomycetia bacterium | reverse complement strand
CGATGCGGCTTTCAAACAGCTGACCCAATGGATTGAGAACAACGGTGGCTGGGACGATACACTGGCAATTGTCACTGCCGATCACGGCCACTACTTGGTGCTCAAACAACCCGAAGCGCTCATCGCGAAGCCATCGCTCCAATCATCGCCTTGAAATCTAGCAGCACAAGCTGCTCGCCTGTACAGGTTACTACCTTAATTGGAATTATCTAGGTACCGCGGCCGGCGGTGAAGTTATCAACGTCGACTATTAAGGTTATTTGCATAACCCGATTCGCTTGCGAAGCGGGCGAGTTGAAACTCGTCCGCTTCGGGTGTTTATTGAGAATCATTCTTCTTCGATGGCTTGGCGAATCGCTATCACCAATCTCGCGCGAGTTGCAGAACTAGCGTGGAGCGACGCAACATCCACACCGAGGAATTCGCCGAGCTTGATTGCCAAGTCGATGTCGCGCAGCCCATGATACTGATTCACCAAGATATCGCGCACGAAGATCGTCTGGCTGGCTCGTTCGAAACCGGATTCGTAGCAATCGCCCAAATCCTCGATCCACGCTTCGGGCACGCCGCGTAGGCGACAGTGCGCAACCGACCAAATGTCGTCGCCCGTACACTCAGACAACAACGTGAGGGCTTTTAAGCGGGTGAGCGTTATCGCGTGAGACACTTAACTCTCCAAACGTGTCACTCTTTCTTCGAGCGTTGCCAGCAAACCTCGCAGTTCTTCAATTTCCGCTTGCAAGGTGGCCACTTCGCCGGCGCTACGAGTGGGACGCGAAACGGCTGAGGCACTGTCATTCTGATCCGGCTCGTCATCTTTGTCACCCGTTGCGCCCACAAACTTATTCTTCAGCTTCGTCAACTCCTCGGGCTGATAAAGATTGTGACTAAAGACTTGCCCACGCCCTGGCGGTGTCAATGAAATCACTAAGCCTTTGCTCATTAATGACCGCAGAATCTCGTTCAGCGCGGTCAAGTCCGGAATCGGATCAAATCGACTCGCCCGCACCCGCAAATCACCCGCCGTTTGTTCGCCGCGCAGCAGCAATTCGGTCATCACAGCCGCCTCCGCGCCTTTGACCCCCAAGTAATCGTAACCGTAATGTCGATAACGAGAAACTCGACCGCTCCCTTGAACCTCCGCCGCAATACCCAATGACCGCATCTGAATGAGCTCATCTTCGATTTGTTCCGGCGAGAGATTCATCAGCGGGCTGCGATTGCTTTTCTGATTTGCTCCCGCGACTAGCCCCGCTAACGAAAGCGGATAAGCGTCGGGAGTCGTACGCGCCTTTTCGATCAATACACCCAGCAGGCGACGCTGGAGTTTGTTGAGCGGCTTCGGCGTTGCCGGAGTGGAGCTGTTGGCAGATTCTTGAGTTTCCATGGATTCCTTTCGTCATGATTGTGGCGGTAATGTCGAATGACCTTTTCGCGCATTTTGCGGCATCACGCCAAGAAATGCTAGCCGAGTATTCGCTCCAGTTTCCTCGTTCAGGCGTGTGACCCCCGTCCATCGCAACTAGAATTGAACCTATTGCATATCACCATGGTTTTACACGGCGAGTTTCAACATGCTTGGATTTGCTTTCCTAAAGACTAAGCCGACAACTTTTGTTGCACAGTTCCGGAACGGCCTCGCTGTACGTCAGGGCGAGGGCCTGTCCTTCTTTTATTTTACGCCGACTTGCACCATCGTCTCGATCGAGTTGTCCAGTGCGGATGTCCCATTCGTTTTCGAAGAGTCCACCACCGACTTTCAAGAGGTCACAGTCCAAGGCCAACTGACCTACCGCGTGGTTGAACCGCTGCAACTTGCGAAGGCTCTCGACTTTAGCATCGATTCCCGCGGTCGCTATGTTTCCGATGACCCAACGAAGTTGAGTGAGCGGTTGATTCAAGCAACTCAAGCCGCCAGCCGCGCATTCGTGCAATCGCAAGACTTGGCCAGTGTGTTGACCGCTTCCGATCAGTTGGGCACTGAACTGACCCAAAAGCTGCACGCGAGTTCAACATCCAAGATGCTCGGCGTCGAAGTCCTCTCGGTATCCGTTTTGTCAATCAAGGCGAGTCCTGAAATGGTCAAGGCTATGCAAGCGGATACACGTGAGAAGTTATTGCTCAAGGCGGACCAGGCCGTTTATGCCCGCCGCAATATGGCCATCGATCTTGAGCGGGCGATCACCGAAAATCAATTGCAAACGGAACGGGCGGTGGAAGAAAAACGCCGCGAAGTGCGCGAAGCCCAAATGGCCGCCAGTATTGCGATCGAAGAACAGCGTGCTGGTCTGGTTGATCGTCAAGTTGCCAACGAGCGCAAACTTTCCGAGGAGCGCACTGTTGCCCTGCAAGCTACACTTGACGCGATGCGAGGTATCGACTGGCGCGTATTGGCCACGGCAATTGGAAATACCGATGCGCGCTCGACAATCGCAATGGCGTTTCAGCAACTAGCCGAAAACGCCGAGAAGATCGGACGACTGGAAATCACACCCGACCTGCTGCGGACACTCACCGAACGCGATGCGAGCGAGTAAGCCATGGGTTTTCAACCGGCCGTTGCCATCGTCACCACACAAACGCGACTTAGAGGTTTGCTCGTCCGTTGGGGCACGCGTTCTTCAGCAAAATTCCGTTTGAATCAAGCCCAAGCCATCCAGCGTCTGGCCGTCGCTGGCACCTCGATGGAACTCAACGAAGACGACCAAGTCGCCGACGACTTCGATCAATACGAGCAAGAGGATCGTGCCTACAATGCCGCAGTCCAGCAATTGCGCTACGAGGTTGATCTCGGCCTGCCCATCGCGATGGTGCCGCGCGAGTATCTGCCGAACTATGACTTTCGCAATTGTTGTGCGGTGGTCGTTGTCGGCCCAGATGGGCTGGTCGCAAACACTGCGAAGTACGTTGGTTCACTGCCAATTCTCGGCGTGAATCCAGATCCACAGCGCTTCGACGGCGTTCTACTGCCCATTTCATTGCAGCAGGCGCGGGGCATATTGTTGCGCACGCTCAAGGACGCCGCCAGGATTCGCGAAGTTACGATGGGTGAAGTGGAATTGAACGATGGTCAAAAACTGCTAGCATTTAACGACTTTTTCATCGGCTGTCGAACGCACGTGTCAGCGCGATATACCCTGCAAACCGAAGACGCTAGTGAACCGCAATCTTCGAGCGGCGTGATTGTGGCGACCGGAGCCGGATCGACCGGATGGCTATCGAGCGTCTTCAATATGGCACACGGCGTGACACAACTGGCGGGTGGGACCTCGGGTACCGCCAAAAAGTTTAACTGGGAAGACCGTCGTTTGGCCTGGGTCGTGCGCGAACCTTTTGCTAGTCGCCAATCGAGCGCGACTTTGGTGGCCGGAATTCTCGAGGAGGGAAAACGTCTGCAGTTGGAGAGCATGATGCCCGAAAAAGGCATTATCTTCTCGGATGGCATCGAAGCCGACGGAATCGATTTCAATAGTGGTTCGATCGCCAGCGTTCGAGTTGCTGAGCAGAAAGCCCGCTTAGTGACCGGCTAGCGGTCCCGCAAAACTCGAACGTAAGCCTCCGCAACACCTTGAGCCATGCGCGCATCGCTGAAATGTTCGCGATGTCGCGTCAAAGCGCGATCACTCATCGCCACCCAGCGCGTTCGATCCGCACTCAATTCTTCAATTTTTGCCACGAGACCTTCGACGCTTCGAGGTTCAGCTAACAGGCCTTCAACGCCATCTCGAACAACCTCCGGAGTTCCCTCGACGGTGGTTGCGACTACAGGAACTGCCGCAGCGAGCGCTTCCAGAACGACCATTGGCATCCCTTCTCCAAACAAACTAGGCAGCACCAGTGCATCCAGCCTGCGAATTGCCTGAGGCACGTCGCTGGTAAATCCAGTCCACTTGACGACATCTTGAACGTCCAACTCTTCGACCATGGCCATGATCTGACGTTCGTAATCGTTGGTCTCAAAACCTCCGATCAATTCAAGCGTCACTGGTCGCCCGCGCGCCTTCAGCCGCTGCATCGCTTGTAGCGCCACTTCGACACCTTTGCGCGGTCGCATCAGCGCGACAATCCCCAGCCGCCAGTCTCTCTGTTCAAGGCGACTTCGCGCATCGATCGGCTCAATCGCCGGCACGCCATTAGGAACAGTAACCAGCCGTTGTTCTGTCACCCCCAGTCGCAACATTTCTTTGGCCAGGCTCTCGCTCACTGTGATCAAGCAATTGCAGTTGCGGATCGAATAGCGTTCAATCCACGAGTTCACTCGATTCACCAAGCCACGCGTGCTATCGCGCGAAGTGGGACTGTGCACGTGATACACCCAAGGCAAGCCCGTTCGCAGCGCAACCAAAGAAGTGATCATGGCTGTGCGGGGAGTGTGGGCATGCAGCAGGCCAACCGAGTGTTCGCGAACGTATTGCGTTAGCCTTGAAATTACTCGCAGATCAAAACGACCATGCATCGGAGTGTCAACCACTTGCTGCTGGTTCAGCCCGCAAAGCTGCGAAAAACGTTTTGGCTTGACGCACGCAAATCGCGCATCAAAACCAAACTCACTTAACCGCTTGCCGAGCAATTGCTGGACGCGTTCGGCACCGGAAAAGTGCTCGCCGTTGATGACATGTAATACAGTTGTTGTTTCCTGGGGCGCTCGAGCATGTACAAGCAGCTCGCCAAGCATCGCTAGCGGTGCAATGATTGCGTCAAAATTCGTGGTGTTATGGTTCATTAAATTCATCAGTAATCCGCGATCAAAAAGCCAAGCCGGCCACATAAAGCAAGAGTTGTACGTACTAAGACAGTACGTTTCAACCTTAACGCCGCCCGGTGCGCGTCGCCGTATCCCCAAAGAATCGACTCGTTAAAGGGCTCGACTAGTTTTGGTAATGCCGATTGTGCGGGCTGCAATGATGGGGCACGCATCGAAAATTTCCGCCTCCCGTTGCCGGCTATTGGTCCCGACATCGTCCCGTTAGGGACATCCGAAAATAGCCCACCGTTTCAGCGCTGGGAAGGAATCACGATTGCAACTAATTGGCACCCAATCGCGTATTCTTTAGAAAATACATGCGGCCATCTTCCGCTCCGCCGAGGAAATCCGGAACACCGTTACCGTCGAAGTCAACCACGCTGGGGCTGACGTCATGGCCTTCAATGTTCTGCTTGGCCAGGCTTCCCGCATTGTTAAAAAACCACTTTCCATCGCGAAACTCAACCTGCTCAAGCAAGTCTGCGTTCGACGAATTGAGCAGCAAATCAAACTTCCCGTCGCCATTCCAGTCGGTCACGCACAGTTTGCGTCGTCCGCTACCACCCGCGGGTTTGCGGTTGAGTCGCAGCGGTTGGCCCTTTTCATCAACGAAAACTCTTTGAGGCGCGCTTACTCTCAGCTCGCCTTCTTTTCTGAACCTCTCGAAGTAGCTCAGATAGCCTTCGTGGTCCAGCATGGCGAGATCGACCAAGCCATCCGCATTGAAGTCGAACACCACTGGAGTCGTTCGCCACTGTGTTAACAGTGCTTTTGAACGCGGCTTTTTCCAGCCCCACGCGAGCAACGGCTGAGGTCCCTGCCATTCGACTTCGATGGCTTGAGGGCGATCGAGTTTCGGTTCGTTGCGTTTGCCAATGTTCTTCAGCCAAACGACTTCGCCCAAGATACTGTTGAGGATCACATCGGGCAGACCATCTTGATTCCAATCATTGACACTGAAGGTCGTGTAGCCCCATTTGTATTCTGCTGGCCCTTGAATGCTGCCGTTTCGGCCGGCGATCACTCGAAAGGGTTTGCCATCAACTTCCAATCGACGCGGCGCATTCCATTGGGGACTCGCCACGTTGGCACCGCTCAAGTTTTCAAAGAACTCGATGTATCCCGCCGTATTACCACTTAAGATATCCATATCGCCATCGGCATCCCAGTCGGTCCCTACGGGTGTTGCCAGCGCGCCGCACTTCAGGGTATCGGCTTGCTGCTGAAAATAACGCGGAACGAGAAACTCTGGCTGGTCGCCTGGGCTGAACCTGCCCGAATTTTCGACCAAAGCGATGCGTCCGTCTTCATCGCCGACGATCAAATCCTGGTCGCCATCTTTGTCCCAATCAAAAGCGATGGGAACGATCATCTGCAAATCCATGTGGAGCGGTTCGCCGTTAGCCGTAACCAGCTTTGCGCCCTCGCTGTAGCGAGGTTCCGTTCGCGTTCCGATATTCTTAAAGTAAGTAAAACCGTCGATGAATTCTCCGCAGAGAATATCCAAATCGCCGTCGCCGTCAAAGTCTTCAAAATTCGGTGAAGGACAGCCAAACGTATCGATGGGTACGCCGTCCGCTTCGACTTTCACCGCCGGCGCGTAACGTGGCGCGTCGTTCGTCGCTTCATTGCGCAACCACAGTACAAAACCGTGCAACCGCCCGTTGGTCCACTCGCCGCTGGAATCCCAAGCATCATCCCAGCCGTAGTAACTCCAATCCTCAATACCAACCACTAAATCAAGCATGGCATCTCCGTCAAAGTCCACATAGCGCCACTGGTTATGACGAACCTTGGGACCTTTGACTTGCTTGCCAGTGGGTACATAGAATTTCGCATCGACAGGCAAGGTAACTTTATGCGCCAAGCCTTCGGTCAGAAAGTCAGGATACTCGGCGCCTGGCGAGAGAACTCTGAGGCCGCCATGCACATAGCTGGGCATGACGTAATGTACGGTTGGGCTCAGTTTGACCGCGGGCTTGAATATTGGCAGCGGGTTCTGCGAAGTGTCTCCGTCGGCATTTTCGAAAAACCAGACGCCATTGGACGGCTTGTCCGGACACGAGACAATCAGGTCGTAATCGCCATCCGCATCTGCGTCGCAAGGGACGGGCCAAGCCCAAAGACCGACCCCCAAATCGACATTGAGACCAGGGTGATTGTAATGCAGCAGCTCAAGCCCCTCTCCGGCCAGCGCCGGCAAACTGCTGCAGACGCCTATTGCCAGAATAAACCAACATAAAAGCGTTCTACTCATCATGAACCGCATGAGCTTGCAAATGCTCCAAATCGACAAATTCAAGAACGGACATGTGCGTTGCTTTTAGATTTACGCCGGGTGCCTTGCCAGCTTCGTACGCTTCTTTCCAACGCAAAACACAAAGACACCAACGGTCGCCGGCTTTGAGGCCAGGGAATTGAAACATCGGGTTGGGCGTAGAAAGATCGTTTCCGCGAGCTTTGGAGAAAGCCAGGAATTCGTCGGTCATTTCAGCGCACAGCGTATGCAGGCCCACATCTTCAGGACCCGTGTTGCAACAACCATCGCGAAAGAAACCCGTTATCGGGTCCGTACTACAATCTTCTAAGAGGGTGCCAAGAACATTCTTTGCGCGGGCCATATTCAAATTTCCTCAATAACTTTTTTAGTCGGATTCGGATGATCGACAGGAGTTTCTTGTACACTGAACAATAGGCTTTGTCTCAAAAGGGGTCTGACCCTTTGGTGCCAGAGAGGGTCAGACCCCTTTTGAGACAAGGCCTAGGAGTAACACTCGTCTCATTCTAACTGTTGGCGCATTCTAACTGTGGAGCACGAGTTGTGCTTGCGATTAACGTTTTCACACCCCAACTTTTACGTGCCAGCATGCTCGTTGTGTTGAGTGCGGTTCTTGCATCTCAAGCAAACTCGCAGAACGCGCCGCTCCAGCAACCTGCCGAAGCACTACAAGACTTGTTCGAGAACTTTGCCTCAAACGCGGGGCCAATGGCACCGATGTTTGGTAAGCTATCTCCCGAACAGCGCGAGCAACTCGACCGGATCAAAGTGAGTAATGCTGACGAGAATCAGTTTGGGCAGGGTATCCTGGACGCCTACTTGCAACAGCTCAAGCAAGCCAAGGTTGTCGTTTCGCAGCAAGGGAATGACGTAACCTATCTGCGCCAGTTGCTCAAGGTCATGAGACCGCGTATGCGCAACGCCGATCGATACAAGCAGTTGGATGTGCGTGTCATCGAGCATGAATCCTCGGACGCATTCTCGATTCCCGGAGGACGATTGTTGGTGACGCGCGGTCTGCTTGAATCTGCGACCAGCGAAGCCGCTGTGGTCGGTGTGCTCGCGCATGAGCTTAGTCATCTCGATCACGGCCATCAATTGATTCCGCTCAAGCAATCGAAACTTGCCAACCAACCGCTCGATTTTAAAGATCGCATGATGTGGATCGGTCTCATTGCGCGACCCAATCGACCTGAACAAGAATCTGAAGCTGACGAAGACGCTACTCGCTGGATGATGAATGCAGGTTATGATCCTCGCGAGTTGGCGCGTTTGTTGAGCAGTTGGGATCAACAGCAGAATCAAGTCGCTCCCTGGCTGCAATTCGTGCCTGGATTCGTCAAGTCACATCCAAACGCGGGCAAGCGTGCCCAGGATGTCTTACAGGTCGCTGCGAAGAATGAAGCGAATTTTCCACGGGCAAAGTATATTGGTGTCGAAAATCTACGCAGCCGCACGCCACGATCCGTTCGCCAGTTTCCGCAATGACGTTAGTTGGGCACCAGGACAATAACAACGTCCCACCGAACCCACTAGTTTAGAGAAAAGGTAGCAAAGGCTTAGGCGCGTTCGACTCATGTATAGGGCAGATAGCCTAAACGCCTTAGCCTTTGAAAGCTTTGTTCTAAACTGTCTGCACTGAGCCCTGAGCCGGTTTTCCTTTCTTCATTCGATGCGTAGGATCCATCACGCGAACTCAGGGGGGCGCCCATTTTGATTGAGGTTGGAACGATCTTGGAGCGCGCTGGAGCGTCTTTGGAATGGCACGCAACTGACGACCATCGAGACGTCGTTGATGTGGGCTATGACGATGGTTTGGCAGCAGATCCACCCAATCGTCTGGAAGGTGGACAAGCAATATCAACGTGGTGTGAAATTGACCAAGAGCCAAATGAAGAGTTGGAGTGAGCGACTAAGTGATCGAACTACATTCTTGTACAGCTAAAGAAATCGCGTAGGGTAGATAATCAGTCAGCCGCTTGGCGGGATAGAGTTTGCACCCAATGGTGGCCGCTTCGCCCGCCAAGTATCCGCCTAATTACCTACCCTACGCAATTGGTGGGCTCGGTGGGACGTTTTTATTGTCCTGGTGCCTTACTTGCTACTTGCGTGCATCGCACAAACATCCCTGTGGTCCCTAACATCCTTCGGGCAATCGCCGTAACGACCTCGCAATTGCTGAGCTCGATCCACGCAGCGTACCAATTCGGTCACATTGCTAACTTCACACTTGCGATAGATTTTTGCGCGCCGCGACTCGACGGTTCGCACGCTCACTTCTAACTGCTTGGCGATCTGCTTGTTAGGAATACCATCGAGCACCATTTCCAGAACAGAGCGTTCGCGCGGAGAGATGTTGTCTAGCAGCTCCTGTAGACGACGAAGCTCACCTATCTGGTCCGCCAAGTTGGCTGCTCCCTCTTGAATCATAGGAATTGCGTCGCGAATCTGTTGAAGATCCAGTTCTTGGTCTTTACGGAAGACCCAAGCAGCACCGTGTTTCATCAAGCGAACCGACGCGGCCACCGAAATGTCTGTCCCCGTAATCACGACTGCATCCAAACTCAATTGCTTGCAGAGGTCGACGGCCCGATCGAGGCAATTGCCGACCATACTTAGGTCCAATACGAGAATCCGAGGCTTTTGCTGCGGATTGAGGAGGTCATTGGTGAAAGAATCCGTGAAATTTGTGCATATACCGAATTCTGCAAAAACAATTTGCCAAAGTTTCCGCGCGTCGTTTTGGCGGTCGAGAACCAGTGCGTTCATTGCCACTCTTGTGGGGTTAGGTGTATGTGGTAGAAAATAGTTTTTGACGCTCACGATCAAAAGCGATAAAACAGAGCGAAACCCGCAGCTCAAAACAGTCTTTTCATTCATCTCCTTGGTTAATTGCCGTGCCTTCAGATCCACAGCCCGATACCGAGCGCGTTCGCTCAGACCGTTGGGTGGCGGAGCTCTATGACGAACTTCATCGACTAGCACAGGCATATCTCCGCGACGAACCCGCGACCGTTTCCCTTTCACCCACGGTCATGATTCATGAGTTGTTTTTGCGTTTGCCGAAGACGGAAGCCTTGTCACGCAGTCATTTTTTTGCTTTGGCTTCGACCACGATGCGTCGCGTCCTAGTCGATCAAGCTCGATCCAGGAACCGGCAGAAGCGCGGTGGGAGTTACGCACGACGCGAATATAACGACTGGGACATAGTCTGTATTACCGATACCGACCAAGTATTAGCGGTAGACGAGGCGCTCGAGATTCTTGGGAAACTGGATCCGCGCCAAGCTAAAGTTGTCGAAATGAAATTTTTTGGCGGGATGACCGTCGATGAAATCGCGGAACAGTTGGCCATGAGTAAGCGGACCATTGAAGCGGATTGGACCATGGCCAAGGCTTGGCTCAGACGCTGGTTTGCCACTGAAGGTTCAGCATCTTGAGTGATAACTTGCACCAGCGCGCGAAGGATATTTTCGGCAAGCTGGTTGAGTTGCCTCGCGATGCCCAACGTAGTGAGCTTGAGAAACTATGCGATGGCGATAAGCAATTGCAGCGAGAGGTCGGCTCGCTTTTGGACTTTCATACCGCTCGCTCGCTCATGGCCGAACCGCCCAAGCCAAAGATCCGCAACCGCTCCACGCTTGGGACTACCAGTCTACACAAGTCGTGGCTTCAAAAGGCTACTGCATACTTACCGATTCTTGCGCTTGCGTTTTTGCTTGCGGCGGCCGTGCTGCCGCTGGTAATGTACCTTTCAGCCCTCGTCGCTAGTCACAACGAAACGTTTATTGAGCAAAAGCTGAACTTGGTGATTTCGCAGCGTGTATTGCAGCTCGAGAAATGGCACTCGGGGTGGTTAGCCAAACTGCAAGCGATATCTTCCAAACCCTCGATTCAAGAGCATTTACAGAATGCCGAGACCGATCCGCTTGAGATCCAACGAACGATCGAAGAAGCCCTAGCTTCCTCTGCGACGTTCTGCCTGTGGGACAAGCAAATGCGTCTGCTCAGTCGAACGCAAAGCGATTCTGCCGCTAAAGATGTTCCGGGATGGACTCCCTTTCGCTGTGTGGACTTAATACGTGCGGCTGCCGGCGAATTGACTGTCAGGATCCCGGTACCGGGTCAGAACACACTGCCGCCACCTTTGACTAGCCACGACGTTACAGCATTTTGTCCAATCAAGAATCCTGGCGGCGAAGTAGTTGCAACACTAGTGAGTCAATCGTCGGTCATCGGCAAGAGCTTCGCTGAAGTCGTCGAAACTTGGAATGCGAATACGGATGACTCAGAACTATTTGATACGTATGTCATTGACGGAAAAGGTCATTTGCTTTCACAGTGCCGATTCACTGAGCAATTTCGGCAAGTGAACGAATTAGTTCGTGAACTCTCAGCGAGTGAGTTGAGATCGAATGAATCGAAGGGTTCTCTGAACATTCAGGGCACGCTGGTTCGCGATCCTGGAATGATTCTGTTGGGGGGCGGTTCGCCAGATTTGCATCCAGCCAGTTGGCCGTTGACGCGGGCCGTGAAAGGAATTTCAGACTTGAAAGATGGCACGAGCGCTGCAAGTTATCGAAATTATTTAGGGCAATCGGTAGTCGGTAGTTGGCGTTATCTGCCCCAGCAGGGTTTGGGCATTGTTACGGAGTTGCCCCGCGAGACTGCCTACAAGTTTGTTGACGATGTGAATCGAAAGCTTGCGTTGCTGGTGGGACTGTGCTGTTTGGGAACGCTCATTGGCGCGATTAAGAGTTGGCCGAAACGACGAACGCGTGACCTACGATCCGTTGGACCTTATAAAATGCTCGAACTGCTGGGAGAGGGTGGCATGGGCAAGGTTTACTTGGCTGAACATTCACTGCTTTGCCGTCCAACCGCGATCAAGATTCTGTCTGCTGAGAATACTGATCTAAGTGTGTTGATGCGATTCGAACGCGAAGTTCAATTGGCTAGCCAGTTGACACATCCCAACACAATTTCGATTTACGACTTTGGGCGCAACGAAGATGGTTTGTTCTATTACGCGATGGAATACGTAGACGGAGGGCATATCGGTCAATTGGTTGAGTTCGATGGGCCGCTACCAGCCGGGCGCTGCATTTACCTGATACGCCAGCTGTGCTTTGCACTTCGCGAAGCGCATTTGGCGGGCGTCGTTCATCGTGATATCAAACCGCAAAACGTCATGCTCTGCGATCGCGGCGGTGAGCCCGACTTCATCAAATTGGTGGACTATGGGTTGGTGAAGGCATTCGCACCAGGCATTTCCGATAGCACTTCACAGACGAACTTCATCATCGGCACTCCGAGGTTTATGGCACCTGAGCGATTACAATCGCCATGGCTGGCCGACCCGCGAGTCGATATCTACTCGATAGGCGGCTTGCTCTACTATATGCTGACTGCCGAATTGCCGCCGTTGGTCTCTCCGCTTGATGCGCAGGGAAGTACCCACATCGGTGTAGAGACATTGGACCTACTGCACAGCGCCCTGCCGTTTAGCGGGCTGCTGAGTCAGTGCATGTCCTACGATCCGGCTACACGGCCGTCGAGCATCGCTACGCTCTTGCACGAACTGGATAGGTTATCGGTCGAGTTTCCATGGAGTCGCGAAGACTCTGAAAAGTGGTGGAAGAAACGCGGCGCAAAGTTCAAGCAAGTCTTAGCGACGAATCGCAGGAAGTTATAAATTCCTAGACGTCGATCTCTTTGGCGTCTTCTGCTCGGTCCATTATGAAACGAAATCTAGCCGAAGCGTCGCGGCCCATGAGATCCGCCATTACACGATCGGTCTCTAACTGGTCGTTAATATCGACTCGCAACAAGCGACGCGTGGCTGGGTTCAGTGTCGTTTCCCACAACACCTTGGGCATCATCTCGCCCAGTCCCTTGAAACGCGTGATGTCGGGTTTCGAGCGTTTATCAGCTTTGCCAAGAATTTTGTCGCGCGCCGTTTCGTCGGGTGCCCAAAATGTTTCCTTGCCAATATCGATGCGATACAGGGGCGGCACAGCAATGAAGATTTTTCCATCAGCGATCAAGGGTCGCATGTGGCGATAGAAAAACGTCAGTAGCAACGTCGTGATGTGATGACCGTCTGAGTCCGCGTCGGCCAGCAAAATGACTCGGTCATAGCGAATGCGGGCCACATCAAGATCTTTGCCGATGCCACATCCGAGGGCAGTGACGAGATCGAGGATTTCTTTATTTTCCAGCACTTTGGAAAGCGCGACGGATTCCGTGTTGAGCACTTTTCCACGCAGCGGCAAAATCGCTTGATGATTGCGATCGCGACCTTGTTTGGCGCTACCGCCTGCAGAGTCCCCTTCCACGATAAAGATTTCAGAATTACCGCGCCCCGCTGATAGGCAATCACTCAACTTGCCCGGCAACATCGTCCGCGAAGTATTCGTCTTGCGCGAGATCGATTCCGAAGCCGCGCGCGAAGCCGCGCGGGCTCGCGCTGCCGCGATGATCCGCGCCACAATCGACTCGGCCACCGTGCGATTGTTGTTCAGCCACTGTTCAAGCGAAGCGCGCACCGCGTTGTCAGTGGCGGCCTGAAGCTCGGGATTGTTCAAGCGATCTTTCGTTTGGCCTTGGAACTGGGGATCGCCCACGAAGACAGAAAGTATGGCCACGACCCCTTCGCGAATGTCTTCGTGACCCACCTTGATGCCGCGAGGAATCAAATTGTGAGTTTCGAAAAAATTGCGAACCGCTTTGGCCATGCCGCTACGGAATCCATTTTCGTGTGTACCACCACTGCCGGTGGGAATGCCGTTAACATAGGATCGCACATGCTCGTCGGTCGATTCCGTCCACTGCAGAGCCACTTCGATACGCTCGTCGCCCTCTTTACGAACCGTGAAGGGTACATCGTGAGTTGGACGCGCAGCCCTTTGCTGAATCACCTTGCCCAAGTAATCGACGATGCCGTTTTCGTGAACGTAGTTATCTTTCTTGTTGTTCTGCTCATCGTTAAATTGGACTTTGACACCCCGATGTAAGAAGCTGGTGATCTCAAGTCGCTGGCGGATGGTTTCAGCATCAAAATCGGTCTTGGGAAAGATCGTCGGATCGGGCGTGAAAGTAATGGTTGTTCCCGTGCCACGAAACGCGCCGGTCGCCTTTTGCAATTTCGTGATCGGCTTACCCTGCGAGAACTCCATCTTGTATTGCGCACCATCGCGTCGCACCAAAGCAATGAGATGCTTCGACAAGGCGTTCACGGCCGAAGCGCCTACACCGTGTAATCCGCCGGACGTCTTATAGTTTTTCCCCTCAAATTTCCCCCCCGCATGCAGAATCGTCAGTACCATTTCCAATGCGCTTTTACCGGTCTTGGCATGCTTATCGACGGGAATTCCACGACCGTTGTCCGCGACGGAAACCGTGCGTCCATCCTTGTGCAGTGTTACGACAATCTCCGAGGCATGTCCATTCATGGCTTCGTCGACGGAGTTGTCGAGTATTTCCCAAACCAAGTGATGCAAACCGGCTGTGCCCACACTGCCGATGTACATGCCGGGACGTTTGCGAACGGGTTCCAGGCCCTCGAGGGCAACAATGTCGGCGGCACTATAGGAATTGGTTGTTGTGCTCATGGTTCTCTCTTACGCGAAAGTTGATTCCACCGTCGTTTCGCTAACTTCTTTTGCGTTAACTTCTATTCGCTAACCGCTAGCTCTTCTTCTTTGCTTTCTTCTTGTCAGTCCCAGGTCGCTGCCAGGTAGCTGCCTGGGACTGCACTGCTTGGCAGTCATATTATTTTTCTGGCAGCGGTTCCGGTGCACCAATGGGCTCGTTAATCACCGCAGAGATTTTTCCGTTCTTCTGCACTTCAATACCCCGGCCGCCGCGTGACGTCACACGATACTTGGCTGTCGAGATGGTTTTCTGAGCACCGCGATTGGTTTCGACGACCAATAGATCCCGATCCGCCGAAGATGCCTTGTATCCCAACAATCGATCGGTCTTCGCCAGTTTGATCAGCAAGACACCCTTGCCCGCGCCAGACAAGTAATTCACTTCGACAGCCGGACAAACCATCGCGCGGCATTCGGCGGAGATTGCCAAAATGGTTTCACTCCCGTCAATCGCTTTGACATCGATCACATCATGTCCCGGCGCAACGCGAGCGAATCGTCGACCGCTTCGGGTGGAGGGTTCCACGAATTGCTCAAGGCCAAAGCGCAATGCATAGCCGTTGCTGGTCGCAGCAAAACCGTGAATTGGCGGACAAAGATCGGGCTTTTTGGGGTTGAGGGCGATATTGCCAATCGCTCGCGGATCGAGCGAAATGGCGGCTACAATTCGTTCGCCATCTTTGAGTTTGAACAACTTTTGGACCGGCTCGCCGTACCCAGTCGAAGGCGGAATGTCAATGAAACGCGCTGTGTAACACACTCCAAACGACGAGAAAAAGGCTACCGTCGCGCGCGTAGAACCAGCGATGCACGCCAGCACCCCGTCACCTTCACGCAGCCGACTCTTGCCCGGATCGGCGATCTGTTTTTGTCGTTTGACCCAGCCATCGGTCGATAACAGCACGTGACAATCTTCGGCGACAATGAAGTCTTCTTCGCTATACTCCGGTTCCTCTTCGATCGTCATGATCTCAGTGCGGCGAACACCCTCTTTGCTTTGGCCGTACGTGGTGATCAAACCCTCGATTTCTGCGCGAACAATTTTCCAGCGGCCTGATGAGATCGTATCTTCGGTGCTTTCTTTCAGTAGCTTCTGAATCTGCGCGGCTCGCTTTTTCTTGTCGTTTAGTTCCTCTTCGATAATGTTGATCTCAAGCCGCGCTAACCGATAGAGCTTGAGTTCCAGGATCGCGTCGGTTTGCTCTTCATCCAAGCCACCTTTCGCGGCGGGGAAACGCTTCATGATCTTGTCGGCCGCGTCTGCTTTGCCTTCCGACTTGCGGATGATGCGGATAATTTCGTCGAGCGCATCGAAGACTAACATGAAGCCTTCGAGGATGTGCATGCGCCGCATCAAATTGTCGAGTTCCTGTTGCAGCCGATTGGTGACCACCTCAAGTCGGAAGTGCAAGAAGTGCCACAGGACTTCCTTCAGTCCCAAACGCTGTGGCGCACCAACTTCCGGATTCTCAGTCGGCACCAAGCAAGTAATGTTCACCGCAAAATTGGTTTGCAACGGCGTGTTCTTGTAGAGATACGCCAGCACTTTGGCTTCGTCAGCATCTTTGCGTAAGTGAAGATCGATGCGAATGTCTTCAGTCGAAACGTCGCGGACATCTTCGATTAGCGGCATCTTGCCACTTACCACGATTTCCGCAATACGCTCCACCAACACCGATTTGTTCACGCCATAGGGGATCGCAATGATGTGCAGCAACTTACTGCCACGCGATTCGCCGCCGGATTTTGTTGTGCCTCGGATCTTGAGTGAACCTTGGCCGGTGCGATAGATCTCGCGCAGTTCTTCTTTGGTGTTGATGAGTTGACCGCCAGTGGGAAAATCCGGTCCTTGAACGGCGTCATTGGCAACCAACTGATAGTCTTTGATCTCTGGATCGTTGAGTAACTTGAGCAGAGCGCGGCAAACCTCCCCTAGGTTATGCGGGGGAATGTTGGTGGCCATCCCGACCGCGATTCCCGTGGCTCCGTTGACCAACATGTTTGGAACGCGAGTTGGCAAAACGACGGGTTCGCGATGACTGCCATCGTAATTGGGTTTAAACGGGACGATGTTCGCCCCCAGGTCCGTCAGTACTTCCGAAGCGAGCGCGGACATGCGGCACTCGGTGTAACGCATCGCAGCCGCATTGTCGCCGTCGATCGAGCCAAAGTTGCCACTGCCATCGATCAGCGGCATACGTAGCGAAAAGGGCTGGGCCATCCGCACAAGCGCGTCGTAAATCGCCGTGTCGCCATGCGGGTGGTACTTGCCCATCACATCCCCCACGACCGACGCACACTTGCGATGCTTGGCGTTGAAGTTTAACCCCTGCTGGTCCATCGCATAGAGAATGCGGCGTTGAACCGGCTTCAGCCCATCGCGGACATCCGGCAGCGCACGGCTGGTGATGACGGAAAGTGAATAATTGAGGTATCGTTCTTGCGCAGCTTCACTCAGCGAGACCGCTTCGATCGGGTTCGCAGGGTTATTACTATCTGCGTCATCGTTGGGTGAACGGCGTTTTGCCACAGCGGAACTCCTCCTTGTTTCTCATCCAGACGACGCCCTGTCCGCGACAGAGCGGTTTAGCTATTCGTCAACTTCGTCATTCCGGGGCGAATTTCACGAATCGTAATACCGAGCAACCGCTTCGAACTTTGAGTCCAATGCTGTCAAAACTCACGATTCCATTTCCACTTTCCAGAGGGTGATAGCTTTCCCGCGAATCGAGTTTCAGTCAAGACCGGCTATTTGGGGAGACTATGCGGGCAAACGCCCCTTTTGAGCTGCGGATATGGGCTCCAATGCGAGTGCCCGATTAGCTCGGTCTTTTCGGTTATTCAGTTCGGCGAAATTGTTCTATGGCCACGAGATACAGTTGGGCTGGGGTAGCTGATTTTCCGATGGGACGACCAGGGGGATAAATAGCCGGATTTATCATGCCGTGCTCGCAAGCAAGGCGCCCAGAAAATTCGCTGACTGTTACACGGACTGAAAACACAAAGCGATCCCTAGCAATATTAGTTTTGAATCAGCCGAGTTTCTGAGAAGACCCAAGGAAGGGAGCACTTTAGATGCGTTTCGGAATTAAGCTACTTAAAGCGACTGTCGTTGGTGCGATTGTCGGTTTCGCAGGACTGACGCAGTTCGCAGCAACCGCACAAGCACAAGTTGGCATGGCCCCACAGTTGTTCGCCAATCAGTACACCCAAGGTTACGCGAACCGAACCAACGCGGTGATGTATATTTCACCGGTGCCCGTGCCAGAACACGTGGGACACACTTACTACACCTATCAACCATTATATCCGCACGAAATGATGCACCTGCATAGCGAGCGCTACCACAGTTACTACGACCAAGGTCGTGGTCTGAATCGTACCGGCGTTCACTACTACGTTCCACCAGTTCGCACGGGAGTACATGGCCTTTGGAAATCAATGTCTTTGGCTCGCTAACTATCGCCTGAACCGGAAAGCCGGACATACGCTAGAACGCGATGAAACTTGCAAAAGGAACTGAAATGAAGAACTTGCTTATCGCTGCCACCGTATGCGCCATTGGCCTTTCGTTACAAGGTAACGCAGTGGCTCAATATTCATCTGCCCGAATCATTCAACCCGTCGAAAGAGTCGCGGGATTTGGTTTAGCCAGCAGAGGCAACGTGTGGGCGCAGCAGTATGCGAAACAACGGCCCTGGCATGGTGACTATTACTATTTACCTTACGGAGCACCCACCGCGTTAGTCGTGCCACCAAATTCGATGATGCAGCAGAATTACTCGTGGGGCGTCAGTCAAAACACCATGACTCCGATTTATCATCAGTATGGACCATCGCAAACTTCCCCTGGCGGCGGAGCATTCTACGGCACACCGATCTGGCCAAGCCACACGCGCCAATTCGGCGTGTATCCAGTCCGAGCTCCTTGGTAGTAGGCCAGCTCAATTACAGCTCGATACATACAAGGCGTTGGGATCAAATCCAATGCCTTTTGTTTTTGGTTGGCGCATCCGCACCCGCCCATCCACGCCCGCCCACCCATGCCCGCCCATCCACGCCCAGAATGGATCATTTGTTTCACTCAACCGCAAACTCGATGGCGACAAGCGGTGCGATGGAAGCTTCTCCTCCTTCGACTTGCAGTTTGGTTTCGAACGGTCGCGCGATACTATTGCCGCAAAGGTCTTCGAGGTTCGTAGCGATTTCGATGGCGTAGTCGGATCGTTTCCAAGGCTGTGTGGGTTCGAAAGACCAAACCGTTTCGCGATCTGAGACGGTTGTCTTCCCGTCGATGGCTTCCCCCGCTGGATCGCGAACT
This sequence comes from Planctomycetia bacterium, assembly GCA_031367855.1. Lineage (GTDB taxonomy): Bacteria > Planctomycetota > Planctomycetia > Pirellulales > Pirellulaceae > Aureliella. Next base: position 30,949 of record JANLQO010000602.1, on the reverse strand, counting down.
AGCAAGACACGGTTGAGCATGGCATGATCCAGCGCTTCGTTGAAAGTGAGCGTCACGGGCTGCCGCGTGTTCGCGTGAGGAGTCGCGATTTTCCAATTTACTGGGTTGGGCTGCTCTTCATCGGCGGCCACAACACGAAATTTTTTAGTATGTTTGGCGGCTAGGGGTTGGCGATCCGCGCCCAACCAAGCCTCATCGATCTGCAGTAAGTATTCCTTGCCGTCGGTCATTGGCAGACCGCTATCTTCTCGAGGCTTGACACCGCGTTTGATGCGACCCGGATGGATGAACAATGTGAAACGCGTTTGCTCTATGTCCCAAAGTTCTTCGCCCAACTCGAGAAACGGATCTTGGACTTCCACTCCCGCGTGCATCAGGTGGATTCGCTGGTATGCTTCCCCGCGGCTCATGGGCGACGAAAAGTGAATATAGAATTTCAACAAGTTTTCAGGCAGCACGTCTGACGACGGATAAATAGCTTGGACCGTGGGTGCGGGCGAAAGTGGTTTTCCGCGCGGAGCAACAACGAGCTCTGTCAGTTCGTCGTCCGTCAATCGTGTCGACAGCTGAACTTGATATTTTACTGCAGCGCTCAGCGGGAATCGACTTACAAATTGAAACTCAGAATCGGTTAGCGTATAGGTTCCCAGCACCGCTGGCAGCGTGGTTTCGACGGTGGCGGCGTGAACCCGCACAACAAACAACTGTTTCAATTGATCTTCAGTAAGCGTCCGCAAGTCATCCAACGTTTTCAGTCCGACGATTGCGAGAATTGATCGATCGATCGATTCTCGCAGCTCAACTATTACCGAGGATTTTCCAACTCGATGCTGTTGCACTTGAAATGAAATGTCGGGGGCGGGCTCTTGCGCCCGTGTCGCATGTGTGTTCCAGAGAAAGACGTAACAAGCAATAAGGCAAGCACCTCTTGCAACTGACAGCAACATCGAATCAGCTCCCCGTGTGGCGATCCTGCAAAAAAACAGCGGCTCGCTTTGCCAAAAAATACAAAACGAGCCGCGACATAGCTGGTCAGCTTACGGCAAATCGATGGTGCGTATATCTTGCCGCGCATCTTTCTTGACGAGCAAGACCGCATGATCCGCGTTCAGCTTGTCGAGCTGCACCACGTCGACCAGCTCCTTGACTGTTTCGTAGGGCAGTCCCGCAGTATCATCGATTCTCGAAGTAATCGCTTGGGTTTCGTCGATGGCTTGTTTACTCAGCTTGAGCTTCATTACTCCTCGGGCGGTGTTGGCGATCAGCAGATAATCTTGGCTCCCCTTCTTGTAGACAATCATGTCGAGCGGTTGGTTACGATTTCCAAGTTCTGCGATCGTCTTGCCTAGCGTCTTACCGCCAGGCTTGAGATCGCCGACCGGAATGTTGACCAGCGGTGTGCAGGTATAGGCCGCAAGCACACTGTTTTCGTAGGTTACAAATGTACGCACCGGAGAAGCGGTTTCCAATTTGCCGTGAGCACCGTGGTAGACTTCAATACTCGTGGATTCTTGGCCGCCATCGAATGGGTACTTAATTGTTCGCAGCTTCGAAGCGAATTCTTCATTTGACAAGCCAGCAACAACCACCATGCCATCGACGTATTGAATGTCAGTGATCGCGCTCATGCGAGGATTACGTGCTCCTGGTTTCGATTCGGGAGCGTCAGCGAAGGCGGCTTTGGCGAACTTGACTTTCTTCAAACTGACTTCGGATAAAATACCTTTCGAATCCGCTTTAAAAATCACGGGAGCGGCGTCCGGCCCGCGACCACGCGCTACAGACAAGTAAAGGTTTCCACTAACTGGATTGACAACCATATCGTTGATCATCGTCTCTTCGACACCGGTACCCATCAAAGCCGCGATTTTTTCATTCACGCCCTCGATGTTTACTGACTTAGCCTCTGAGGCTACGGTGTCGCCGGTATCGATCGCATAGATGGCCGCATTGAGCGTGTCGCCAACGAGCAGAACACCATGCGGAGCAAATGCGAGCGCGCCGGCTTGTTTAATGTCCGGCGTTCCTTCTTTCATTCCAGAATCTGCTTGCAGGCTTGTGTTTGGCATCGTGGCACATAAAGCCAAAACCAAAGCAACTTTGGATCGCAACATTCTACTGCTCCTAATCGTGAGATAGTTCGAAGAACCAACGAGAGAATTTTTGAGAGTGCATTCTGCCATCACGATTGGAACAATCGCGATTCGCCTCGCATTATCCCAACAGTTGAGGGAGAATCAACTCTACCAGCAGAATCTACTAGGCTTTGTCTCAAAAGGGGTCGTGTGTCAGACCCCCTTTGAGACAACGCCTAAAGCTTAATTCGAACTCGTCGAGAGTCACAACGCTTCTAGTCGCTTGAAAATGTCATCGCTCAGAGGCGTGGTCGCACCGCGCCGGCTGGCAGCGTAAGCCCCGCAAAGGTTGGCGGCCATAACGATTCGTTCAGGTGTCCATTGACGAACCAGCCCCAATGCTAGTACGGCACATGCCGCATCTCCCGCTCCCACACTGTCTGCATTTGGCTCCGCCGCAATCGTTGGTACTTCCGCAACAACACACTTTGACCCATCTTGCCAGCAGCATCCCTCGGCACCGCGCGTCCAGAAAACGGCTTTCAAATCAAAGCGTTCCTGTAGCTGCACGGCGATCGCAGCGCAATCGGACGGTCTAGCGAGCGAAAACCATCGCGCAAGCTTTAGGAGTTCCTCAAGATTGCACTTCAACACGTCCGCTTGTTGCAAACTGGCCGTTACGGTTGGCAGGCTGGGCTGAGGATTTCTCAGATTGAGATCAAGGATTTTTGTCGCTGAACTGGCTTTGCTTAAAAATCGGTAAAGGGTTTGGGCGGATACATCGCCCCGTTGAACCAGTGTGCCGAAGCAGACCACGGATGCACGAGCGGCCAAGTTGGCTGCCGCTTGATCGAATTCGATGGCGTCCCACGCAACCTGCCGACCAATCGTATAGTTGGGTTGGCCCCGGGAATCGAGCAACACATCGACAAAGCCGGTAGGCAGTTTTTCGTCGAATTGCACCCCGGACAAATCGATTTTCGAATCTCGCAGCAGGGCTTCGATTTGCCGGCCGTGCGGATCTCGGCAGATCCGCGTAACAATCGCTGATTCACAGCTGAAACGGTTACCTAATTCTGCCGCGCGTACTGAAAAATTGAGCGGCGCCCCGCCAACGACGTCGCCAGATGGTAATTTATCGATAAGGGCTTCGCCGAAGCCTACAATAAGAGGTATCAAGGATCGCTCCGCTTAATTTTAATGGACTTACAGTCGCCCTAACGGTTTTGCCGTTGGGGTTGTGAGGTTCTCGAAAGCCTTCCGGTCAATAAACTCCGTCCTCAATTTAACAATTGCTCTCAAAACCGTCTCAACCATGAACCTCACGTTGATTGCCAAGCTAACTTTTTTACTGGTCTTTGCCAGCGTTGCTGCGGCGTACATTTCGGAGTTCGAAACTGCAGTTTACGCAGCTGACCCTGAAAGGGCTAAGCGGTCGTCCTCGGCGGGTGAGGCGGTGGAGCACGTGGCGCTCGACGCGATTCCAGCTTGGCTGGACCAAATGTCCCCTGCCGCCAAACGAGGTTATCGGCACTTGGTCGATTCCGTATACTTGCCCGCCGATTTGGATGAAGACGTGGCCGTCGAACTCGCTCGTATGCTTAGTAGGCGCAAAGCAAGCAGCGGAGAATCGGCAGACGAATCCGAACAGCCACCGTTTACTCGCGATCAGTTACTAACGCACTACGGTTTGACCACGCGACCGGATGAATCAACGTCCGGCAAACCCTTACAATACGTGGTCACACAAAAATCGCAGTGGGTGATGAATTGCTTTGCGTGTCATGGTGGTTCAGTATACGGAACGACGATGCCTGGCGCTCCAAACAACAACTATCAACTGCAGTCTTTTATCGAAGATATTCGAACAGCCAAGTTGAAGCTCGGCAAGCCGCTTGGGCATATGGAGATCGGATCGATGTTCATGCCATTGGGAACAACGGCGGGCACAACGAACGCAGTCATGTTCGGCGTGGCTCTCATGCATTTTCGCGACGCGGAGCTGAATGTGCTGCCCCTGCGACCTGGCCCTCCGATGGTACATCACGATATGGACCCGCCAGCTTGGTGGTTAATGCACCGTAAGACACGAATCTATGCCGACGGCTTTGCACAGAAAGGGCATCGAGGGCTGATGCAGTTTATGTTAGTCCGCGAAAATGGACCTGAAAAATTTCGAGCATGGGAAGAAGATTTTCGCGACGTACTCGCGTTCATCGAATCTCTGAGACCCCCGAAGTATCCCGCGCCTATCGACATTGGTTTGGCCGAGCGCGGGCGGATTGTGTTCAACGATACTTGCAGCCGTTGCCATGGAACTTATGGCGACAGCGCCCATTACCCAGAGCTGTTGATACCGATTGATGAAGTCGGAACGGATCCCGTGCGGCTCAACGCTTTGTCCGCAAAGCATCGCTCAGGCTATGGTAGGAGCTGGTTCGCGCATTATGGCGAACAAGAGACTTGGGACGATCCTCAGGGCTATATGGCGCCCCCTCTCGACGGCATTTGGGCTTCCGCGCCTTACCTCCACAACGGCTCAGTTCCTACGCTTTGGCATGTACTCAATCCGCAAGTACGACCACAAATATGGCACCGCACTTCAGACGCGCTCGACCAGCGATATGTTGGCCTCACAGTGGAATCTCTGGACGAAATGCCAAGACGAATGCACGACGCTTCGATCAAACGAACCTACTTCGACACCCGAGTCTCCGGTAAGTCAGCTGCTGGTCATGATTTTCCGCTAGAACTAACTAGTGACCAGCGCACTGCCGTGCTCGAGTATCTCAAAACTCTCTAGCTGGCAGTTAAAAGTAACCCGAATAGTCCGTGTTGAAGTTGCGCTATTTTTTATTCCCGGCGGCAATGAAGAGTGTGGTCGTGTCGCTCCACGACTCGAACTTGACTCCGAGTTGCGGAGCAACTCGGCCACGCCACCAGGCGTTTGGCACTGGAAATTCCAGGAAAAAAACAGCGACGGGCCGGTATTGGCGGATACGGACTATTCCGAATTTTTTGGAGTTATGCGGTTAGGTGGGAGGGATACATCGATTTTACGACGCCAATTCATTGCAAGCGAGTAGTAAACGTTATAACCTAGCGAATAGGGAATGCGAAATTCGAGATTCCAAGTAGACTTGAGGTGACCGAGAACCTGATTTTCGTTGTGATGACTATGCGACCACGACTCGAACAACTCGAAGCGCGCCAACTACTGGCCTCGGATTGGCAGAACGCGACCAATCCCTATGACGTCGATAATTCGGGGACCGTTCAGGCTTTCGACCTCTATTTGGCGGCAAACGACTATCTTAGTAACGGCGCGCGAACCTTAGGTGTTCGGGCGGCTGGATCGACGGAGCCGAAATGCGACATTGACGGCGATAACCAAGTCTCGCGGCAAGACGTGGAATCTCTCGTAACCGCGATCAATCATTACACCAGCCAGTCATTGACCATCGGTGTCGATCTTGCAACAGCCTCCGATAATAATGGCAATGAAGTTGTACTTCGTCCCCAAGTGACTTACGAAGGCACGACTTTGCCTTACACCAAGGTCCGTGTCGAAGCCATCGACTCCGCTACGACGCTTGCAACCCAGCAAGTCATCTCGGGTGCCGATGGGAAGTTTCAGTTTCAAGTGAACTTTACCACTCCTATCAATCACCTTCGCTTTACTGCCGATGACCCTCGACTTCGAACGCGTGCGACCGAGCGCATCGTTCGCTATGGAGATGTGATTGCTGAATGGAGCGCTGAACTTCTGGAAACAGTTCGCGAGACCACCGCGCCCGCTTCGACCGTTCCAGGATTACTGATTAAACCCCCACCGCCTTTGGTTGCCAAACAACTGGCAATGGTTCATGTAGCGATGTTCGATGCCATCAACGCAGTCCATCCGCAATACGATTCCTATGCACTCGAGATCGCACCACAAACCGGTGCATCGGAGATTGCAGCTGCCGCTGCAGCCGCACACCGTGTGGCTTCGGTGTTATATGCACTCCCAGTACAGATCGAAAAATGGGATGCAACTCTAGCCGAATCCTTGGCCAACGTTCCAGAGGGTCCGGCGAAGACGTTGGGGTTGGAAGTTGGGCGCAAAGCCGCTGATGCAATCATCGCCCTGCGGGCAAACGATGGTTCTAGCGCTACCAGCAATTACGTCCATGGTAGCGATCCGGGCGATTGGCAGCCCACCGCACCTGGGTTCAGTGCGCCAACTTTACCGCAATGGCCCCAGGTTACACCCTTCATCATGAATTCGAGTGATCAGTTTCGGCCTGCTGCTCCTCCGCAACTATCAAGCCCTGAGTATGCGGCCGCGATCGACCAAGTCATGCGTTTAGGCAGCGCAGATAATTCGGCTCGCACCGCTGAGCAAACGGCCATCGCCAAGTTCTGGGCGGACGGAGGCGGTACGGCGACACCTCCTGGTCACTGGAACGCGATCGCTGAAGACCTCGCGCTGCAGCGCGGAAGTTCACTCATCGAAAATGCTCGAACCATGGCATTGTTGAATCTGGCGCTGGCGGACGCAGCGATCTCAGCCTGGGACGCAAAATTCTTCTATGATCTGTGGCGCCCGATCGACGCTATACGCAAAGCCGGCACCGATGGAAACGCAGCCACCACTGCGGACGCAGCCTGGACGCCGCTGCTCAATACGCCTTCCTTCCCAAGCTACACATCGGGCCACAGCACCTTCAGCGGTGCGGCCGCTAAGGTCCTGTCTTCTCTGTTCGGTGAAAATTACGCCTTCTCCACCCTCGCCGATCGCGGTGCGGCAGGCATTTGGCCACCGCCCCACGACGTAACGGGCTTGGCAAAACGTTCGTTTACTAACTTCGATGCAGCTGCCGACGAGGCTGGCATAAGCCGCATTTACGGTGGTATCCATTACAGCTTCGACAACACAGCCGGCTTAAACGCTGGCCAGGCCATCGGCCAACTCGTGGTCAACACGGCCCTGCGACCGCTCGTCGAGGGCTAATTCGAGCACGGGGGTTCATCGATTCCGAGTTCACCAGAACCGCAGTCGCCACTCTATTTAATCCCATGCATCATTTTCTTCAGTAGCGGCGAAACGACCAATAATCCAACGCCGATTGCACAGCCCCAGATACCGATGGTTTGGAACACTTCGACGTAAGTGGCCAGCGATTTTTCGGGATCGGTGACTTCTCCCCCCACGGTTTCCACCGCAGCAAACTGCGCTACGATGCCACCCACATATTGCGCCATCGCTGACGACAGGAACCAAACTCCCATCATCAGACCGACCACTTTCGGCATCGACAACTTGGTAATCATCGACAAACCCACAGGGGACAAGCACAACTCCCCGATCGAATGGATCAAGTAGGCCAGGGCCAACCAGAACATCGGCACTCGGAAATCAGCATTTGCAAACTTCGCCCCATATACCAAGACTAAGAATCCAGTTCCTACCAAAATTAGCGCCGCGCCGAATTTGACAGGAGTGGAAGGTTCAAGGCCGCGTCGCCCAAGAGCGGTCCACAAAATCGAAAACACTGGTGCGAACACCACAATAAAGAGTGCGTTGAAGAATTGCGTTTGACCGGCTGACATATCGTATATACCAAAGATACTTAAGTTCGTATTGCGATCCGCATATAAGGTCAGCGATGATCCGGCTTGCTCGAACAAAGTCCAGAATACGACAGAGAAGACAATCAGCACAATGGCCACAAACATCCGCTGGGACTCAACGAGTGTTCCCGTGATCGCGGCCCAAATTGGCACACCAATCATGGCGCCGGTGAACAGGATGAACATGATCTTGCCCAGCAGCGGTAGGTTGAGCAAATAGGCCACGATTCCCACCGATTCGCCCTTCTGCGAATCCGTCATGTCAGCAATCACTTGGGCGGATACTAGCGTGTTATTCATGAGCCACCACACCATGGGAACTGCTAGGATGGCACAAATGTAAATTGTCCAATTCATTTGGGCAGTGGCTGTGGCTGGCGGTTCTCCAAAACCCTTCAAGCGACCACCGTCGAATTGAATCAGCGACCAAGAGAACAGCATCCCCAGCGCGGCCAACGCGAAACCTGCCCATGGTCCGATCGCTTCATAAAGCGACGGACATAGCAATTGAGAGAACATCGAACCCAAGTTGATCCCCATGTAGAAGATCGTGAAGCCACCATCGCGACGTGGATCCGTGGGCGAATACAGCGTCCCAACAATGGTGGAGATGTTGGGTTTGAAAAAGCCGTTGCCAATAATGACGGAGGCCAACGACAGAAACATCAAGTTAACCCAAAACGGATTGCGTTTGCCGTCAAAGTCAAAGGTGCCTTTAGCGTAGGTCAAATCCGCGGCGGCGTCCCCATCGACAGAAACTAACTTGAGCGATCCGTCCTTTTGACCTTGAATCTTGTATTTCTTGTCCTTAACAGTCAGATACTTGCCGGTTTCTTCTTTGGAACCCGAATCGGCTATGACAAGTTCCTTCTTCATTTCGACGACGTAGGTTTCCCCGTTCAACTTCGCAATCGGTTCCGCTCGATTGTCGCCAAAGCACAGCCCAAGGTATCCGCAAGCCATAAGCACCGCGCCGAACTTGACGGACTTCTTATATCCAAGGTAGCGATCCGCGAGTAAACCGCCGAACAACGGAGTCAGGTATACAAGCGCCGTAAACGCACCGTACAAACTTGACGACACTTCGTCCTTGAAGAAAAAGTACTGAACCAAATACAGATTCAGCAACGCCCGCATGCCGTAGTAACCAAAACGCTCCCACATCTCAGTTGTGAAGAGCCGCGCGAGCTGGACAGGATGTCCGAACCATGTCTTTTCAGTATTCGCGGGAGCTCCAGAAGCTGGGGCTGTGGACATAGAAAACTCCGGACTGAGTGAATTTGCTGTAAATAATGGCTGCGGCGCGTGTTGAGTTTTAGTTGAAACGAAGTTCGCATGCAAGACGCGGCCCCAAAGTGACACGCCACTGTCCGTCTTTTTTCCTTGAGTTCGACTCTGTTGCGTACCTGTACTTGCTAGATAAAATGAGGCCATGTCTTGCTTACATGGTCCCGTCAGAACGCTCACGACGTGGATCGGACGGGTCACTCGTGCAAGAACGAGTTACATACCTACTATGAACAAAGCATTTGTTCGCGAACCGGAAGCCGACGGGCGAGCCTATTGTCCACTCTGTGGAGCACTGGGCGTTGCGGTCGGTAAAGCCACATTGGATCATCAAATACAATCCGATTCCCGAGCAAAGTTGGGAGCTGGTGCTTGGTTTTGTGGTTTCGCAAATTGCGAAATCGCCTACTTCGACTTGTTCGAGCGAGTTGTTCTCGTGTGTGAGCTGCAGCACTCCATTTATCCAAAGGATGCGAATGCCCCCATTTGCCCCTGTTTCGGACTCACCTTGGAAGATGTGGACACGACCATTCGGTTGCGGTCTCCCGGGCCGATTCGCGAGCTGCTTGCAAAATCAAAATCGAAAGAAGCGAACTGCGGTATTCTGTCGCCTGACGGTAAGTGCTGCATGCAAGAAGTACAACGGCTTTATATTCGCGGGGTTGGTGCAGCAAATTGAACTGCTGCCGCAAATCGAATTGTGGACGATGGACAAAACGGACATCGACAGCCCAGACTTACTGTGCCCGCTGTTCAGCCAACTTTGATTGAAATTCAATATGTTTTTCATCGACGTATGTTCGATAACCCTGCGGATCAATGAAAGGATTCGCGTTGGCTGACTTAGGGCGATCGTACTTCGCATGCATGCCGTAGTAATTGCCGTGCGCGCCAAGGAAAACGTCGCACGGTAGCTTTTTCAGCACGGCAAACGTTTTAGCAAAATCGTCCGCGATCTGTGGATAGTCTTGGTTGCCGACCAGCCTGTAACCAGGATTCACGTTGGGGCTGCCGATGACTACCACGTTGTATTGCTTATCCTCTTCAGTTGCCTGCCAAGCCCAAGTGGTGCAACCTCGCGTGTGGCCGGGCGTCAAATGGGCTACTAGCGTCGTGTTTCCCAGCTTTACTTCGTCGCCGTCATCCAGTACTCGATCCACCTGGCACGGCGGCCAACGGCTGTCGACATACAGATATTGCCCTTGGCCGCCTGAAGCAATCACCGAGTGGTCACCGCGCATCACATAGACCTTCGCGCCAGTCAACTTCTGCAAGCGCGCATGACCGGCAACGTGGTCCGAGTGGGCGTGGCTGGCGAGCAAGATCTTTACATCGGACATTTTGAAGCCGAGCGATTCGACCGACGCTTGAATCAAGGGCACGGTTTCTTCGAAACCGCTATTGATCAGGAGATGGCCCTCGGGAGTGGTGATCAAATAAGTGGCCAATTCATGGGAGCCGACATAATACACATCACCCACTACGCGATGCGCTGGAAACGGCTTGTCTTGCCCCTCAGCGGTTAAATGTGTGCCAATGAGCATGGGTAGTACGATCAGGAAAACCAGTCGCCGTAACATTTAGGAACTCCTTAATTGTGCCGCGTTTACGCTTACCGAATGAGGACAACTTAGTGTAACACAGCCACCACCCGTTCCAAGTCGTTCCCAAGCTGCACCTCGTTCCCAAGCTCCAGCTACGAACAGATATCGGAAATGACATTTCCGGCCACGTCCGTCAGCCGATAATCGCGACCGTTGAAGCGATAGGTGAGCTTGGTATGTTCTAGCCCAAGTAAATGCAGCAACGTAGCATGCAAGTCATTGACGTGAACTTTATTCGTGACCGCCTTGTAGCCAAATTCATCCGTTTCTCCGTAGTGAAATCCACCTTTTACACCGGCACCTGCCAACCAGATTGTAAAGCCGTTCGGGTTGTGGTCACGGCCCTTTGAGCCTTGTGAATCGGAAGTCCTCCCGAACTCACCGCCCCAAATGACTAGCGTCGAATCGAGCAGCCCCCGTGCTGCTAGGTCCGTCAGCAAAGCGGCCGCGGGTTGGTCGGTGTGCATTCCGCATGAACGATGATTAGACTCAAGATCCGAATGACAGTCCCAGGGAACGTCGTTGACGCTGCCGTCGCCTCCGACTCCCTTACCTGCAAAGATCTGTACAAAACGGACGCCGCGTTCAACAAGCCGTCTCGATAGCAAACATTGTCTAGCAAAAGTTGCGCATTCGGGATTGTCGAGTCCATACAGTCGAGCAGTCTCTGAGGTCTCCTTGGAAAGATCGAGCGCCTCGGGTGCCGCCATTTGCATCCGATAGGCCAATTCGTAAGAATTGATTCGAGCTGCGAGGTCGGATTGCGTGGGTCGCGTTGCGGCATGCTCCTGATTCAACTGACGAATCAAGTCAAGCTGTGAACGTTGTTGTGTATCGCTGTGCTTTGAGTCTCGCAATAAGTTGTCGACGGTCTCTTTGCGGCGAGCGTCCAGCGACAACGCCTGGTAAGACTTCGGTAGAAAACCCGCTGACCAAATCTGATCGTCGCCGCGAGGTCGCGTATCGTGAAGCACAACGTACGAGGGAAGATCTTGATTCATAGATCCCAAGCCATAGGTCATCCACGCGCCGAGCGCAGGTAGGCCCGGTCGATTCGTCCCGCACATCAACTCAATCGACGCGGGGGCGTGGTTGTTTTGTTTGAGGTACATCGAGTGCAGGAAGCACATCTTGTCGACGTGTTTGGACAAGTGCGGGAAAATACTTGAGACCCACGACGCCGATTCGCCGTGCTGCTGCCACCCAAAGGGTGACTTCAGACACTTGCCACTGGTTGAGAAAAAGCCAGTCTGTGGATCCGCACCTGCCAGGTCCTGACCGTCGCGTTTTTGCAGTTCCGGCTTGTAGTCCCAGGTATCGACTTGCGATGGACCGCCCGTCATGAACAACCAGATGATCGACTTCACTTTTGCTGGGAAATGGGGCGACTTAAGAGCCATCGGGTCCGTTGTGAGGCTTGGTGCTGCACACGTTTCCTGATGCAACATACTGGCCAATGCCAGTGATCCAAAGCCGAGTCCCGTATCTTGCAGAAAGCGTCGCCTACTACGCGCTCTGAGCTCTTGAATCAATTGTTCGTGGGCCATGACAATATTCCAGTTCAGTCAATATAGATAAATTCGTTGATGCACAATAGAACCTGACAGAATTCAACCACAGCTTTGTCTGTCTTGGTTGCTGCATCACCTTCGATCAGGGATTGTTGCGATTCGATGAACGCTGCCATTTTCGCTCGTTCGCTGTCTGAGGGTCTCCGAGAGAACACGATCCGGTACGCATGTTCAATCGCGTTTGCTATCGGCACATCTGCTGCCGGGTGAATTCGTTGGGATAGTTTTTCGGCCTGCAGTCGGACGAAGGGTGAATTCATCATTGACAATGACTGCGTCGGAACAGTTGTACTGATGCGTTCACCAACACTTTGAGTCGGCTCGGGCGCATCAAACGTGGTCATCGATGGAATCAATTCACTCCGCTTCACCCGCAGATACACGCTTCTTCGCGGCGTGTCATCGAGAATACTAGGACCGAACAGAGTCCGATCAAGGTTGTCGCCAGCGGCAAGAAGTGAATCGCGGATTAGTTCTGCATCCAGTCGCCGAGTCTGATAGTGCCACAGGTAGCGATTGGTCGGATCAACCTTCAAATTACTCTCTAAAACTTCGTGAGACTGCTGATAAGCCGCTGTTAACATCATTTGCTTGTGTAACGCCTTGAGACTCCAACCGTTGCTAACCAATTGAGAGGCCAGCCATTCGAGCAGTTCTGGGTGCGTTGGCAAATCACCTTGCGAACCAAAATTATTCGGCGAACCGACGATTCCTTCACCGAAATGATGTTGCCACAATCGATTCACGATCACACGCGCGAGCAACGGACCAGCGCCGCGGTCAAGACTCGTAATCCATTCCGCCAATGCGACCCGGGGATCTGCAGACGCTTGAGCTGGATCGATCTGTCCGCTGGATGTTGATGAGGCACTGGGCAACAGCACCTGGATAAAGCTCGGTTCGGCTTTACCTTGCTTGTTGTCAACCTCACCGCGACGCAAATGGAATACGTCCTGCCCACCTGCGACCGTGGTATAGACTTCTACTAGCGACGGTCGCGGTTCTGCAAGCAAGTGGTCGCGAACCGTCTGATGGGCTTTAGCAGTATCAGCATCAAATGGGCTGAACCAACGGACCATCGATTCGCGATGTGAATCAGGCAGTTTGTTTCCATGCGCCGCCAGGATCGCGCGGATCTCACCCAGGTGCTGTGGAATGGAATCACCGGCCCATGTAGCCGGGTTGGGTTCGGTACTCATTGAAAATCGCATACGACCGATGCCGAGATTTTGAAATTTCATCGTGACAGTCAATTCGGTACCACTCTCAAAGCCAGGTAGCGACGTTTCCAGTTCGAACACCGCTGCGTTGTCGACCTTGGCAGTGGCCCGCACGCCCCACGCTGTCTCCGGTTTTCCGTCGACGGCATTCGTCAATGGACCATCGGAGTCCGCGAAAGCCGCAAGTGCAGGCTTGAGCTTTAACGTCTGCGGAGGCTCTGCCGAATTGCTATCCAGCGGTTTCGCAATCACCGTGAATTCGGCTAAATGAAAACTGCCATCGTCGTTGAGGCCTGGCCCGCGTTGTGGCAGGCTTTTATCTGCCAGCGCGTCGAGTCGCAACGAAGTTACGTTTTTCTGGTACGTGTGAAACCGAATGGTATAAGTGTCGTTGTTGGGGACAACTCTGCGCTGACCGTCACGGATCAGTACTGCTCCGGAGATCTGCTTTCCATCGTGAGCTACAATTCCACCGGGCAACCACTTCAGCCAAGTTCGATCGGCCTCGACTGCAACCGGCTCCATGACTTGCCAACGTGGTGCGTCCGGTTGCTTGGCTAGCTCAGCGTTCTGCCATGTTTCGAATCTCTTGGGCAATTCATGGATTGCAAACTGCGCGAGCGCTTGGGCCAACGGTTCACGCGACTTGCGGTACTGGTCCAACGACTGTTGAGTTGCCGCTGGATTTGGATCGATGGCTCTCGTGCCATGCGAAGTTTGAGCGAGCGTTGCCGCCAGGCCGTAGTAGTCCTTTTGCTGCAATGGATCGTACTTGTGGTCATGGCAGCGGACGCAACCCAAGGTCAATCCGAGCATCGACCCGCCCACGGTCATCAGCATATCATCCAATTGATCGTAGCGAATTCCTTCGATTGTCTTGGCAGTCGTCTGGCCAGGGTACGGGCCTGCGACTAGAAAACCGCTGGCCGATGCGGCAAGGTAATTATCTGGCAACAGCTTGTCGCCGGCCAATTGCATCCGCACAAACTGGTCGTAAGGCAGATCGTCGTTGAGCGAGCGAATCACCCAGTCGCGGTAATGATACGCTCCGGGGCGAAAACCATCAAATTCGTAACCACCGCTTTCAGCAAACCGCGCGACATCGAGCCAATGGCGAGCCCATTTTTCACCGTAGTGAGGACTGTCCAACAATCCGTCAATCACTGCTTCGAAGGCATGTGTCGAAGAGTCGTTCACAAATGCGTCGACCTGCTCCGGCGTTGGAGGCAAACCGATGAGATCGAAATATGCGCGTCGAATCAACTTTTCTTTCGAAGCTTGACTACTTGGTGTCAGCCCATGTTGGGAGTGCGCTGAGAGGATAAACCTGTCGATTGCGGTCAGGTCCGCCGCCGTGTGAGGCACTTGTGGTGGTGCTACAATTCGAAGAGGTTGGAATGCCCACCAGTGGCGACCTTCCTCAATATTGATGTCACGTTTGGGTTTGATTTGAGCATCGCCGTGGCGAGGATCCGGCGCTCCCATGTCGATCCATTTGGCGACGTCAGCAATGATCTCGTCCGAGAGTTTGCCCGACGGAGGCATTTCAAGACCCTCAAACTTCATCGCTTTCAGCAATTTACTGTCAACGGACTGGCCTTTGACCAGTGCCGGACCGTCCTCTCCGCCGATCAAGATTCCTTCCGCAGAATCTAGTAACAGACTGCCTTGCAACTTTTTCGCGTCACGAGCTTCGACCGAATGGCAACTGTAACAATGTTGTACGAGGACGGGGCGAATCCTCTGTTCAAAAAATGCGATGCCATCATCACGGACTTCCTGCGCGAAAAGCGGACTCGAGAATCCGCTCAGTAGAACAACCAAGATCCATCGGTTCTGCATTCAAAATGTCTCGTCTAAAGCCAGAAAATATCGAAGGTGGTGACACTTCTCGCTGATCGCCAGCACGTTCTTCCCAAGTTCAATGCGAGCCATCGTTTAACCGCGCAGGCCACGCCCCGCGTGAATGTTATCGATACACTGTCGCGCGGCCCGTTGGGTAAGCGGTTATATTAAACGAACAAGCTGGTACTGGCGTGCAGCGAAAGGTGTCAGGGTTTTGCTTATTTTAGCCCATGAAGTCCACAATGCACGCTTAAATCCGACTTGAAAACGGATCCTGCCGACTTCATACTTGATACTTGGTTGAAGATTGGAGACTCATGAGTGCAACAACTGTCAAACAACCTGCTATCACCTGCTTTGGCCCCGCGCGATACAGCGTCGAGATTCGGGAAATCGCCCTTCCCGTCATCCGCGAAGACGAGGTTCTCGTAGAGGTCGTTAACGTTGGAGTGTGTGGATCCGACCTGCATATGTGGCTGGGAGATCAGAGTTGGTCCGTTCCGTATCCGATGGTGTTGGGTCATGAGTTTTCCGGGATCATCCGGGAGATTGGGGATCGGGTGTCGAACCACTGGAAGGCGGGGGATCGAATTGTCAGTGAGACAGCCGCTGTTATCGATCCGAATTCCCCAATGACACGCTGTGGACTCTACAATCTCGATCCGCGGCGTAAAGGATTCGGAGGGGCGGTCGATGGTGCGATGACTCTCCTGGTGGCGGTCCCCGAAAGAATACTGCACCGTGTTCCAGAATCCGTTTCGATGGCGGCTGCAGCCCTAACGGAACCCTGCTGCGTTGCTTACAACGCGACGGTGAAGAATGCAAAGATCGAACCGGGCGACCGAGTTCTGGTGCTGGGGCCGGGACCGATCGGCATCCTCTGTGCAGCGATGGCCCGCCTGCAGGGGGCGTTTGTCGCGGTGGCGGGCCTTGAACGCGACCGCAAGCGGCTCGAAATCGCTCGCCAATATGATTGTGAGACACTGACCGGCGGCATTGAGAGTTGGGTATTTGGCGCCGGCCCAGATGACCTCGGCGTCGAAGGAGTAATCGACACTACCGGTGTTTCCAGCTCGCTCGAAACGGCCATGAAGATGGTGCGTCCCGCAGGTTGGATTTCAAAAGTGGGCTGGGGACCGCAGCCCAATAGCTTTTCTTTGGACCCAATCGTACAGAAAAATATCCGTCTGCAGGGGAGCTTTAGTCACAACTGGCCGATCTGGGAACGTGTGCTGCAACTCATGGCGACTGGCAGGTTGGACGTGCAGCCGATCATCGGCGGCATCTGGGCACTGGAGAAATGGGATGAGGCATTTCGAACCATGCACTCGGGCGAAATTGTGAAATCGGTTCTGCAAGCAAACTGAGCGTTGAAGGAGATCAATGTGGGTTTTGTTCAGATAAGTCTCGATTGTCCAGGATGCGAACAAGCGGTGAAACTGGCGCATCTGGCGGTTCAAGCTGGCGTTCATTGGCTGGAGGCCGGGACAGGGCTTTTATTGGGATCGGGTCTGGAGGGGATCCGCGTCCTTCGTAGCGAATTCCCGAACATTCCAATTATCGCCGATACGAAGACGATGGACGGCGGCTATCCGCTGTCCAAATGGTGTGCGCAAGCCGGCGCGGACTATTCCGTGATTATGTCCGCCGCTGGAGAGCATGTCATTCGCGGGGCCTTGCGCTGGCGGGACGAGTATGGCACCAAGGTCATGGTCGACACCATGTATGAGAGGGATCAAGTTGCGGCCTGCAAACGGTGTGAAGACCTTGGGGTCGACTATATTGTGCTTCACCTCGGATTCGAGGAACGGGCCGTCGAGTCGACTCGCAGTCCACTGGACTACCTTGAGTCGGTACACAATTCCGTCTCTTTGCCAATCCAGGTCGTAGGAGGGCTGTCGATCTCCGACAGTATCCGCGCATTCGAGATGGGCGCTCACAGTGTGGCCATCGGATCTCCCATTGTCCCCGGCGACGCGGGAAGCAAATTGGTAGACGATTTACGTCAGATCGTCGAAGCCGCCAATCGATCGCCCCACAAAACATGAAAGGCAAGCACACGATACATTTTGGGGGCACCGTCGTGTACACGCTTGCCGACGACGGATTCGATTTTGTTTTTGATTTGGACATTACATACCAAATTACGGTCTCTAAGTAGTCCGCACATGTCGGCTCGTCAGGTAGCACCTAACGCTGGCGATTTGTCAGGCCGAGGACATCACGAATATCGCCAAAATGTTCGCCGTTTTTTATACGAATACTTGTGCCGTTCCCATAGGACGGTGCGTTGCTCTCTTGATTTGACGCTGCCACAACCGCATCTGGATGTACCTGCAAATGCGGTTTTGTAGGTTGTTGGTTCTGTTGTGAATAAACACGCGGAGTTACAACGCGATTGCTGCGGTTTACGGTCTGAACCTGGTAATGTGCCGGCGACACCGGCTTCTGAGCGATGGCCGTCTCACTCGACGAATCCATCAAGCATAGACTTGCCACGGCAACGCTAAATATGCACTTAAATTTGGTCATATCGATCCTCGAAAGTAAGATGGGTTTCTACAAGCACTGACAACTTCTTGCTTTGCTAACGAGCAAAACATGTGCCACGTTGCAGCAATGTCAGATTTCGCGAGGTGCGTGCCATTGAGTGCACTGGCACTTCATCTCAATGTGCAACAAATCGGTATGATTTGAGCCGGACGAATTTGTTAAGATGACCAGTGCAGTGCACAGATTGAGTGATCGATTTTCGGTCCCGGTGGGTGGGATGTCGGTCATTAAGCGCGATGGCGACTCAGTTGCAGTGCGGGCCGGTTTGCTCTAATCGGAACAACTTTCTTACGCAAGCTCAATGGTGACATCGTGATCCTTGCCATCGTTGATCAACGGAACTATATGTTCGGTTTGCTGTACTCCGTCGATCGACAGGCTTTTGACGCTCGAGCCTTGGCCACCATTGGTAAAGGTGATGTGGTACTGCGACTGGTAGAAGCGATAGTGGATCTTGTAAGTCGGCCAACTCTGCGGCGCACGAGGAGCAAAGCGGAGAGTGTTCGATTCCAGATGTAAACCCAAAAGCGATTCAGTCACTAAGCGATACATCCAACCGGCCGATCCTGTGTACCAGGTCCAACCGCCACGGCCAATATGTGGAGCAACTCCATAGACATCTGCAGCCACCACGTAGGGTTCGACGCGATAGGTGGCAATCGACTCTGGTGTTGCCCCGTGTGTAATCGGATTCATCAGCTCGAACAATTCCCAAGCGCGTTCGGAGTCGCCTAACTCGGCAAAGGCCATCGCGGTCCAGATCGCAGCGTGCGTGTACTGGCCTCCGTTCTCCCGCACGCCTGGCACGTACCCTTTGATATAGCCCGGATTCAAAGCTGACTTATCGAACGGCGGGTCCAGCAACTGAATCAAGCGATCATTGCGGCGAACTAAACGGCGATTGACACTTTCCATCGCTTTTAGGGTTCGTTCGCGAGGCCCGGCGCCGGACAACACGGCCCAGCATTGTGAAATGGAATCTATTTGGCATTCTTCATTTTCAGCCGAGCCCAGCGGTGTTCCGTCGTCAAAGTAGGCGCGTCGATACCATTGACCGTCCCAACCTGTTTGTTCAATATTGCCCCTAAGTCGGCCTGCTTCGACTGAGTAGCGATCTGCGGTCGGAATATCGTTGCGCTCGGTCGCGAGTTCAGCGAACTGCTTCAGCGTGTCATACAGGAAGAAGGCTAACCAGACGCTTTCGCCCTTCCCATGCTGTCCCACTAGGTTCATACCGTCGTTCCAATCACCACAGCCCATCAGCGGCAAGCCATGACTGCCAAATCGCAACGCGTGGTCGATAGCCCGGATCGCATGATCGTACATTGAGGCGATTTCACCGGACGTTTGTGGCAAGTCATAGTTGGCTTCTTCGTCATCATGCAAGGCCCGCGCGGTCAGGAACGGAGTCCGTTCATCCAGTAGTCCTGTATCACCCGTGGCTTGCACATAGCGACAGATGGCGCGAGGCAACCAAAGGAAGTCATCGGAAAAGTGGGTTCGAACGCCGCGTCCGACCGGCGGATGCCACCAGTGTTGGACATCTCCTTCTCGAAACTGCCTCGAAGCGGCTCGCAAGATGTGGCTCCGCAAGAGCCCGGGTTCGGAGTGGATGAGCGCCATCGCATCTTGCAATTGATCGCGAAAACCAAAAGCACCTCCCGACTGATAGAATCCGGTCCGAGCCCACATGCGACAGGCCAGCGTTTGATAAATCAACCAGCCATTGGTCAAGAAATTAACTTTATTATCGGGAGTTTCAACATATAGCCTGCCCAACGTTTGGCTCCAGTAATGCCAAACACCCTCGAGCGATTGTTGGGCGGCACGTTCACCCCGTGCACGCAAGATCAATTTTTGTACTTGTTCACCGATCGCGGAACCGCAGGTGAACACGATCACTTTCTCGTTTCCGTCCGCCAAAGAGAACTGAGTTTGAATCGCCGTACATGGATCAAAGCCCGCCCCCGTGCGATTGGACAGTCTGGTACGTCGCATGGCAGCCGGATTGGCGAGCGATCCGTTGCGACCTAAAAACTCGCGGCGGTCCCCGGTAAACGTTCGTTGCGATTCGCTGCAATCGGCAAAAGCTACACGATCTCCAAAATCTGAACTGTAGGCATTGCGAGCCAGGATCGCACCTGTCGCTGGATCCGTATCGGTCACGACGTGCATGGCTGTCTTGCTGCGTACATCACCGAGAACCCACTCCCAATAGCCGGTGAGAGATAGCTTGCGCGCGCGTCCCGAGTGATTGGTAATCTTCACACGTGCGAATTTTACCGGCGCATCGATTGCCACATAGAAGCACAGCTCTGTAGTGATACCATCTTCCGTATAATCGAAAATGGTATAGCCAAAACCGTGCCTGGCAACGTACGTGTTGACCCCGCGCGCCGGCAGAGGCGAGGGAGACCAAAATTGACAGGTCTCTTCATCGCGCACGTAAAAGGCTTCGCCGCAGGAGTCCGTGACAGGGTCATTCATCCAGGGTGTCAAGCGATACTCATGGCTATTCTCAGCCCAGGTGTAACCACTACCACTTTCGGATACAACAAATCCCAATTGCTCATTGGCGATGACATTGATCCAGGGCGCTGGAGTAGCAGCTTGAGGCTCGATCACAGTGATGTACTCGCGACCATCGTGACTAAAACCTCCCAAGCCGTTAAAGAATTCCAAATCCACGGGTGTGGCCAAGGCACCCGTAGGAGCCTCAGTCTTGTAGTCTATGCGCCGCTTGGAATGAGGTAGCACCGGCATGGACGCATCGAGGCGCGCCCGTCGTTCGACTTGTTCGCTGAGTGAGCCGGCATCGTCAGACAAAACAACTCTGGCGACGGTTTGCAATAGCAGACGATCTTCCTCGGACATTTGTTCGCCGCGGCGATAAAAAATTCCACCTGGACGATCGACGAGCGTCGCCTCCGAACTCATCGCGACAACATCTAGAATTGAATCTTGTAGCGATTGCCGATAGATCGAGTCATCCTCATTCCAAATGACTAAGTCAACACTCAAACCTTTCATACGCCAAAACGCATGCGCCTGAATGGCTTGGCGTAACAAATCAATGCGTTCGAAGTTGCGAATTCGAACCAGCATAATCGGCAGGTCTCCGCTGATTCCGTAGCCCCACAGCGAAGATTGACTGCGTTGATTCCTTGCTAATACGTTGACTTTGGCGCGTCGCAGTGAGGTCGAGTAGATAATGGAACCGGCCAAGCGGCCAAAAGCTTGCGCGTCGGACTCGGATGCATTGAGTTGTTGTAGTTCGATTGGCCCGCGCGTCCAAGCGAGTTCAAACACGCGATCCGCCAGATGCGGATCGCTGTATTTTTCTGCCATTGCGAGCACACTCGCCCGTGTCTCCGCGACCCCAAGCACAATATCCACGCGAACCGATTCATTGGGTTCAATGCGCAATGTCTGCCGGACGCTTACGATTGGATCAAGGGTGGCACCTGCGGTGTTCGAAAGTGGGGCTTGGTTGTCAAAGATAGCGGGTGCTGCCAGACTGCGTCCCCGACCAATGAACTTCATGCGGTCGGTCTCGAAGGATGGCTTGCAGTGACTAGTACCCACGACGCTCATCATGTGCATCAGCCAAGGCGGATGCTCTTCGGCAGAGCGAGGCCGGCGCGTGCATAGGATGGCGTGGTATTTGCGATCGATTTCAGATTGAACGAACAAATTACTAAAGGCTGGATGCGATTCGTCCTGAGCCTGAGTCGCTAGGACCACTTCGGCATAGCTGGTGAACTCGATAGTCCGCACGCGGTCTGAACGATTCGTCAGCGTAACGCGGCGCAACTCCATATCATCTTCGGAAGAGACAGAGATTTGCGAGTGCATTTCGATGAATTGGTGCCGATGGCGAAACTCAGCGCGGGCTTGCGTGAAGATGGCTTCGTATGAATTTGTGGACTGCCCGCTAGGATGCAACGCGGTCGACCAGACAACTCCACTGTCTAGATCCCGCAAATAGCAAAACGTACCATAGCAATCGCGTGTCGAATCTTCGCGCCAGCGTGTGACGGCTAAATCGCGCCAACGACTGTAGCCGCCACCTGCGCTTGTGACCATGATGTGGTAGCGACCATTGGACAATAAATGCACTTCAGGTACGGGGCTGTTCGGGTCCGAGAAAACACGCATCATGCCAGCCTCAGCCGCCGATTGGCTCTGCCTCACCTCGGCCTCAATCGCGTGTGGATACACGGGCACCGAATTTTTTGGTACCTGTTCGTGCAACAGCATTTCAGCGGCCCGAAACGTTGGGTCAGCCAAGAATCTGCCCTGCATCGGTTTGTCAAGCAGTACGTACGCCAACGACAACAGGCTCATACCAGCATGATGCCCCATGTACTGCCGAACGGTGACACTGTCGACATTGGGCGGCAAGCGTGACGGAGTGTAGTCCACCGCTTCGAAGAATCCATAATCACCGCTACGATGTTCGGCCTCCAGCCGCTGCAGGTTGCGACAAGACGCATCAGGTTCAATCATCAAACCCAGAGCACAAGCATAGGGCGCAACCACTAAATCTTCTGCCAAACCACGCTTGAGTCCCAGGCCCGGCACACCGAATGCGCGATATTGGTAGTTGTTATTCAGGTCGACGGTGTTGTAACCCGATTCGGAAATTCCCCACGGCACGCCGCGCTGTCGTCCATAGGCGATCTGCCGACGCACTATCGAGCGGTACGTCTGATCCAATAGAGTATGTTCATGGGTCGGCATCACTAGCAACGGCATCAAGTACTCGAACATCGACCCGCTCCAGCTCAACAGTGCAGGCGTGCCCGTTGTATTGGTTAACAGCCTCCCGAGAGCGAACCAACTTTCCTGTCCCAAGTGTCCTTGCGCAATCAGTACAAAGCTGGCCAGGCGAGCTTCCGATGCGAGCAAGTCATAACAACTACCGTCTAGCCGATTTTCTTGAGTGTTGTATCCAATTGCAAAAAGATCCTGAGTCTTGCTTTGCAGGAATTCAAAATCCATATTCGCAAAATCGTAGCACTGCGTTACCAGCAATTCGACCGCCCGTATACGTGCCGCAGCGTTATTCGACGACTGAAGTAACGCGTCGCGCAGTTGTTCGAGACAAGCGATGATTTGATTGGGTGCAGCCGAAGGTTGCGGCTCGCACTGCTTAAGATCGTCTGCAAGGGATTCAATCAATGGACAAAGAGAAGTCGATAGCGAGGCAATTTGCCGAAGTGTTACGGAGCCATCCAACTCAGTCAATTGAGACTTAAGCTGCCGCCAGCGTGAAAGCAGCGTCGGCGGCACCGTTGGCCACAGTGTCTCAGCAGGCAGTTTTTGCAATTTCCAGGAGGCAAACTGCTCGAGCTCGTTTAAATACTCGGCGCAGTTGTTTTCAACGACGCCTATCCAACCCAAGCCTGGTTGTTGCGTTCCCAATTCGGATCGTGAATTAGCTATAAAAATAGCGAGCTTCGGTAAGACTTCAAAAACCGCGTTTAGTGAATTCGGTAGTGATTCAAATTCGCCGATATACCTTTCCAAGTCTCTTTCCCAATTCGCATGCATGCGCGGTTGATCGGTGGCCAGCGTCCGATTTCGCGTATCTTCCTTCACGACTCTCAACGAGTCCCCCAGCCCTCTAAAAACACGGGCTGGCAGTAGCGGTGCATCCATTAACTGCTGCAAGCCCTGGGCAAAGACAAACAGGTGCCCCACCAGATTGCCGCTGTCGACCGTCGACACATAGCGCGGCGTTAACGGCACGAGCGACTGAGTGTCATACCAGTTGTAGAAGTGTCCTCGATACCGCTCCATCCGCTCGAGTGTCGAAAAGGTTTTCGCAGTACGATCGAGCAAACGCCCTACGGAGCAATAACCGAAATCGTAAGCCGCCAGATCCGATAAGAGCGCCAGGCCGATGTTGGTTGGGCTGGTGCGGGACGCGATCATCAAAGCCGGATTGAGTTGCACATTATCTGGCGGCAGCCAGTTGTCGTCCGCCCTGACAAAGGTTTCAAAGTAATGCCAAGTCTTCCTGGCAGTTTGCCGGAGAAAGATGTCTTGTTCCTTCGTTAACGGTTTTGGCCGCACCACAATGTCGCGACTTAAATACCAAGCGATGGCCGGTGCGAATATCCACAAGCCCAAGAATGGCATGGCGATGGGCAGCACGTCAAATCGCCAGATGGCAAGGGCTAAGAGAGCGACGATCGCGATCACTGGCGCAATTGCCATGTTCCTAAAGAATCCACGAAGGTCGTTGCAAGTGCTGCGATCTGCGTGGCTAGACGTTTTCCACTCGAGCAGTTTCACTTTCGTCCAGTGAACTCGTATGGCCGTGCGTATCACTGCATCCAGGCTTATGAAAGCATCGTGAGGCAGAAAGACCAGCGTCGCAAAGCATTGTGCGAGCGGTTTGCCCAACGCACTGAATGCGAAGGCCAGGTGCACATTCAGCGGCAGATCCACAGGTTTGCGCACAAAAACCATGATGGCCGAAAGTAGCGGCGGCAGCGAAACAACGAGAATCGCGAATATCGTGGCGGTCATTGCAAACGCTCGCGGTGCGAGCAGCCACGCGATCAACAGCACGGCCAACAATGCTGCTGGAACGAGACTGCGTCGCAGGTTGTCAAAAATCTTCCACCGCGACAGTGCCGAGATTGGATTAACGATCCGCTTGGACGATGCGCTCGGAACGCGAGGAAGTATCCAATCAGCGATCTGCCAATCGCCGCGCATCCAGCGATGTCGACGCGCGGCATCAGCCGCATAGCTCGCAGGAAAGTCCTCGTAAAGCACCACATCGGTCAAGAGCGCCGATCGGCCATAACAACTCTCGATCAGATCGTGGCTCAGTATACGGTTTACCGGAAAATCTCCGCAGTATCGTTCAAAGAAGTCGACATCATAGATTCCTTTTCCAATGAACGATCCCTCAGCGAACAGGTCCTGGTAAAGGTCGGAGACGACGCGTGTGTACGGATCGATTCCGCAATCGCCACCAAATAGGCGCACGTACCAAGAACGACGCGAGCTCGGTAAATTGACTCCCACGCGCGGTTGCAAGATGGTGTATCCATCCGTTACACGGCCGTTCGTTATGCTGACCACGGGACGATTCAGCGGATGCGCCATCGCGCCCACCAACTCACGAGCCGCGTCTCGAGGCAATTGCGTATCGGTCTCGAGCGTGATCACATACTTTACGTCGCACAATAAATCGATATCTCCCACGCATCTTGAGAATCTATCACGTGCGCCGCGAAGCGTGGCGTTCAAGTCCGCTAGCTTGCCGCGTTTGCGTTCGTAGCCCATCCAAACGTTTTCTTGTTGGTTCCACTTGCGAGCTCGATGCAGTAAGTAAAAAATCCCTTCACGGTCTGGGCAATATTTCAGATTAAGTTGCTTTACACCCTCAGTGACCTGCATCAATAAGTCGGCGTCGGCTGGCAGGTGCTGGCTGGCGGCGTCTTCGAAATCGGTTAACAACGCGTAACTGAGCGATGGGTCCCGATTGGCTAAATATCTAACTTCAATTCTCTCCAACAAACTCTCGACGCTCGCTGCGTTGGACAACATCGTCGGCACAGCGACCAGAGTTCTATGCTGCGGCGGAATGCCATTGCGAAAGTCCATGCGGGGGATTGCCTGCGGACGCATTACGATGGCGGTCAATAAGTTTGCTAATCCAATACCCAAATGAGCAGCACACAAAATGACCGGAATGATCAGCCCAAGCAGTATCGATAGCCTTTGTTCCGCTAACCCCGCTCGCCACAGCCACGCACCCGTCAATCCCGTCACCAACCCAATGCAACACAAGTAGATCGTCAATGGGATTTTACGGCGGATCTTTTCTACGACCACCGAAATTGTGAAGCGCATGTGGACTAAACGCTCAAGCGCAGGCCGACCGCGGTCAATTAAAAAGTATCCGACATGTGCCTCGCGCGGATGCAAGCCAATGGCGGCCTCTGCACGGGCTAATTGAATCGCACGATCGGCAACTTCATATTCGCTGCAATTGGATCGGCGCGCGATGGCTTCCACTGCATGACGGTAGCGATCGCGGGTGGCGAAATCCATGTTCGCGTACGCTCCGGCGGGATCACCGCGCAGAGTGTTTTCCACGAGGCTCTGCTCCGCCACAAAAGTGCGCCAATCGTGTGAGCTCAGAAAACGCAGGCTGGTAATACTATTCCCGACTGAAACTTGATCAGACGCTTGTTCTTGACTGTTGACTTGAACTAGCTGCTCGATTGACTGCCCTTGATCGCTCAAACGCTGCTCCAGCCAGGCGGTTGCAATTGCAAAGTTTGCATTCTGGGCTTGCAAGTGTCGCGTGAATTCGGCCAGGAATGGACCGGTTAAAGGCGGATTCGTTCTCGCCATATCTGCAAGAATCAACACCAGGTTCGAGGGGCTCTCCTCAACCGCATCGACCATCTTGATTGCCCATTCGGTAGCGATATCTCGATCGCGACGGCCCGCGCAAATGCGCACCGCAACTCGACGAAGATTTTCAAGCAACGCCAGTCGCAGCATCAAGGGCAAGGCCCATAATTCGCCTAGCTTTAGTGGAACCACCGATTGAAAGGCACTCACAAATCCATTGAGACTTACCGCATCGACGCGTCCATCGGTATGTGCGACCAATTCCAGCGCAATGCCATAGGCACGCGGATATTCAGCATTCGGTCCAGTTCGTAAGCTTGGCAACTCGCCACTGTAGGACCGAGGCAGGAGCCGTCGGGTTGATCGAATCTGCTCTTCGATGAAGTAAAAATTGTCGAGCAACCACTCGGCTGCTGGAGATACGCGCCGCTTGCGCTCGACGGCGGCGGTTATGAGTGCATAGGCTTCATTGAGGATGCGATTATTGTCCGAAAGCCGATGGAGCAACTTGTCCGCTGAGCGTCCAGTGTGCAACTGCTGTGTTGCCGCGATCGTTCTCGCATGTCGTTCCAATTGTTCTACGCTAAACAATTCTGCCCTAATGGGCAGTTCAGGAATCGGTGGAGCATGTGAATGGGCTCGACCATTGCCTACGGACATTAAGGCACGAAAACGCGATTGCAATCTGGGGACAAGCATATGTAGAAATTTCCACCTACGTTTTTTGATTCATCAGCGGGGGCTCGATGCCACTGATGCTGGGCGAAACATCCGTAACCATCCAGTGGTAGATGCTCTAGGGCGTGGCAATGCACAAATCGTGCCGCATTGCCCTTCTTTTTGTCCAAGAAGCGAAAAGCGTTGTCCGAGAAACGAAAAGCCGATGAATTAGGCCCACTCGGGTTCTAATGCACCGGCTTAATCTGTAACTCGCCAACCCGTTCTTGGCTTGCGATATATTTCGTGGCCCAATTTGGCGAGCCAATTCGCGATTTTGAAAGCGATTCTCAACAAGCTCCTTTATATCTTGATGTAGCCACAACGCAACCGAATTCCTTCAACTTTGACGTTTAGTTTGATAGTGGGCCCCTTCTGCCGAATGCGACCAGCTTTATGAACGTCCCTTCCATCGCTGCTTATACCCGAGCGAAATGCTTCCCGTAGGATCCAAGTATTTGCTTTATGTCGTGATGGCTGCAACAATGCGATCAGCGCAAGCAGGGCCGCTGCGTGTCGAACCGCATTGGTGGTCAGCTGCTTCAATAAACGCGGAAGGCCTAGAGAGATGTATCAGCCGCGAAATCAGACGACCTTGAAGTTTTCATTGGCTACGAAGCTCGCCGGTTTCACGCTCGTCGAGCTGTTGGTTGTGATCGCCATCATTGGAATTCTGGTTGGTTTGCTGCTTCCAGCAGTTCAGGCAGCTCGCGAAGCGGCGCGCCGCATGCAGTGTTCCAACAACCTTAAACAGCTTGGATTGGCGCTGGCAAACTACGAAAGTGCCTTCAAACGCTTGCCAGCAATGCGGAGCGGAACGGCTGGGTTTTCATCGAGGCTCTCCGGCAATCACCAGCGACGAAGCGGATTTGTTGCGTTGCTCCCGATGCTTGAACAAGCGCCTCTATACCAGCAAATCGAAGGGCCATTCAGCACGAGCCTTGGGGTGATTCCAGCGAGCGGCCCTTTTCCCGGAGAGACAGTGGGAGGTGCTTATACGCCTTGGCTTTTCCAGGTTCCGCAATTGTTGTGTCCCAGTGAGAAGTTCGCCAAAGGGCCGCCAGATATCGGCATCACTACATACACCGTATGTGTCGGCGACAACGTTCTGGATATTGCCAACGGCAGCACTCGCGGCCTGTTCGAGCGTATGAATTGGAAGCGCTTTGCCAACGTTTTGGATGGGACTTCGAATTCGATTGCCATGGCAGAAATCAAAATTGGAGGGGTCCAGGAGTGGTTTCCTGACGCGGAAATATCCGTTCCATGCAAGCACTCCAAATTCAAACCTTGTCTGCCCGCACCGATCGGCGGAACTCCCACTCCGCCCCCTGCGCCCTACGGACGTGGCATGCGATGGATTGACGGGGCACCTGTATACACGGCTATCAATACAATTTTGGGACCCAACGATAACAATGTTTCGCAACGTCAATCCATTGACCTAGTGCCCGGCTTGTTTACGAGTGGGTCGTATCACCATGGCGTTGTTGGAATTCTGTTCGTCGATGGTTCTGTCCACTTCTTGGCTGAGAATATCGACACCGGGGATTTGAATGCGATGGCACCACGAGGAACGTCAGCGGAACCGAGTCCCTATGGGGTGTGGGGCCGGCTGGGAACGATCGCAAGCGGTGAGCCCGCAAGTCCCCCGTGATGCGCAGCGGCACAGGTTTCCAGTTTGTGCAGTGGCTTAGACTGGCAGACACAGGCTGGAAGCCTATGCCACATCAAGCTGCTCGAAAAACCGCGTTTTGCAGGCAATGAGGGCCGATGATGACCGAGAAGCACGTTTAGCAACGTTTTTCAGTCAATTTGGGTTCCACTGTGGAGCCATTCACGCCCAAAACCCACGTACGGGATGTTGCTACATTTGTCGATCAGCGATACCTTTGGGGTAAGTTACCTGCTGCGGATACCGCGAGCAGATCCAAGCTGCGCAGAGTCGTGCGGCGCGGATGACTTGAATTACCCATTTGCCAAGTTGCTTAGAACAAGTTGCGACGTCGTTCGTGACGGAAAAGCCACCGTATTCGAGCCATTTATGGCTACAGGAGTTTATCAGTGTACGTCGCTGCTTCGACGGATTGTTTCCCAGAATTAGTAATGCCGGACGTGGTTGACCAGTTTATCGACTTGGAATTCACGACCATTGAAATTTCGTTGCGAGAAGACGGGACTGCACTTAGTCCTAGCCGGATCGATGCGGAATTTGAAAGAGCAATTCATTTCGCGCGTGGCAGCCATCGCTTGGAGGTCTGTAGTTATGATGTGCACATTGATGCTGAGGGTGAGCAGTATTTCGAACAATTCGGCGCTGTCTGCCGGCTTGGCAAAGCGACCAAAGTTGTCACTCTTACGGTTCCATCCTGCGAACTCGGAACACCGTTCAATGCCGAAGTTGAACGCTTGCAGCGATTGGTTGAAATCGCGGAACTGGAAGGCGTCCGAGTGGCTATGAAAAGCCAGATCGGTCGTTTAAGCGAGGATCCAGATACCGTCAAAGTGCTCTGTGATAACGTCAAGGGGCTGGGATTGACGCTGGACCCAAGCCATTATCATTGCGGTCCGTTTCCCAACAAGAATCTCGACAAGATCATGCCCTATGTGTTTCATGTCCATCTGAAGGATTCGAAGAAGGACAAATTGCAAGTGCGTGTCGGACAAGGCGAAATTGAATACGGCAAAGTCATCTCGCAACTCTCCAAAGTCGGCTACAGTCACGCTTTAAGCATTCAGATCGCACCGATGCCCGATATTGATCAGCGCGGTGAACTTCGGAAACTGCGTTTGCTGCTCGACACCTTGCTTTAAGGGCGGCTTTATTGAAAGTGGCCCAGCACATGAGCAGGTTGCGCAACACCGCCCATCGCACGAGTTGTTTTTACCCACGCAAATAAATGAATTCACTTGGGCGGCTAGGCTGACATGAACGATCCGAAGGTGATGCAGTTGATGTTAGTTGACGCATTCGCGCGGCAGCCCTTCACGGGAAACCCGGCAGCCGTCTGTTGGATCCCAGACAAGTGGCTCAGCGACGACTGGTTGCAGCGGTTTGCTGCGGAAATGAACCAATCCGAGACTGCTTTTGTCGGTCGCGAGGGGGAACATTTTCGTTTGCGTTGGTTTTCGCCGGTTACCGAAGTGGACCTATGCGGACACGCAACTCTCGCCGCTGCTCACTCGCTTTTCAATTGGGGCTTTGCCGAGCGGGGCGTCGTGACGTTTCAGACTCGCAGCGGAGCATTGACGGCCGAGCCGCTGGAAGATGGCATGATTCGACTGAACTTTCCGCTCGAAAAAGCCATTCCAGCTCCGATGCCCGCCGGACTGCTTGAGGCGCTGGGAACGAAGTCGCGTGTCCTCTTTGTTGGCAAGAATCGGTTTGACTACCTAGTACATCTGTCCACACCCACGGATGTCGGCACCTTGCGACCGGATATGTTAGAACTGGCCAAAATCGATTGCCGAGGCGTGATTGTAACGGCGGCCGGCGAGGGCCATTATGATTTTGTCAGCCGTTTTTTCGCGCCGCGCGTTGGCATTCCCGAAGATCCTGTCACCGGATCAGCTCACTGCTGCCTCGCGCCGTATTGGAGTGTTCGCAGCGGTCGTACGCGCATGCTCGGTTATCAAGCCTCACACCGTGGCGGTGAAGTTCGAGTGGAAGTAGTAGCAGGACAGCGCGTATTGATCAGCGGCAAGGCTCTAACCGTTACCGCAGGCCAGGTCGCCCTCGGTTGACCCATGCGTTTGACAGCCACTTCCCAGAGAAACGCAAGGCCCGGCGAACACGCCTACACCGCTTTCGAGTCGCAGGCAAAACAAAAAAGAAAATGTGGAAAAGATTCAATTGGCGATGGGGGCGAATTGGCGTACCATAGACGCAGTTTGGTTTTTGTGTCCTTCGCGTTTTCCCTGAGGATCTACTGTGGCCGCAGCCATACAGCCAACTCATAACTCGGGACGCAGAGACCCAGCCCAGTCCGATGCGCTGCAAAAACTGACCGGCAACACAATCATTCTGCTAGCGCGTTTCTTCAGCGGCTACACGGTGCGTTGGATCGATTGCC
>JANLQO010000560.1:0-19816 GCA_031367855.1 Planctomycetia bacterium | reverse complement strand
CACGTTGAAACCGAGAATCGCCGCATCATCGCTGACGGCATCGGCGCTTGGCAATTCTTTGTCCACAAACTACCGCAAAGCGCCGCGTCACTCGCCGGCCTCTGATAATAACCGACGCTTGAGTCATTCAAAAATTGCGGTGGAAAAATCGATCTTATACAAAAACCCTTCGTATCCGACGACGTAGAGGGCGCCTTTTGAGTCTTGACCGAATGATACGATGCGTTGGGGAGCGATTCCAATCTGTCGAATTTCCTTAAGCGTCCGATCTTGCTGGCTGAGTGCAAAGATGCGTCGCGATTCGTAGTCGCCGAAAATATACTTGCCGTAGAAGGAAGAACGAGGATCGGCCCGATAGACAAAGCCACCCGTGACCGACGGTCCATATCTCCGCGCGTAAGCAAATACAGGAGGCGTGTAACTCTCGCTCGCTCTCCGATAGCGGTTTGAAAACACTTCAAAGCCCTCGAAGGCATTCCAACCGTGATTCTCACCACGTCGGACGATAGACACTTCCTCGTATCGATCTTGCCCTACATCACCCACCCAGAGGTCACCGGTTTTTCGGTCAAAACTCAATCGCCACGGCGCGCGAAAACCGAGCGCCCAGATCTCGGGCAATGTGTTGGGATCTCCGATGAACGGATTGTCGGCCGGTATTGAGTAGGCCTTGCCAATATCAGGGTGATCAACGTCGATGCGTACAATTTTCCCAAGCATCAAACCGCGATTCTGCGCATTGCCGCTGGGATCCTCCTGTGGACCACTATCGCCAAAGCTAATGTACAGAAAACCATCGGGTCCAAATTCCAACCAACCGCCAAAATGTGCACCCGTGGTCTGCGGTACGCTCAAAATCAATCGCGGCTGGCGTCCAGAATCGCTTTGCCGATCTGCGGACGCTTCGCGTTCCGTGATCGCGACCAACATTGTTCCGTCGATGGTGACGCGATCGAGCACGTAGTATTTTCCGTTGGCGCGAAAATTGGGATGGGCTGTAATCGCGGCGAGTCGACCTTCATTAGGAGCGGCGGGGCCAAGATCAAGAAACAGTTTTTTACGGTCTCGATTTTCAACATCGCTTTCCGGATCTTGTTTGTCCAACAACCATACTTTCCGAACTTGGTGTTCAACCACGAGCAGCCCATCAGAACCTGGAAAATTGCCCAGCCAAACCGGTTGATCGAATTTGAGAGTGTCGTCAATAATCGGTTGCAATTGCACGGGATGGGCAAGTTCAAGAATACGATCGGGCATGCCTTGTAGTATTCGGGACGAGCTTTCGCCTTGTTTCAGGCTGACCAGATATTCGACCAGATCCACGAATTCCGCTTTCGATAAATTCGATTCTATTCCCTGTGGCATGATCGAAATTGGGCTGCTACGTCGAGCCTCGATTTCATCCACCGCGACATGCGTCAGCTCAAAATTCGCGCCAAGTAACTCGAGCGACTTGTCCGTTGCGTTCTTAATAACACCCGATACAACCTTGCCCGCATGCAGCAACAAGATTGTCGTTTCGTAGCCGTCGGCGATTCGGAGCGAGGGGGTCAAAACGGATTCAATAATCTCGCGGCGACCAAATTTCTCGCCGACGGCGAATAGATCGGGGCCCGCTTTGGTCCGCGTCCCATCGACACTGTGGCATTTCCCGCACGAGATCCGATCCGACGCGAAGAGCGTCTTGCCTCGCTCGGCATCGCCGACTTTAAGCAGCGCCGCTTTTAGATACTCATCGCTCTCCGTTTTCGGCTTTTCTTGGCAAATTGCGGAACTTATTAAGATAGACGTATAAGCGATGGCGAGGGTGGTTCTTATCACTGTCAGGGGTTGCCTAGCTTGTAATGCAAATTAACGACAATCGAAGTACATCGAGTACCGCAATTACTAAGGAAGAAGGTCATCAGGTGAGTATAGTTATGAGGGATTTCGCGGGATATACGGCGTCCGTCGAGCTGACGGAGTGTCTATCCCTTGCGATTGCTATCGCCTTGGGCGGCTGAGGCGTACAATAGAGCTAAGGCGTCGGTATGATCGCTGCTTGTGGTTGAATTGCAAAGAGGCTTGTATTGTCTACTGGTAGTCCACAGATCCTGGAATTTCGATGCCCAAATTGCGAGAAGCGGCTGAAGGCTCGTATCGCATTCGCGGGGCGACGCGTCAAATGTCCGCAATGCGGCGAACCGGTTCGCGTGCCTGAGGCCTTGCCTGAGGCCTTGCCTGAGGCCTTGCCCGAGGTCTTGCCTGAGCTTGTACCTGAGCCTGCTCCCGAGCAAAACCACGCGACCGCGATTGAGCAAATTGTGGGAGTGGACGCTTGGTTGAGCTTGGATGTGCCGGTGCTTGAGAAGTCGGCGAGCGATGTAGCCGAGGCAAAGCGGAAGAAACCTACTTATGTGCCACCGTCGACGGACGTTCCGAGACGATCGGTATTTGATGATGATCTACCGGATCTTGCAGAACTTGATGCTGCTGCCGCGAAACAGCATACGCTTACGGACATCTTTCAACTCGAAGGACTCGATGACCTCGTGGCCAGCTCGCCATCGCTCCCAATGACGCAGCGAACAACTCAGTCGATTCCGCCACGCCCGCCGAAGCCCGTTGAAAACGATTATCGAGTGATCTGCCGAACCTGCGGCACGCCCATGTTTCTGAAGCTCGACCGCGTGGGAAAAAAAGTCTCGTGTCCGGATTGTCACAGCAGCTTTGTGGTTCCACCACCGCCGTCGGGTTGGTCAGCGACAAAAAAGACGGTTGAAATAGTGGATGACGGCTTCGACGTC
Organism: Planctomycetia bacterium; assembly: GCA_031367855.1. Taxonomy (GTDB): domain Bacteria; phylum Planctomycetota; class Planctomycetia; order Pirellulales; family Pirellulaceae; genus Aureliella. Next base: position 17,030 of record JANLQO010000560.1, on the reverse strand, counting down.
CCACTCTCGGCGCCCGATGTCCCACAGTCAGCCAATACACTTGAGTCGCAGCGGACTTCTGCCAACGAATATCTCGACAAAGCCAAGCAGTCGATCGACGACGACGAACTCGATTCCCTTTATCAAGGCGACTTTGATACCGTCGGTTTCATGAATCGCACCTTTGGATTCTTGACGGACCCGACCGCAGTGGGGCAGATGGTTTTGTATGGCTTCGTGTTCTCGGGGGTGTTCGCGCTGGCTCAGTTCAGCAAGTCGAAAGTGGATGGCGGCGGCTTCGAAGGAGGCGGATACTTACTGGTTCTGTTCATCATGACAACCGTCATTAGTACGATTGTCGCATTGCCGATGCTGAGCGCGGGGTTGGCACTGCTTGAATCGGTTGCCAATCATCAGCGACGTGTGGCCGAGTGGCCGAGTTTCAATGTGTTCGACAACTTCGGCGAAATCCTAATCATTTTATTTTCGCTTATCGGATCCCTCTTACCAGGAATGTTGGTTGGAGGAGTGATTGGTAGATCAGGGGGGGCCGAGTGGTTGATCTTGACTGGAATGATGGGGACGTGCTTCCTCTTATTCCCCGTTCTCATGCTCTCGATGCTCGACAACGGTAGTCCACTGCAACCGGTTTCAGGCGCCGTGGTCAGGTCGATCCCCCAAGTGCCGGAAGCATGGGGCGGTTACTATCTGAAGACGCTGTTCGCATTCGGTTCCGTCATGGTCTTGTGGTTCATCTTGCTCGGCCGAAACCCCGTCATGTCGGCGATCGCCGGATTCACTGTGCCCTGGCTGCTGTTTTTCACTTGTCAACAAATCGGCGCCCTCGCTGACTCGATTGGCGAGCATCTTAGTTTCGAATTTGTACCGCCCAGTGCAAATAAAGACAAGGAAAAGGACGATCACCAAGACGCTGGCAACTGAATAACCAGGAGTCGTTAAAAAAGTGTAAAGTGGGGCAGATTGCATCGACCAAGGAAATATGCTCCTCAAACGATTGAGGACAATCGTTCTACACTAAGAGCCTGTCCGAAAAGGGGGCTAACCCTTTGGCGGCAACACGATTTCAAGGCATTTTTGTCTTTGCCGGAGAGGGTCAGACCCCTTTTTAGACAGGCTCTAAGTACTTTTAACCCCTTGTAAGCGAGGCTTGCAGTCCGCTGGATGGGTCGCTGGATGGGTCGCGACGCAAAATCGCGGCGATCCCTTCAACCAGCATGAGGATTGCTAGGATCAAGAGGACGACGGCAATCCACGCAACGGGATCAGCGGAAATGCCCTGCGCGAATTTGGTTTGAATGATACTGGTGAGTGCCCAGGCACTCATCGCGTACATAAAGACTGCCGGAATGCCTGTTACGACCAACACCCACGCCTCGCGACGTGTACGCCATAACCAGACAGTGACACCGATCAAGGTCAAGGCTGCTAGCAACTGGTTGCTGGCACCGAACAAACTCCAGAACGTCTTCCAAACCGGAATGACATTGCCTTTGGTATCAAGAGTCTGTCGCATGACAAAAAAGATCGGCACCCCAGCGGTTAGCAGCGTGCCGAACCAACGACCAGCGGATGATTGCCATCCGGTCAGTTCTTGAAAGATGAATCGACCGAGCCGCGTGCAAACATCCAGCGTGTCATAAACGAATGTGTTGAAAGCCATCAACGCAAAAGCAACACCCAACGTTCGAGCAAATCCGAGGCTTTCCATAAATGAACCGATACCGTTGGCGTAAATGAAATTTGGACTGGCTTTGGTCAAATCCGATCCCACCGGCAAGAGCATGACGCAGCAGAGCGACACAATCGCTACCATAGCTTCCAAGAGCATCGCGCCGTAGCCGATGGGGCGCGCGTTGCCTTCGGTCTTCAACTGCTTGGAAGTTGTGCCGGAGCAAATCAATGAATGAAAGCCCGAGCAGGCGCCACAAGCGATCGTGATGAACAGCATTGGGAATAAGGAGCCCATCGGCGCTGTCCAGCTGATGAAGCGGGGTTGTAATATTTCTTGGCCGCCGAGAATGATCCCCAACGCACCCGCACCCAGGGCTGCGTACAAGAAGTAGCCGCCTAATTGTCCGCGAGGTTGCAACATCAACCACATCGGGGTCACGGAAGCAATCGCGCAATATGCCAATAGGAACACATCCCAAATGCGAACCGCATACCGCGCTGCGTCGGCGTTAGAAAGCTCGGGATAGTATTGCTGCACGATCTGATCCACATTCAACGGAATGTACGGACCGATGACGATAGCACCCACCACTAACGGCAAGAACACCCAAGTCGCGGCGGTCATCGACAACCTTCCCGACTTAACCAGCAATCCCATGATCAGCGGTAATACCAGATAGATCAGCGAAGAAGTGGCAACACCGCCCGACTGAACTAGCAGCGTGGCGTTGGCGTCCGCGTTGGCATCCGCAATCGATGCATAAGGGGTCCCAGAGGCGAGGTCGAGTGCCCCCACAAACATGGTCGCGGTAATATCGGTAAACGCCACGACGATGTACACCAACGCCAGCCAGACGAACGCCAGGAACAACAGGTAAGCTCGACCGCTAATGTGGATGCGAACGACTTCAATGATCGAAGTCGCCCGATGACGAATCGAAGCGACAAGTGCCGCGAAGTCGTGTACGCCGCCGATAAAAATCGATCCTACGAGGATCCAAATCAGTGCAGGCAACCAACCGAATGCAACGCCCGCAAGTATCGGCCCAACGATCGGGCCCGCGGCCGCAATCGCTGAAAAATGTTGGCTAAGCAAGGGACCGGTCTCGCACGGCATGTAATCAAGTTCGTCGCGGAGCGTGACCGCTGGCGTCGGAGTCTTGTCATCCAACCTAAACAGCCGAGCTAACAACCGTCCATAAGTAAAATAAGCGATCGTCAGCACAATCGCCGAACCAACCACTATCGCTAACATTTCCATTCTGGGTACTCGCGTTTGTTTTTGGCTCCGACTTGGTGTGGCACAGACTGCCAGCCTGTGTTGGCCCTGCCAAGCCGATTCAAAGGCGGGAAACCGCTGGAAACGCTGGAAAAGCCTGTGCCACGTTTCCAGCCGGTTTTGCATCCGAGAAACGGTCGCAGTTAATGTAGGGAGACATTGTAACCAATATTGGCTAGAATAGGGGATTACCTCGCACCGCCATCGCCTCGCAAGTCTAGTTTATGTCCGGCATACCTCCCAATGATCCCCAGCGACTGCGCCACGATGACGTAACGCGTATGTCCAGTATCGATCATGTTGACGATGGCGAATTCATCATCAACGAATCTACCAATCAGGATGCGACGTCAGGGCCAATCGGCCTGCTTGGCGAGTATTTGTTGCTGGATCGCATTGGCGCTGGCGGAATGGGCGAAGTCTTCCGCGCCGAACATCGCACCATGAACCGGCAAGTTGCGGTCAAGATTCTCAGCCGCAAAATTGCGGATAATCCGCAGTTGCTCGAGCGGTTTTTCCACGAAATTCGCGCCGTTGCTAAATTGATGCATCCGAATATCGTGACCGCTTTCGACGCTGGCAGTCAAGGTGGAATCCACTTCCTAGTAATGGAGTTAGTCGAAGGAGAAATGCTCTCGCGACGAGTCTCGCGTTTGGGGCCAATGTCGACGGGAGAAGTTGTCCACGTGTTGCATCAAGCCGCAGATGCGTTGGATTACGCTCATCGCATGGGAATCGTTCATCGCGACATCAAACCCGGTAACCTGATGCTGACCAATGACGGGCGGCTGAAGATACTGGATTTCGGACTAGCTACGTTCAACAAATCTGCTGGTGAGAACACTCCCGAAAAAAAAATGTTCATGGGCACGCCTGAGTACATGTCGCCCGAACAAGTCGAGCACCCGGATTCGGTCGATGGGCGCAGCGATCTGTATAGTCTCGGCGCGACGCTGTTCTATATGATCGCCGGTCGGACCATGTTCAGCGGTGAACAAATGCAAGTTGCTTTTGCCCAAATGCGACAGAAACCGCCCGCGCTCTATGAAGTTCGCAGCGATGTGGACTTGCGACTGGACGCAATTTTTCAGCGCCTCGTGGCTAAGAAGCCCGACGATCGCTTCGCTACGGCCGCGGAACTGTCGAGTGTCTTGAAGCAATTACACTTATTACCAACCTCACCGCAAATGCCTGCATTGTCAAATGCACCTAGTGGCGCTGCGGGGGGGACGTCATTTACAAAGGGCATCAATCGATTACTGGGCGAGCATGGCACCAGTATCTCACCCAAGACCTCCACCTTCACCACCAAGATTCAACCCGTTGCGATCGACCTCGGCATGTTGGCTTCCACGGTTGCTTATTGCGACGCGAAGGGTTCGCCACAGATCCTGGAGCCGCGAACTGGCAGTGGACAGCATCTTCGCAACATGCTCTGGAGCGACGGCGAGCACATCAAGATTGGTAGCGACGCATCCGAAATGCGCAAGACTCAGCCCGAACGGATCTTCCACTCCCTTCAGCGCTGGATCGGAGCCAAAGAAATCACTCGAACGCTCGGCGGTCGGCAGGCGACACCCGAAGCGCTCATCGGAGCGATACTACAGCAATTGATGACGTCGGCGCGCGGAACATTGCCCAACGCAACCCATGCTGTGGTGACGATCCCCAGTTGCTATGACCAAATGCACCGCCGCGCGATCCAAGTCGCCTGTCACATCGCTGGCATCGAATTGCTGCAATTGCTTGACAAGCCGCTGGCAGTCGCGCTAGCGTGGGTCGATGTTCAGTCAAAATTTTCGTCGCCAGTGGATGCTCGACCTCGCAAGTTACTGGTTTTGCACTTGGGTGGAACCGGCTTGGAGGCCAGCGTCATTCGCAGCCAAGGGACGACGGTTCAATCGCTGGGCAGTTGCGGGGATTGGCAATTAGGTACGCTGCTGTGGCAGAGTACGCTGGCAAGTTTCTTCTCGCAACAACTTCTTGAATCAACGGGTAAATCGATTCGCGAGGACATCAGTGCCGCCACACGCCTCCAGCGGACCATCGAATTAGCCATGGATCGCTTGACGCGCGCTCCCAAGGTCGATGTGCGCTTCGAGTGGCTAGGTAAAACCATCGAACAATCAGTGACTCAGTTCGGATTCATGAAAGTTGCTCCAGCCCTTGGCGAATCAATAACAAAAGTGATTCTTGGCGCCTGCAAAATTGCCAAGACTGAGATTGGCGAAATCGACGATGTGCTGCTAGTTGGAGCGATCATGCACATGCGTCCGCTCCAGGACCTCGTGCGGAGTTTGGTGCCGCACACCCCTGCACCTACCCTGCTCGAAAAATCCGATATGGCTCGCGGGGCTGCACTACAATCGCATTACCTCGGATCATTGGAGGCCGCGACATCGAAAATGCCCCACGCGCTCGCTTCTACCACCTACGATTTTGGTCTGCTAGCATTGGATCCCATCAGCGGCAAAGGGAGTCCGCATGTACTGCTCGAAAAAGCCACCCCTTTGCCCGCCACGGTTTCCAAAAACTTGCGCGGTGAGTTGCTGGCCCACGTCGGATCGTTACAAGTAATTGAGAGCACACGCTTAGGCGGCGACAATTGGCATCGCCTGGGCGCAATTAAACCTTCAGAAGTATTCCCAAATCGCCAGCCTCAAGATCCGCTTCAATTGCGATTGGTCGTTGACGAAAGCGGACTTTTCGAAGCGCACCTAATTTGGCCCGCCGGTAACCGCCAAATCTCCTTTGGCAAGCGCGAACATTCGCTCGATGCCAGTCAGATAGATCACTGGAGATCCTGGCTCGAAACCGCGCTATTGTGTTCCGAACGTTAAACTCTCCCCGACTCGCAGAGGATCGCGTCCTGGTTCCTTGTGGGCCGAGTGCCGCCCAGCGTCGGTAAACTTTGGAGCACCTGCGGTTCACTCGCCAACACAATTCGCCGCAATCGTTTCGTACGCTTTACGCGCGAAATCGTACGCTTCTTTCGCAGCCTGGATTTCTTCTTGGCGAAATTGTTTGTGTTTCTGCTGCCAACAGGTTTCGACGGCGTCGCGGCACCATTGAGCGCTGCGACGGCTGGCTCGAATCGGTTTACCGGCGACTTGTACGAAGATTGGATTCGAGTGCATCGAAGGGAGAATGCGGACGGCGATCCAAGCGGAACTAGGCAATTCGATGTCGAATGCCAAGTCTTTAACCTCGCCGTCGGCATCGATCAATTGCTTCGCGGCAACTTTGCCGTTGACGATTAACTCAACCGGCACTTGACAGGATCCGACAAGTCGCGCGCGTTCGAGATGCCAATAGGGTTTCTCGTCCAGCCGTTTGCGGGCGATCGATTTGCCAAGTTCATTCGGTTCGAGCGGCAACATTGCCGCTACTTGGCACTTCACTTGTGCTTTACCAGCGGCTGGCAGATCCAATTGACTAACGCTTGCACCGGTACCTTGACCGACATGCATACCATTCACTGCGAAGCTAACCAAGTGACTTAATCCATCTGTCACGTAGCTGCGTCCATCCTTGATCCCCTGTGCCCATTGGGCGTAATCCAATTCAGCGGCGCTCTTGATCGGTAAATTTACGTAGCTGCGACCCAAGCCGACTCGCTCGCCATAAATACAGGGAAAATCGGTCTCGCCGCTTATTCGCGAACGATAGCCGCAATTGAGCGTATGGTACCAAATGTTCATTTCCCAAATGACCGGCGTGTCCACGGCACTGATGAAATCGCAGGCGTCATGCGCCACCGCTACGATGAACTCATTCGCGCCGATTCCATCGAACGGAGGCATCGCGTAGTCGGGCAGAGTATCCGCCGCGCGACCCTTGCGATCCTTCGCGCCGCCCCAAGTATTCGGCAGTGCACCGCGCGAACCATCCGGCAAATAATCCGGGAGCGCCAAGCCCCAGCCACTGTGGCTGTATCCGACCACGCCACCTTGTTGTTTGCCCCATTTGAGAACGGGCACAGTCCAGGTTGGCCACTGTTCGATCGATTTTGTGCCCGGGTAATCGTCTTCAGTCAAGTTGATCAAACACAAATGGCCTGCGTGCGATGAGGGAAAACCACTGACCTCCACATCGTAACGCATCAAGTTGCCAGGCTTTGAAAGCGCCGAAACCTTGCCATCAAAGTACTGCTTCTGAAAATACCAACAGGGTCCCCAACTCAGCACGCAGCCCACATTCAAGTCCTCACCGATCAAATGCCGCATCATATCTTCGGGCTTCACACCTTCGGTTGGATTCTCGTAGTGAGCACAACCGGCAGCATGCACATGATGATCGCCTGAGAACCAGCCGAGCTTCGCCATGTGAATCCAACGTTTCAGTTCAACCTTTAGCGGTTCGGGCGGCGCGTCGGCTCTGACCTCCACTTCATGAACCTGTTCGTGATACTCTGGGCCACGGTATGCAGTCACATGATAACGGCCCGGTGCCAGCTCCAACGACTCACCATCAGCCCGATAAACTTGCTCATGAAAAAAGAAATCGGGCGCCAAACGTCGCGACGGGTTCGGATAAACGCGACCTTGCGTGTCTCGCACTAGCAAACTGCAAATCGTTGGCTGGCCATCGTCATCGCGAATCGATAGTGGCACACTGATCGAAGGACGACATTGAAACAAAATTGGAATCTCACTTCGGAAACCAAGATCCTGAGTACCCTGGCCGACATGCATGGATAAGGTTGCTTCGCGCGGCCCAGCATCGCGGCTATACAGTTGCAGCAGCCGATACTCGACCGCCAAGCCCGACAGTGTCGCGGTAAGCGGCTGAGAAGTTACCATGGCAATATCGAGCCAGCGTCGGTTGCTGTCGGCAGGGGAAATTACAATCTTTGGATTTGCCGACGAACTGCTACGTTTGACCATCGGTTCCGCTTGGGGGCTGAGGCAATTCAGCGGCGCCGTCACGCCCGCTTCATTGACGACCTTTATTAAAAAATTCGTCCAGCCACGTTGGTCCAGCGTGGGTTGCGCCGCACCCAGGGCCACCTTCACGCGACTCTCGGGATTTATGTTGACTACTACCAAGCATAGTTTATCGAGCAGTTGTTGAAGTTCGCGAATCACTTTTGGGTCATCAGCGCTGGTCGACAATTCGTCCAACCGCTTGAGCGACTCTGCCCCTAGCGGACTACCAGCCAGTTGCAGCGCTTGAACCACGCGCTTCACATTGGCCTCTAGCGGCTGACGATCAACCGCCGCCACAATTGACGTTGCGTCCTGTCCGACACCGATCGATTGAAACACAAGTGCTACTGCAAAACAATGCATGAGCATTGGGACTAAGTTGGATTTAGACATGTTGACCGCCGTTAAGACATGTTGATTTTTGCCGCTACCCTTGGCCTGCATTGTAACGGTTTTGTTTGCCGCGCGTGCTTTGTTTTGACTCAGTCTCAAGCCGTAATTAGCGAGAGGGTTATCGTAAATGAATTGTGTGAGCTGCCGGTTAACCCGAAACAGTTGAGGACAACCTTGAGGACAACTGTTCTACACTGGCGAATTGAAAGTAGATCTCAGCCGCATGGTCCAGTTGCTGGATCTCAATATACTCGTCGTCGGTATGTGCTTGCGCAATGGAGCCGGGGCCAAAGACAACTGCGGGAACGCCGGCGCAACTGATCGTTGACGCATGCGTACAGTAAGCCACGCCGAGACTCCGATGTCGACCGGCTACGTTGGCAATGCAGTTGAGCAGAGGTTCAGCCAACCACGCATTGTCCTGATTGCTGAGTGCGGGGCTGCTGATCCAAGCTTCATCGGTGACGATGTGCGGGCCAAAGCGCTCGGTCAATTGCTCGCGCACCGCAGTCCAGGCTACCAGAGGATCTTCTCCGGGGACTAAGCGCCGATCGATCTCAATCGTGCAGCTATCGGGCACAATGTTGACGCTTTGGCCACCAAAGATTCGGCCGACGCTTAGTGTAGGCCGACCGCAGAGCGAGTGAATCGGCACGGATTTAGGCAACCAACTGGCATAGTCTTCAAGATAGCGCACTGCTCGGGCCATCGTGTAGATCGCGTTGCGTCCCTGAGTTGGATCGCTGCTGTGGCATGCGCGACCAAGCGTGTGAACACGAAAACGAGTGACGCCACGATGGGCCACGACCACATCCAATTCGGTCGGTTCCGCCACGATCGCTCCGTCTGGCTTTGTGGTTAGCAAACGGGATTTGCCGGAATTGTCGTGCCAGTAAGATACTAAGTCGCGAATACCAAGGGTCGTGAATTCTTCATCGCACGTGCAACTCAGCACGATATTTGCAGCACCGACTGGTTTCTCTCTCACCAGTCTTGCGAAGGCATGAAGCATGGCCGCTAAACCACCTTTGACATCCGATGCGCCACGACCGGTAATGCGACCTTCGCCCACTTGGGGAGTGAAGGGATCGATGGTCATGTTGTCAATCGGCACGGTGTCTTGATGCGCGTCGTACAGCAAGGTTCGAGTTGCGCCAGGCGAATCATAACGCGCGATTACGTTCGCGCGTCCTGGCGCAACCTCAATGCGTTCACAATGGGCACCGATCGACTCAAAGTAGTTTACCAACCAATCGCTTAGCCGCTGTTCAAAGTAGATCGGACCGCTCAGTTCACGGCCCATCGGATTCACACTTGGGATCGCAATCAACTCGCACAGTATTTCGCTTGGCGTCATCTTGTAGTCCACTCCGCTTCAGTACTTGGCAGCCACGATAGTTTTGATGCTCGCCGCGCAGGCGACCGCTGAAAAACCGTCGGGTAACGCGTCCAATTGATGCACGCGCCAGGCTCCGACATCGATCCACGAATTCATGCGACAATTCGCGTCATCATCCAACTTTTCAAGCAGCATCGCATCAATTTTCAAAGGAGCACAAATGGCCGGTAGAGGCATGGGAAATTCGACTGAATGCAAACCAGAACCAATGCCGATACCGATTGCTTTCAGCAACGCTTCCTTCGCAACCCAGGCACGCATGATTGCTAGATTGTGGTCCGCGGGCGGTAGTAATTCTAGCTTCGCCCGTTCATTATCATTCAAAACTAGCGGCGCAAGCGCTTCGAAATTTGTTCGACGTTCGAATAGTTCGGTGTCAACTCCCACGGGTGTAGATTGGCCGAAACCAAAGACAGCCCAATCGCCTGAGTGCGATACATTGAACTCAAGCGTTGATCGGTGACGCTTGGCCAATCGCGGCTTGCCAGTCGAATTGTATTCAAATTGGATTTTTACTGGATCAAGTTCCAGCATCGCGCCAAGCAATTGGCGTAAGCGACCCCGACAGACGCCGAACCGTCGCTGAACCTCTGGAGGGAGAAAACGCTGCTGCCTGGCCCATTCATCTTTGGACATACACCGCATCAAGCGGTCGAGTTCGTCTCCATCGGCGGTTAGCGACGAGACGACCACAAGTACGGAACCCAAGCCCGGCGCGACGAATCGTTTAACATCTTCAGTACCTGGAAACATGGTTTCGTTCATGAAAATGATGGATGCATTCGGTTTTCAGTGGGTCGCATCTGCCGGATGCGACTGCGGCTAACGCCGACGGCTCACTGAAACGAAGGTCACACTCGGCAAGAGTGACCCACTAAAACAAATCGGGTTCACGAATTGCTAGGGCTTACCCAGCGCCGCCAGCACTTCTTGAACGGCAGCGCGATCGCCGTGCGTTTGGCTGATCTTTGCGTAGCGAATCACCCCGGTCGGGTCGATCACAAAAGTCGCGGGATAGGCCGTTTCATTGGGTGCTTCCCAGCGCAAGTGGTAAGCGTTGACAACTTGGTAGTCTCGATCGATCACCATGGTGAATCCAGTCGGCAATTAGCAAGCAAGGCAATAAACAAGACAGCTCGCCCGAGGCTGTGGGAGACTCTGGAGAATCGCATTGTAATACTTTCAGTTAAGGAGCACTGAGGCTTTGTCTCAAAAGGCGTGCGCTCGGGTCTAGCCCCTTGTGAGTTTCAGGTTTGAGTTTTGGGGTGGCACGCTCTGAGGCTTTGCGAAGGGCGTGGTGGCTTCCCAGGGAATTACACACCCCTCGCAGACTCTGGTTGTGCCATCCTTATCCAAGTATCCAAAAATCTATGATGGACGAAGACGTAGCAATCGCAAGCTGGAAGCTTACGCCACTCAAAGCGATCATTATCAGCGAAGTATTCTCTGACGGGAAGCGAGGGAGAATTTGCCCATCCGTTGCTTTGGATAGGATTTGCGGATTAATCCTCCTTTAACCGTTGATTTTACAAAAAGGTTTGTAACGGTTATGCCGATTCTCCCATTGAGGCGTGGAGTATCTGCGCCGCATTGTTGAGCTAGCAAACCGGACATCGTTAAGGATCTAAACATGGCATCAGCAAACCGCTCGCGACAATCCCGAAAATTGGCGCGGCAGTTCCTCAGTTGCTTGCGATCCACTTGGATCAGTGCAAAGCCTGCCTTAATCTTGCTTGGCGGATCGCTAGCTTGTGCAGGCATTGCGGACGCACAACAACCAAGGATGCAACCGGTTGTAGAGTCTACGGCCAAGGTTACAGCGGGCGGCCCGGTTCGATTGCAAGTCTACGATGTTCCCAGCGATCTCATCGGACCCGTCGGAGCGCGTTTGCAAATTCAATTTAGCCAAACATCGGACGTGCAGGTGACCACGGACCCGAAGACAGGCAAATTGATGATCATGGCTCCCGAAATAATCCATCGCCAAATCGCCGGTCAAATTCAAACGCTGCTGACGAACGCCAATGTTAAACTCGCGTCCAGCGACAAAGGGCTGAGCGTCGGATCCTATCAGCAGCAGACATACCATCTGCGCAATTTGAGCTGGAGAGAGTTGGAGGATTCGTTGACCCGATTGGCGGGTCCAAAACTGAGTGTCACAACTGAGCGCAATGGTGAACTCGCTGTTTTCCGAATTCCCAATACCACTGGCATGCAAGATGTCTTGCAAGTTGATCGTCGCATGAATCAAGTCAATGTACTGGGTGGAGGGTTGACGGGGTCGGGTTGGATGCAAGTCATGCAAAGCCTCGATGAAGGTCAAGTTGATCAGAAACGGACAACTCACATCTTGCCGTTATCGCCAGCCGAGCCGCGACGGGTGAAACGCGCTTTCCAGCTCGTCAAAGCGATATTGCCGCAGGATAATCAAACCACCGCTACCGTGCGGGGCAGGCAACAGGGCAACCAACCTGGCGGTCAGCCGGGCAACCCTGACGAGCCCGCCACGGCGATCCTCGGCAAAGATGGCATCGGTGAATCGGGGCTGTTCGGGGACGTGCAAATCGAGTTTATCGAAGAGATCGATTTGGTAATTATTCGCGGTAGCAAGCGCGACGTCGAACGCACGCTGGAAGTCATTCAGAAAATCAAGGAACAAGCCGTAGAAACTCAGCCCGATATTGTCGTGCTGCCGCTTGAATTCGCAAATAGCCAAGCGGTTGCGGCTCTGGTTACAAAATTGTATGAAGATATCTATCAGAACCGCCAAGGCCCAGTCAGTATCACCGCACTTGGCCAACCGAATTCTTTGCTCCTAATTGGCCGCGCGGAAGTAGTAGAATCGGTCAAAACACTGGTTAAGAATCTAGACGTAGAGTTAACCGCGTCCAACCAATTGAAAGTTGTACGTTTGTTGCACGCTTCCGCCGTCGATGCAGAGACGACCATACGCGACTTCTTCGTTGAAAATCCCGGCGGTGGCGAGACGACTCGCGAGGCCTTAGGAACGCGTGTGAAGGTCCTAGCCGATTACCGTACCAATTCGCTGATCCTACAAGGTGCGCCGCGAGAGTTGACTGAAGTTGAAAAACTGATTACTGAAATCGACGTCGAAGGTACAACCGCGACCAACGAAATTCGCGTATTTCCTTTAAAGAACGCACTGGCTGACGAGTTGCAACAAGTCATTCAATCGGTCATTGATGGCGAAGCTACAGGTGGCGGTGGTGGAGGAGGAGGTGGTGGTGGCGGCGGTGGTGGCGGAGGTGCTGGGCAAGCTACTCCTCCAAGCGGCAAGTTAACCATCATTCCCTCAGTTGCCGGCGACGAGGATTCGAAAATCGAATCCGGGATACTCGCTGGAGTGGTAGTCACTCCGGACCCGAAACTAAACGCCCTCGTGGTGCGAGCTCCCTCGAAGAGCATGGAGTTGATCGGCGAACTGATTCGCCAACTCGATAGTTTGCCAAGTGCTGAAGCGCGCATCAAAGTTTTTCAAGTCAAGAACGGTGATGCTACGCAATTAGCCACACTGCTGCAGCAGTTGTTTGGCTTGCCAGTTACTGCCGGCCAAAGCACGACTGGCGGGTTCCTAGGTTTGGGCGCGCAGCAGCAAGCCCTCACGACGGGCGGCGAAGGCTCGCTCGTGCAGTTGCGAGTTTCGGTCGACACTCGCACCAATAGCATTATTGTAAGTGGTGGTGCCAACGATCTGGAAGTGATCGAAGTGCTGCTGCTGCGCTTAGACGAGGATGGCGTTCAGACGCGCCGAACGGAAGTAGTGTGGCTGCGGAATACCAATGCGGCAAACGTCGCTAACGCGCTCACCAATTTCTTGAACGAACAACGTACAGCGACAACTCAGACTCTCTTCCAAGGTGGTTTGATCACTGCCTTTGAACGCGTCGACCGCGAGGTATTCGTGGTCGCTGAAGACCTAACCAACAGTCTCGTGCTCAGCGCAACGCCGCGTTACTTCGAGTCAATGATGAAAATCATCGAGCGACTGGATCGTCGCCCACCGTTGGTTGCAATTCAAGTGTTGATTGCACAAGTAACGCTTAGCGATCAATTCGAATTTGGTACCGAGTTCGGTTTGCAAGACTCGTTGCTCTACGACCGTGGACTCGCCTCCCAAGGCACCTTGAACTCACCGGGCTTCAATCTCGCCACAACGATCCCTGCAGCTAGCACCGGCGGTACGCTTGGAAACCTTGGGGCTCTAGGCGGTGTCGATCAACGTCAGCAAGTCGCTGGCCAGGGACTGAGCTCCTTTGCTATGGGGCGTTCAAATAGCACGCTAGGTTATGGTGGGTTGGTGCTTTCCGCAGCCAGTGAATCGGTAAGCGTGCTGCTGCGCGCCTTACAAGATGCGAATCGAATTCAAATACTCAGTCGTCCACAAATTATGACGATGGATAACCGGCAGGCAAATATTCTTGTAGGCCAGCAAGTGCCACGCGTTGCCGGTACGACGACAGGCGTAAACGGTCAAAGCGTCAACGCGACAGACGTACCGGTTGGTTTGCAGATGACGGTGATTCCTCGCGTTAACCAAGACGGTTTGATTATTATGCCGCTGACGGTTACCAATTCAAGTCTTGGTTCGATTGACGCTGGTGTTCCAGTCGGGTTTAGCACCAACGGAACCACGATCCGTTCCCCCATTATCAACACAACGACTGCCACAACAACCATCAGTGCCTATTCTGGTCAGACAGTAGTATTTGCTGGATTGATTCAGAAAAATCGTAACAGCATATCGCGCAAGATTCCATTCCTAGGCGATATTCCAATCCTAGGTGCCGCATTCCGCTTTGAATCCGAATCGGAAACGCGAACGGAATTGTTAGTCATCATGACTCCGCGTATTGTCGACACGGATGAAAAAGTTGAAATTTACAAGCAAGTAGAATCTTCTCGCATGAGTTGGTGCTTAGCGGATATCCTCAATATGCACGGCGATGTGGGACTCAACGGCGGGAATGGGCTTTGGGGACCAGCTAAGGGCCCAGTTATCTATCCTGATATGCAGCCCACAGCGATCATCGACAACACGATGGAGATTCCCATCGAAACCATACCCATGTCGAGCGTGCTAGACAATGACTACACGCCAAGTCCACCCGCGGCGGGAAGCACGCCAAGCCTATCGCCTAGTGCTGGGAACTTCCGGAACAATAGCCCGACTATGCAGGCAGTAAGCTACACAGAGAATATGCCTCAATATACTCCCAACCCATCAAGCATGCCCACGCTAGCTCCTGGGCAAGCGCCTGTCGTAAACCGCCAGCCTAAAGCCCCTGTGCAGCCGGCTACCTACCGATAAAGTTCAATCAGGATTCGACTGCGACTGCCTAGTCGCTCCGTGCTCGAACCGGTGTAGGAACATTGAAATGATCCAATGTGAGAAATGGAGTTCTCGAGCGATGCGCAACGTAATCATTACCATTGCCGCAGGTCTGATACTGATGTCCGTCACCACGGGGTGCGCCTCATGGACAACTAGTAAGCCCAAGAACAACAACTCGATGTGGTCCAGAATGCAATTCTGGAAAAAACCGTATCAGCGGCCACAAAAAATGGCTGCTATTTGGACCCATGACATCCTGACAATGACTGGCAAGCCACCGACCCGCGGGTTCGGCGGACGGATCTATTTCTACAACGAGAAATCTCAGGCCATTCCTGTAGATGGCGAACTCATTGTACATGGGTACGAAGAGACGAAGGTATCAAGGACCGATGCAGAAAAAACAAAAGCGGACAAGACGTTTATGTTCACCGCTGAGCAATTTACAGAACACTTCAGTTCGTCAGAGTTGGGTGCTTCCTATAGCGTTTGGATCCCGTGGGATATGGCTGACGGAATGCAAAAGGAAATAACTCTCATTCCTGCATTCAAAGGCACTGACGGATGCCTTGTCCAAGGAGAACCCGCCAAGCTCATTCTGCCGGGAAGAACTATCGAGGAGCAAACACGCTCGACGCCGTTTCAGCAAGTTTCATTTCAACAGTCTGAGACACCAACTAACTCTGGGCCCCTACCTGTTTTAGGTGGAATGAAAACAACCACAATTTCACGGCCTTCTCAGGTAAATAGACTTGCGAAGAAATCTACCCGCAACGCAAACAGCGACAAGTCCATCAACACCGATTCCCAAACGCTCAACTCATACTCAACCGAAGTGCAATATGGCAGCAACTCCGTGACGCAATTAGGGCAGCAAACGACGAGAGCCTTAACGCTTTACCCCAATCAGAATCCCAATCATACGCAGATTGGTGGGGGCGGGATGCAGAATGCATCGATGCCTATGCAAAACAATTTGCCAAGCAATCAACCCAATGGGAACACTCCCGGTATCGGTTACCCAAGGACTTCACCCACGCCGCAGCCCAACCAAATGATGCCGGGCAAACCCGGGTTTCCAGGCAACCAAGGTCCCGCACAAATCCCGAATCAGATGACTCCAGGTTTTGCGGATTTCAATCCCGTCCAACCTGGCGCTGTGCAAGCTGCATTTGCTACGCAGTGGCAACCTTTCGGGCAACCTCCAATTCCACTGATTCATCAGCCGCCGCAACCCAGTCAAGTCCAACAAGCGGGATTTGTACAACCTTCTACTATGGGCCAGGTGCAGGAACAATCTCAGGCGATGCAGCCTGGACTGCCGAATTCGGCGATGAATCGTTATTAGTTTGAGCTGCAGTCGTTGATTCCAACGCGGACCGAGAACTATTCGCGGTCGGCGTTTTTTTTGCGCCGGCCTTGGGTGTGACCTTTTCACCCGAAGCAATGACAAGTTCATTCTGTACGTCACTTATTCCCGGCTCGAGCGACAGGTATCGCTCTACTACCTTTGCCTCTGCGAGCGTCGCAACATTACCGCGCATGACAGCGGTGCGACCGTTCATTTCAACGATTATCCCTTTGAGCAGAGAAGAGGGAATACGACTCAAGCGAGAATTGATAACCTGCGAACCAGCTGCGTTTGTGGGTGGTTTAACGTCAAATCCTAGTTTGACGGTGGCTCGCACTTGCGGCTTGTTGCTTTTCTGATTTTGATTCATGGAATTGAATCCGCCACGTCCTCCTTGCATTCCTCCGCGACCGCCACCCATGCCGTTCATTCCATTCATCCCGCCCATTCCACCTGCGCCGCCGTTCAGACTTCGGCTAAGCAGAGCCGTGTTTGCCAGCCCGCCGAAAGCACTATTCGTATTGGAACCGAGGATTCCCCCACTTCCGAATG
Source organism: Planctomycetia bacterium (assembly GCA_031367855.1). GTDB lineage: Bacteria > Planctomycetota > Planctomycetia > Pirellulales > Pirellulaceae > Aureliella. The sequence continues at coordinate 104 of JANLQO010000560.1, read as the reverse complement.
CGTTGGCAATATTTGGACTACCCAATTGATTGATTCCACCGGTTTGACCAAGCCCGCCAGCTTGACCCATGCCACCCGTCTGGCCAAGCCCGGTTTGCCCAAGC
>JANLQO010000522.1:0-11531 GCA_031367855.1 Planctomycetia bacterium | reverse complement strand
ACAGGATTCCCCAAAAAAACAAAGGAATCCCCGAGAGAACCCCTTTACCGCTTGGGCCTTCTTAACCGATCGATTCCCTCTCGGGATCGAGCAACATGAAACATCAGCTCACTTTTTACAACATCGACTACCTTGCGTAGGTAAACGAACGGGGCTTTGCCCCTAAGTCAAATAGCGCAACATCAAAACTTGCGCTTCGGGCTAGTATTCTGTATGTTTTAGAAACGGATCGCCGCCGGCGCTGAAGCGAGCGTCGCAGTGTGTTAAACTATTCCTGAGCACTGATGCTCTTCGTTTGGTAACTTCCTGGAGAAGCGTGTGCACGCAAATGCTCACAAAATGAACTTGATCGCGTTAACGCTCGTGTGCGTCGTTAGAATCGGCTGTGCGAAGGCGGATGAGATTGCCACTGATTCCAGCGATCGCTTGCCGCTGCGCATGCAGGTGGCTCATCTTCCGAACGCAATTCGAATTCATGAACGTGTGATTTCTGGTGGCCGACCCGATGGCGAGGTTGCCTTTGAAGAGCTTAGATCGCTGGGAGTGAAGACGATCATTAGCGTTGATGGAGCGCACCCCGACCTGCAGCTGGCGGCGAAGTACGGAATGCGATACGTGCATTTGCCACATGGTTACAACGGAATTCCAGACTCGCGTGCCGCCGAATTGGCCAAGGCGGTTCGCGACTTCGAAGGCCCAATCTACATCCACTGTCATCATGGATTACATCGCAGCCCTACGGCCGCTGCGGTCGCTTGCGTGGCTAACGGAATGCTGGAACCCCTGGCCGGGACCAAATTGCTCAAGTTTGCCGGAACAAGCGAAAATTATCGAGGATTGTATCAGTCCGCAGCGAACGCGCGACGACTCGATAACCAACTCCTCGATGCGCTCAAATCAGACTTTCCTGAAATCGCGGAGCTGCCACCGCTGGCAGAAGCCATGGTGGAGCTTGAGCGCACTTTTGATCATCTAAAACGTTTGTCAGCGGTAGACTGGAAATCGCTCGACGATCATCCAGATCTCCACGCAGACCACGAGGCTCTCATGCTTTGGGAGCATTTCACTGAAATGCTGCGGATGGAATCGGTTGCGAATAAGCCAGCCGCATTCCGCTTACTGCTTGATCAATCCGAATCCGACTCGCGCGCTCTCGCAAGGCTTCTTCGCGATCGAATGGTGGACACCGCTATTGGTTCAACCGAAATCGACGAACCCTTCAAGCGATTGTCAGCCAACTGTGCAGCCTGTCATCGGGTACATCGTGACGTACCGCTCTCGCACTGATACTGGCCGTGAACATACAAGAAGATGAGTCACGAGGATAGTGTTCTAAAATATTTGATACACATTTGTAGGTTACTTTGATTTGGCGCGAGGTGGGACTTCATCAAGAAACTCAAACACCTCATTCAAAGCGGCTTGGACAATCACCATGTGTTCATCATCAGGGTACTGAATAACGGACTTCAACGCTGGCTTGCTTTAGGCCAAGCAATGAATTGCCACAGGCCAAACTCCGATCTGTTTTATTTCAAGGTGCAGTATCTCGGGCTCAGCCTTGCACAATGGTATTGCTCAAGGTGCCGATTCCCGAGATCTGAATGTCCACTCGATCGGCTACGGCCAGTGTAAAATCACTATTCGGCACAATGCCTGTTCCCGTCAACAAGAACGTACCGTTGGGAAAACTGTTATCGCGTCCGAGCCATTCAACTAAACTTTCAAACGTGCGAGCCATCTGCGCGACGGATGTTGATTGGTCGAAAACGCACTGGCCGCTGCGCCAGATCTTCAATGATATTTCAATCTTGTCGCGCGCTGGCATCGCGTCAGCGAGCGTTATCCATGGGCCGAGGCCGCAGCACTGGTTGTACATCTTGGCTTGCGGTAGGTACAACGGGTTGTCACCTTCGATATCGCGCGAACTCATATCGTTGCCTACGGTGAAGCCCACGATCTTCAGGGCGGGCGAGATCACCAACGTCAACTCCGGTTCGGGCACATTCCAAGTTGCGTCAGCACGGATGCGCAGTTCGTCACCGGTACCACGGACGCGATGCGGAGTCGCTTTAAAAAAGATCTCAGGCCGTGGCGAAGCGTAGACTCGATCGTAGCAGGAGGCTGCGGTTTCCGATTCTTCCATGCGCGCGGTTTGGCTGCGCTTGTAGGTGACGCCAGCCGCCCAAACTTCTTGTGAATCGATCGGCGGCAGCAATCGCGCGGCATGAATTGGCACACGCTCCCCGGTGGCCGACAAATGCGACGCGGATTCTGCAACACTAGGCGCGGCCAATAAATCGGAAAGACTGCCGAAACCAGCCGCTGCCAAATCTAGCAAGGTGATGTGGTCACTGTCGACCTTGCCAACAGCGGGGAGCCCTTGCGAGTTGAGAAGTTTGGCTAGTTGCATGTCGAAATCCTAGGGAAGAGTGGTGGGTGCAGTTGCGTTGTGGACCGATCCAGAAATGTACCCGAAGTCGCTCATATTTCGAGTCCCAAGGCTGAGAAACTCATCAAAACGGCGATAACCGCACTGCGAGTTCGCCTGGGCGAATATCCAGTGAACCTCTATAATACAGCCCTTTAACGCTACCATTCGCTGACCGTCCCCCCTACGTTTAACCAATGCCCACAAATCAGCCAATCGTTTCGCTCGAAAAATCGCAGGGGCCCTATTTCGCCGGCGTTGACATTGGCGGAACCAATATCAAAATCGGCCTCGTCGATAATGGGGGCCAGACGCTCGCATACGATTCGATTGAGACGAATGAACAGCTCGGCCCGCAACAAGCCGTCGAGCGGTGCGCAGCGACCATCGTAAAACTGTGTCAGCAGCTTCAATTGCCCAGCGCAGAGCTGGTTCGCATCGGACTGGGTTCGCCCGGCACGTTGTGCTTGAAACGCGGCATGTTGCTCGACCCGCCCAATCTTCCCAACTGGCATTACTTTGCGATACGCGACGCGTTGCAGGATTCGGCCGTCAAGCCGGTATCGTTCATCAACGATGCGAATGCGGCAGCCTACGGGGAGTTTTGGGTGGGTACCGGCGCAAAGCATGATAGTCTGGCACTGTTAACATTGGGCACCGGGGTCGGCGGTGGCATTATTATTGACGGCCATTTGCTGAATGGCGTAAACAGTTTTGGAAGTGAATGTGGTCACGTTGTCGTGGACTGCCGACCCGATGCGAGGTTGTGTGTGTGGGGCGGCGGACGGGGGCATTTGGAAGCCTACGCGAGTGCTAGCGCTGTAGCCGCACGCGCGGAAGAGGGACTCAGCAAGGGTGCGGTGAGCACTCTATCACAGATCTTGATGAACGGCAAAGCGATCACTGCCAAGCGAGTCTACGAAGCCGCGACGATCGGCGATGAGTTTTCGCTGAAAATCATCGACGAAACCGCCATGTACTTGGGGGTCGGCGTGGCTAGTGTCGTTCATGCAGTCGACCCAGGTTTGGTTGTCTTTGGGGGCGCGATGAACTTTGGGGGCGCGACATCACCGATCGGCCAGCGGTTCTTGGAACGCGTTCGCGGCGAATTTAAAGAGAGGACGTTCGCGCACGTCTACAGCGGCACGACTATCGGCTTCGCCACACTCGGTGGGGACGCTGGTTACCTTGGGGCCGCCGGGACGGCACGCAAAGACTATCGCGCGGCATTAACGCCCATACCCGCTTAACGAGTTTCATTTTTAAGTTTGCCTTCAAACACGCTGGAGTTCTCATCCTGTCTAAGCCAGTAGCCGAAATGGACATTTCGAGAATTCGGAACTTCTGCATTATCGCGCACATTGATCACGGCAAGAGTACGCTCGCCGACCGCTTACTAGAAAAAACTGGGACCGTCGAAAAACGCGAAATGAAAGCGCAGATGCTCGACGATATGGTTCTTGAACGCGAACGCGGGATTACGATCAAAGCCCGAGCGGTCGCGCTGCGGCACCAGCACCAAGGTAAAGAGTACGAGCTAAATCTGATCGATACACCCGGACACGTTGACTTTCAATACGAAGTCTCACGCAGCTTAACATGCTGCGAAGGCGCGCTGCTGCTGGTCGATGCCTTCCAAGGCGTGGAAGCTCAAACGGTCGCCAATGCTTACGCAGCCATGTCGCACGACCTGAAGATCATTCCCGTGATCAACAAGATCGATCTGCAGCACGCGCGCGTCGCCGAAGTCATGGAAGAGATGTCGCAGTCGCTGGGCATCGATCCCGAGGAAATTGTGCTCTGCAGCGGCAAGACCGGCATTGGCGTTGACGACTTGCTGAAAGCCATTGTAGAGCGCATCCCGGCTCCAACGGGTGATCCACAAGCACAATTGCAAGCGATGGTGTTTGATTCGCATTATGACGATTATCGCGGCGCTATTACCTACGCTCGGATCATGGCGGGCACGGTCGTGCGCGGTCAAAAAATCCGTCTCGCACGAGCCAACGCAGTGTACGAAACGGTAGAACTTGGTCAGTTCGTACCGCACCGCCGCCCGATCGAGAAATTGATCGCTGGCCAAGTGGGTTACTTAATCTGCAATATCAAGTCGCTGAAAGATGTTCACATCGGCGATACGGTAATCACCGCCGGCCTGGATGCCGCACCGGCGTTGCCAGGTTATCTGCAACCCAAACGCATGGTTTATTGCGGGCTGTATCCTAGCGATGGCCAGGACTTCAGCGAACTCCGCGATGCGCTGGAAAAACTGAGTATTAACGATCCGAGTTTTGAGTTTGCACCAGAAACCAGCGAAGCCCTCGGATTCGGTTTTCGCTGCGGATTTCTCGGCTTACTGCACATGGAGATCGTGCAACAGCGGCTCGAAGGCGAATGCGACGTCGACTTGGTTCAGACAGCTCCGAATGTGACCTACGAGATCATTACCCGTAAGGGTGACAAGCTTGAAATCCATCGTCCGCAGGAGGTGCCCGAGTCCGGGGACATCGATGAGTTTCGGCAGCCGATGGTCAAGGTGAACTTTGTTGTGCCGAACGATCAGATCGGGCAAGTCATGAAGCTCTGTCAAGATCGACGTGGCGTTCAGCTCGGCACCGAATACCTCTCGCAGACGCGGGCTATGGTCACGTACCGCTTGCCGCTAGCGGAAGTGATTTACGATCTTCACGACAAGTTGAAGAGTGCCACCCGCGGCTATGGCACAATGGATTATGAATTGGTTGGCTACGAAACCGCTGACTTGGTGCGCATGGATATTCTCGTCAACGGCAAGAAGGTGGACGCGCTAAGCATTATTTGCGATCGCGCCGATGCCGACCGTCGCGGACGCGCGGTCGTGAAGAAGCTGAAAGAAGAGATCGATCGCCACATGTTTGAAATCGCCGTACAAGCCGCCATTGGCTCGCGTGTCATCGCGCGAGAAACAGTTCCTGCCATGCGCAAAAACGTGACCGCCAAGTGTTACGGCGGTGATATAACGCGCAAACGCAAACTGTGGGCCAAACAAAAAGAAGGCAAGAAGCGCATGAAGTCGATCGGTTCGGTTGACATCCCGCAAAAAGCCTTCATGGCGGTGCTCGATACCGGAATCGAAGGTTAAAGTCGGTTCAGCCCGATTGACGGTGCGCTCGCTACACCCGTTTTTTTCGGTGGGTCACTCCTGCCGGGTGCAACTATCGATAAGGTACGTACAATCCAGGTGGCTTGGGTCATCAAAATCTTCCGTGTCGGAGGGATACAATGCACGAACTCACTGTCCTGTTCACTTTCCTGTTCGGGTTCTTGACACCCATCTTGTTCGGTACATGGATCGGCATATTGGCTCGTCACCCAGTGAGCGGTTTCTTTCTCGGTTGGGTTGCAACTCCAATCACGGCAGTCGTCGTAGCGTTACTGTTAATCGCAACGATCAGCGCGCCGGTCGCGACGATAGTTGCAGTTGAATCGCCAATTGTAGCACTTGGAACGGGGCTCATATCGGGAGGCTTGTCGGCGTTCGTTATTCACCGACGACTTGCCTCTTCAAAGAACCGTCCCATAGTTGAACAGAGAAAAGATATTGTGGTTTCCGATTCGAAGGAACCGTAATGCGCGAACCAGGCGGTCAATCTGCCGCCATCATGCGGACTGCTGAGAGCTAATTACATTCGTACGCTCATGTCATATTTTTGAGGAAAAACCGGATCATCCGGGAGAAGCGTGCGCCACATCGAGGTTCAAGCTTTATTGTGTGGGACTATGCGGAATGGTTAAGTCCCTGGTTTTTGAGTGGGTTGCTCCTGCCGGGTGCAACTTGGTTGGGGTATACTCGCGAACTTGTATTCATTCGTGGAACCGCCATGCCATCCGTGGTAAGTCTCTACGATCTTCCAAACTCAGCGGGTCATTTGATTGAACCATGAACTTAGCCGTAACGGGTTTTGCGAGTAAACCGATCGTGCCGCTGAAAAGACGCGGAAAACCGATGCTTCGATGAACTTGACAAATGCAAAACGTTCTGTGGCGGCACCCAAAAGTAGAGCACTATCACATTTTCGGGGAACAAACATCACTCAGCCGCCTCGCCCTCCTGACTTTCACGACCTGCCGGGAGTTTATAGAGATAAGCGAAACGTCAGGGTGCGAAGTACCTGACCGGACATTTGCCGCGACGGCCATGTGAACAGATCGGGCGCAAAGAACTACAAAATCGGGCGTGAAGCGGGCGCAATTTGGCTGTGGATCGGGCCAGAGTTTTGATTTTGAGGGCAGGACAATACGCAAGCGATGAAAGTCTCGTAAAGACTTCTGGTCGCGCGCGTTTTCGTCGAATGCAGAATCCGCAACGCTGATTCGAAATTCGTCGTCGAGCGACCAAAGACGTTGATCGAACATCCAATGAGCGTTTTTACAGAGCGCAAGACCATTCTTGGGATCGTTATTACGAGATTCCGAGAACTGATGGATGTGTGCTGCATCGATAATCGTGGCACCATCAATAGTCGTCACGCGATAGCTAGTCAGAGCGCAGGTGTAGCTGTAAGCTGCTACGATATCCAGTCGAAACCGAACGTCACGTCCGGTTTGGTAGGGAGCCTCCGTTTCTCGAAGAGCTGCGTCGATGTTCGCAATTTCTGGAATCGAGAGATTTACTAAGCTCGCCAATGTGATTTGCTCGATCGGCTCGAAGTATGGATGATATTCCTGGCAACGTTGTGTTAAGTTTTGGGCCAGTGGTGAATAGTCGGAAACCGGGTCATTTAGCCACTATGGTCGATAGAACTATCTACGACACATGGGATCCGCAATTGGAGGACAATTACGTTGTTGATGGGTATTGGTGTGCACCCAGGTCTGCGTGCTCGACGAACAGCGTAATTCCCTGCGCACGCCGCTTGTCAAAACGACAGCAAACCAATAATGATTCCATGGCTCGAATCGTTGAACGCATTAAAAAGATGCGCAGAGTGTCCGCCAACGCTGCGGCGACCGAGGGCGAAATTGAAAACGCTATGCGGATGGCATCGACGATGATGCTGCAGCATAACATCGCCGATGCAGATATTCAGGAGGAAGTGGCCGATCACGGAAGCGTTTTTGGACGAATCGCGGTCTTTGTGAACGGGCTTAGATGTGCTGCTTGGGAAATGAGAATCGCGAGGTGATGCGCGGTAATCAGAAAGCAGTTGAAAAAAAGTGCCGTGGCCGACGCTCCTGCACCGTTGCCGACGCTGCCGGCGGCGGATCGGATGCTGGCCGCATCCGCCACGACTCGTCTGTCTACAATCAGCTGCGTAATATTTCGGCCGGGTGCGGCCAGTTTAACTTTGGCAGCGAATGGTCGCACTCGGCAGGAGCGACCCACGCAAAAACGAGCATAATCCGCCAGCTAGGATCGCTGCAGCCTGTGCGTCGCATTTGCATGGGTGGGCGGATTTGCGCAATTGTGTTTCATTCTGTCGCGCTCGCGCACTTGCACGCGAACTCTTGCGATGTCATCTCAATTCAACTCGGGCAGTTCTATCACAATGGACACACTGGAACAGAGTGCGTTTTGAATGCTCTCCAACAAACGTGCCAGCGAAACAGGTTTAACAAGATAGTTGCAAAACGGAAAGGCTATGCGGCTGGCTCTTTGTTTGGATAACCCAATTACGGGCACACCCGCGGCAGAGTGTCGATATTGCTCGAGAACTCTCTCGCCCCAATCGTCATTCAATACCGGCTCGATCACAACCAAGTCTGGACGCGTAAGTCGGAGCTGACGTGTGGCTTCTGAACCGCTTGCGGCTGTTGAGACTAAGTAACTGTGTAATTCCAGAAACCTTTTGAAGGCGTCCAGAATCTCTTGGTCGGGATCGATGAGCAATAGTTCTTCGAACATAGCATCCATCTCATTCGTCGTGCGGTCCAAACTACTCATTGATGGGAGTTGCTTAAGCGACGAATTTCGCAAAGTGCTTTGCGTCACCTGGGAAATTGGCGACTCAAGAGTCGAGGTGGAAGCAAAAGCCGTACCGAGTTGCTACGTCAAACGACCTGAATGCTCGCAGCATAGTCGTGAGGGGCGCTGATGATTGGCCTTCGATCTCCAGCGGCAGCATGAGCACCATGCAGGCTCCTTTATCCGAACTGGGAGCGATTTCCAGCCAACCTTGATGTTGTTCTAGGATGCGATTGCAAATGGGCAGCCCCAGTCCTGTCCCCTTACTCTTCGTGGTAAAAAACGGCTCGAAGGCATTCTCCCTCTGCTCGTGGCTGAATCCCGGTCCATCGTCCTGAACAAGGATTCGCAGCATCTTCCGCTTTGGTACGTTGGTTATCGACCATGACACTTCAATGTTGGCAGGAGATTTACAAGCGGCGAGTGCGTTTTCAAAAAGATTGCGAAACACCTGTTCGAGCCGCAATGAGTCGACCGACACTTCGATATCAGCCACATCGTACGCCAATGTAGCCAATCGCGTTTCTGGCAGCATCTCGAGGCTTTTCCAGGCTCGCTGGACAAGTTCGCGCAACGGACAGCTGGTTTTATCAAGCACAATCGGCGCGGCGAACTCCCGCAACTCTTCGAACATGCGCCACAAGCTGTGGGCTGCGGATTTGATGACGCGCAGGTCTTGTAGTTTTTCCAGGTCATGGGCCAAGTCCAACTCCATCAGTTCCACGCGGGCCTGGATGTTCTGGAGGGCATTGCGACTTTCATGCGCGATCGAGGTAACCGCCTGGCCAATAGTGGCCAGTCGATCGGACTGCGCGACGCGTCGTTGGCACTCTCGCAGATGCTCGATTCGAGCCAAGCAAGCCTGCAAGCAATTTGGGTCGATCGGCTTGACTAAATAATCGATCGCACCATGCCTCAGTGCGGCAATCGAAGCACTGATGTTGGCATCTCCGGTAACCACAATACTGGCCGCATCCGGAGCCCGGGAATGAAGTCTTGGGAGTAGATCAACGGCCGTTCCATCGGGCAATTCCCAATCGAACAGAATAGCCTCGAAATCGTGCAAGCTCGATAGCGCCAACATGTCCGCGATTGTACCGACGCCCGTCGCGCAATAACCACTGGATTCCAATAGCTGTAGCAAACCATCGCGAACCGCCAGCTCATCTTCGACAACCAGTACGCGTTTGAGCCGTTCAGCATTCATCGATCCCCTCATTCCCTGATACTGCGTTAAACCAACGAGCAGAGACGCGCCCACGAGACTCATAATTGCATGAACATTACATTGTAGGAAACTGTGGCTCCTCACACAATTGCGTCGCACCCATTGTAATGCATGGCTTCTCCCAAATGCGGTATGGCTTCTGCCGCCAGAGACGACAGAAGCTGCAAGGAAGCAGGGAAATTGGGGCAGGATTAGCTAGCTGCTCAAACATTGGCTCCTGCCAGACAAGCGGGCAAGTGGCCGGAAGAGTGACGAAGCATCGCTTTACAGGTCCATGTGACGCTGTCCAACAGAGCACCTGTCGCATGACATGATAGCCGACTTCATGATCCTGCTCACAAAGCAACTTCAATTCCTTCGTCTCAAACTCAATTGTTTTCGTGGCTTCCGTCGCGACTGCGGAAGTCGTCATGACTCCGTCGGCGAGGAGGGCTGACCATCCCAATAGTTCGCCTCGTCGGCGGCATTCCATCGGTCAAACCCAGACTTGCTAGTTCGATGCACGTCGTGGCAATTGAATCGTTTTCCACAATTAATCTCCGACGAGCAGCTGACGGCGGGCATTTACAATTCCATCATCACCCACGTCTTCGCAGAATGCCCGAGCTTAAAGTATTTCTCGTATCTCAAAGTTATCGGCGGTAGTTTCGGCAGCGACATTGGCGATTTTCCAAGCATCGGCAATTTCTAAACAATCGTCGGCCAGCTGAGCCCCCAATCCTTGGTGTTGCCATGGATCCCCTACTAATAACGCTAAGCTAGCACGATCACGATCTGCAGTGGCCACCAAACGGCCCACGCCGATTAATTTTTCCTCGCCGTACTCTTCAATTACTCCTACAATGGCCATTTCGCGGTCGTAATCGATAAAACAATATTGGGCGGCGAATTGATGATCAATGTAATGTACCAAGCCGCCGAAACGATCTGTGGATGGTTTCTGGCGAGCAGGCCTCGAGCAGTTGAATCCACTTCGTTTCATCTTCGGGGCGGATTGGCCGCAAGGTGACATTCAGACCACTATCGAGCGTGACTGTGCGAGTCAGCTCGGCAGGATAGGGGCGAATAGCAAGATGACTATAGGGACGCTGCGTGCCAACCGCAGCCTGTGGATCGACGACTGTTCTAGCATCCACGGCCGTCACGGAGTGAGGCGTGACAACTAATGGATTGATATCCAATTCGATTATTTCTGGTCGCTCGGCAACCAAGTAGGAGCGCCGGATAAGCACGTCGAGCAACTGATTGATGTCGGCTCGCGGACGTTTTCGATAGCCATTGAGTAATGGCCAGGCGCGCATCGACTCGAGCATTCGTCGCGCCAGTCGATCATTGAGCGGAGGCAGTTCGACAACGAAGTCACTCATTAATTCGACCATCGTACCTCCGGCTCCAAGCATCAGCACTGCACCAAAAGTTGGGTCTCGTTTGACCCCGACGATTAGCTCGATCGAGTTTGGATCCACCACCATCGGTTGTACGCTGACTCCGATCAAGCGCGCGTTGGGCTGTGAAAGGGTGGCAGACCGAATGATACGTTCGAATGCTGCAGCGACTTCAGCGTCTCCTTGAACATTCAAAACGACGCCACCAACATTCTTCTTATGTGTAATATCCGGCGATACTACTTTCATAGCCACAGGTCCCCCAAGCCGTTTGGCTTGCAAGATCGCGGCACTCGCGTCGGTGGCGAGAACCGTTTCATTAGTGGGAATATCGTATGCAGTTAAAATTGCTTTTGAGTCGACCTCGTTGAGGAGCAGGGTCGCTGTGGCAAGGTCGCTCCGCGACACTGAATTGCCGAGTGCCTGCAATTCATGGGATTCCCAGACTGGAGCCGGCTGGAGCCTAGGAACCACGCATGCTGGCGTTCAGCAGTTTGTCATTCTGCAAAGACTTTGTCTTTTGAGCCTGAGTCGATTGTCTTC
>JANLQO010000509.1:0-9454 GCA_031367855.1 Planctomycetia bacterium | reverse complement strand
CTATCCTCGAAGTTAAAAAAAGGAGCGCGAATTGCAAATTTGCAACGCACGCTCCGAGTAAATCAACACAGATGTCGCGACGACGGTCAAGGAATAGTAACTACCTGACCATCGCGTCGATCGCCCAGTTTTTGATAGGTCATGTAGTCAATCGTCGATGGAAGGAATTGGACGGATGCATCCCCCATCACAAACTGAGCACCGCCAGTGTGGAGCGACTTGAAGCCCATGGACATATTCCAGGTCCGGAAGTGGTTGCAGTCCTCAGATCCGCCTGTGACGTCGTCCTTTCCGAGGCCTTCACCACCACACGTTTGTTGGTTGATCGGTGCCACTGTCGATATCCAAGCTGCATTCCAGTGCGACCAAGTGAAGTAGTAAGGGTGATCACCACACTTTGGACGGTATTCCCCCATCGCAATCACATTGGACGTACCATCCGTAAGGTCACGCAGTCGGGCAGTCCATTGGCCAAATCGAGAGGTAATACCCGAAATCTGAGTCCCATTGGAAGAGTTGCCAATGTCGCCCAACCCGGCGGGAGCCGTATTGAAGTTATTGCCGTTCAATCCGGGACAACGACCGCCATCTTCCATTCTTTGATTTCCCATCGACAACGTGTAGTTGCAGTTGGACTGACTGGGAGCATTGGTATAGGGATCGGATGGACAACGGAAGTTGGGGAGATCCTTTTGCGGTGGGGCAGGACTAATCGTAGTCCATGCCTGATGACCATAACCCAAATTGCTCATTTGATAAGAAATGCCGCCCCCGGGATGGCCCCCGGGTCCAATCTTTAAAGTCCAATTCAGTTGTCCGTAAAGTGCTGTTTGCTCCACGAACGGCAGCAACTTCACCAACTGTGATCCCTTTGAATACTCGGTTACCCAACCAGGCTCCGAGTGAGGGTTTGTTCCGTAGGGAAGCGACTTATGTGCGCTTTCATAGTTGTGGAGCGCCAACCCGAACTGCTTTAGGTTGTTGGAGCACGACATACGCCGTGCAGCCTCGCGTGCGGCTTGAACCGCCGGCAATAGCAAACCCACTAGAATTCCGATGATTGCAATAACCACCAGCAGCTCGACGAGCGTAAAAGCCCCTCGTGACTTGCTTCTTAAAACCATAAATTCTCTCCTTGTGAAGCCCTGTGAAAAAAAACGTTTATCAAAAAAAGTTCGGACAAACGGTAAACATGAACGCTTAAAGTGAATTTAGCCAACTTTGCTTTGACATACAGTCGGCGAACACGTTATTATGATTCTCGCATTGGCCATCTGGCCGCGTCAAGCGATTTTCTGGGCTAAAGTGAAGAAAACATCCTAAAATAATTATCGTCGGTCCCCGAGTTGACCTTCGTAAAATTCAATTATGAGTGGGATTCAAGGAGCGGCGAGGTCAGACTTTTCCCATATCGTCCGTCAACGTGAATCAATCCGCAACTTTCCTTTGTTATTACTAACGGCGTTTCAACATGCAATCTGCGAGCACTGCCGAAGGGCGAACCGATTCGATTAAAGAAAGGGTCACGCCCGAGTTGACCTCAGCTTTTGTGCTTCCTTTGTCAATTTCATTACCGATTTTGCTTTTAGTGGGCGGCGCTACTTTTGCCGTTTTGAACAGCGCCTTTCCAGTGTTCGTGATCGCCCAAGAACTGCTTGCCCAAATGCCCCCCGATGGAGTCGCGAAGGTAAGAGAAACGGCTTTCGCCCGTTGTCGACTGACCAATACAATGTTGGCAGTGTCAGCTATATCTCTGGGACTGGCGATCTTATTGCCCGCCACTTTGATCATTACCAAGCGAGTTCACCGGCGTGCTGTTCAGTACCTCATCCCGGTTGCAGTGGCAAGTTCATTGGTGTCTTGCATGGGAGTTCTGCTGGGACACGCAGTGATGGAGTTTACCGCGTCGCATACATTGGGAATGACGCGAACGTTCCTGGCTCATTGGTTTGAATTTGGAATATTCGGTGCTGGAATTGGAATGTCTGTGGGGATGGCCATTGGTGACCGCCAGTTGGCCATGAACGCATGTCAGAAAGGATTAGTGACCGGACTGATCGCTGCGACGGTTTTTGATTTGATCAGCGTAGTCCTGCCGCATGCACGCATCGATACGCTGATTCCAGGAGGTGTTTTATGGGGAACTCACGAATCGATGTTGATTGCGATGTGGGTTGCGTTCCTACTGCTTCCACTGGCAATTGGCTTGCGAAAAATCGGTCAGAAAGCGAAGAGCACGCGTTAGATTTACTACTCCCTTCCAAGACTCAGGGGCGTTGGGCCAAAGTGGCACTGTCCATTTAGACAAAGCCTAATTGGACAGCGCCACTTCGGAACGAAATCCCTTGGTTTGTTGGGTAAATCAGCCGGAACGCGTTAGAGAGCGTCCCGCTTAGTTCTACTCGTTTTTTGCTCGTTTTTCGAGTAGGTAGAGCGTCAGGGTGTTCTGAGCCACAACCATTAAGCCAGTCTCTGCGGTTGCTCTTGAGAATCCGCGTCCGTGTAGTTCTCTGCCGCCACGGTGCTTTTTACTATCACCAAAGCGTCGCTCAATCCTCATCTTGCGATTCCGAGCACTCTGGGCTCCGGCCTCACTGGCCATTTTCTGCTTCTGTTCGTCCATCACCGATTGCTGCTCCAAACGCCGAACCGTCCGGCGTTTGGAGCCAGACGCTAGGCATCGAGCAGCAAGCTCGCAACCGGCACACTTCTGTTCTTCCTGTTCATAACGAAGCTCAATAACAAATCGATCATCGGCGCGAGGATCTTTGCTGCGACTAACGCGACTCATCAAGTAACCGGCCGGGCAAGTCAGTGAATTAGTTGCTTCATCCCACGAAAACTCTTCCGCTGATATCTGAGTTTCGCCGCTATCCGTTTGGCGCCCTTTGCTTCCCTTTCTATCTGCCACCGGCGCGAATAAATCCACATGTAGTGCTCGACAGTCAATGACCTCCAAAAGGGAGCAGTAACCGCTGTCTGCATGAACCTTCGTTAATCGATCACCAACGATCAATCTTGTCTTTTGAATCATCGGTATCAAGGTCCCTGTGTCGTTCTTCTTGAGAAATACTTCATACGACAAAATCACATCGCTTCCGAAGTCGCACATGTACTGGATGTTGTACAGCGGTCTGGTTACTTTCAACTTGTCTTTACCGATAACGGCCTGGAAGTCGGCGGGGCTGACCTTGAGTTCATCCTCATCTCGCCGAAGGCTGCTTGGCAATCCGCGATTGATCCTAATTTCATCAAGGATTTTAACTTTCGCTGCACGGAAACTCTCAAGTTGTCGTTGGCGTCCCTTGGACGTCTTTGCTACCCACGATGGAATCACTTTGAGCTCCCGACGTGATGCAACTTGGTCTGGATTATCAAGTTGGGCAATGGATCGTTTGACAATCGAAAGCCGATGAGAAACTTGACGCAATCGAAACATCTTGTGGCGTGAAGCGGCGGCCGCCACGAACGTCCCATCGAGACATCCTTCGGAAGGATCGATGGTTGCACTTTGGATTGCATCTTGAATCATCGTAGTGTGAAATGCTTCGATGAATTTGCAAGCTCGGTCGCGGAAGTTGTAGAAGGTTGTCCTTCCCGGTTCGATCCCTCGCCCCACAAATCTACAGCGGTCATCATTCTTTGCAGCAGTTGCCCACTTCGACGGCGACCGTATGCCTTGTAGGGTCAGAACGACGACGATAGCCAACAATCGCTCCGGGCGATAGGGTTTGGAACCGGTCCCTCGATACGCCTCGTAGAGTGCTTGATGATCAGTCTTAGCAATGAACCGCTCGACTGCTTGAACGTGATCGTCGGCGGCTAATCGCTCTGTAAGCTCCCGCAGTTCCTGGGAACCTGGTTGTAGAAGATCGTCAACAAATCCGTTTTTTTAAACCGTCCAATGTGGTATCCTTACCGTGGCTTCCTTGAGGGTTGTTCATACGCTTGTGCTTGTAGCACAAGAGACTCCCGAAGGGGAGCCTTTTTCATTGCTAGCAAACCCTCTCCTAAGCGGGACGCTCTCGTTAGCGTCCGGTTTTTCCTGGGAAAGATTAAGAAACCGGACGCTAACCCGTTCCGGTTGATTTACCCAACAAACCAAAGGATTTCGTTCCGAAGTGGCGCAGTCCAACTAGTCACGAAATGTGGACCATTTGATATTGAGCTTGCGCATGCGTGCGCGCAGCGTATGGGGATTGATGCCAAGGAGCGCGGCGGTCCCGGAGCGACCTTCGATCTGTCCGCCGCTAGCAGCAAGGGCTCGCTCGATATGATCGCGCATGGCGGTATCTAGCGTGGCGATGCCTAAGGGTGAATTTTCACGCTCAGCCGATCGGGATTGCATCGAAGGCGACTCTGGGATCACTTCGTAATACGTAGGTTCGTCAGTGGATTCCGCGATTGACAATGGTTGGCTTAAGCCCAACGAAGTGGCGACTTCCAGTGTTTTTCCGTTTCCAAGAATCGCGGCGCGATCAATGACTGCGCCCAACTCTCGAATATTGCCTGGCCATGAATACCTGGAAAGCAGACGCAGATCGGCGGGCGACGCATCCACCGGAGGCAAACCGAAGCGGACGGCCGCACGTTGTGCAAAGTGACGCACTAGCGCTGGGATGTCTTCAACACGTTCTCGCAAACGTGGCAGTAGAATGGGAAAGATGTTGATGCGATACCAAAGGTCTTCGCGAAAACTGCGCTGCTTGACCATCGACGCCAAGTCGCGATGGGTGGCGGCAACGATGCGTACATCGACATGAATCGGCTGACAACCGCCGACTCGCTCCACTTGATGATCCTGCAAAACACGCAGCAATCGTACTTGCGCGGCTAACGGCAGTTCGCCAATCTCATCAAGAAACAACGTGCCGCCGTCGGCGCGCTCGAACCAACCTTGGTGCTGTTCGGCCGCGCCCGTAAAACTCCCTTTCTCATGTCCGAACAATTGCGAATCGATCAACTCAGCCGGTATCGCGCCGCAGTTGACTCGAATAAAGGGACCGCTGCCCCGCTTTGAACGAGTATGAATGGCTCGCGAGACGACCTCTTTGCCAGTGCCGGTTTCGCCGAGAATGAGCACGGGTACATCGGATTTGGCTACCAATTCAACCCGATCGATCACGTGCTTCAAACCGGTTTGAGCTCCGACCACTTCTTCATTCACATCTTGACGTCCGAGTCGCGAAAGCAACGTACGGCGATCGGCTTCAGCAGCTTCGCGAAGGGCATTCAACTCATGCAAGCGACGATCATTTTCCAGCGCCGCACTAAACGGCTCGAGCAGCTGCTGAGCGAAATCGAGGTGCGAGGTTTCGAAGTCGCGGGCTGAATCTGCATTTAAGATGATCAAGCCCGCCAGCCCGTCTGTGTTTTCAAGCGGTCCAATAAGCATGTCGCCACTGATGCCCGCTGGAACGATGGCAGTGAACAGGGCATCGTTGGGTTCGGGGCGTTCGGAATTTGACAGCTTTGAGTCACTTCGATGAAACCGCGAGACCTTACCGGCGCGCGCCCAAGCAATCATTCGCTTCCAATGCGCAGCCGGTAGCGGCGCCGAAGTCGTCGCCAGCCCGTCGATGCGGCGTCGCGAACCGATGGCGACGGTCTCAATGCTTTTACGATCCGATTGCAGGCGCAGTACCAGCAACAGCGATAGCGGCATATGCTGCGAAAGCATTTCGGCAATCGTGTCACTAGATTCGTTGATCTCGATATGTCGGCAAGCTTCCCGCCAGAATTCCAACAATGGATCGCGCGCGTTTCCCATTTCGATTTCCCTATCCGACTTACTTTAAGTGTGATGCCCCAACCGTTCGCCAGCCGTGACACATGCTGGGCATCCGCGATATTTAACGGGCATTATCCATCATATTTAACGGCCGTGTAATATGCCCGCGATTTTTCGCGGAAATGGCTGCCTAATACGGCAACGCAAATCAAGTGCCAGGGATTGGCATGTCGTTTGCGAATGTACTTACGGCGATTCCCGGCCGGTGATCGCATTCCATTTAACGCTCAAATTTGCAAGAGAATCAATAATGTTTAGGTTTGCACGCTACGGTCTGCTACTCGTGATCGTCTGCTTTCAGTTTACGGGGTGCGGCCAATCCCCTTCAGGCTTGGGGCCGAAGCCAATCACTTTGATGAACGTCTCGTACGATCCGACTCGCGAGTTTTATCAGGAGTTCAACCAGTCATTTGCAAATTATTGGAAAGACAGAGCTGGGCAAGAGGTCCTGATCGACCAGTCGCATGGCGGTTCTGGAAAGCAGGCTCGCGCGGTTATTGATGGCTTAGAAGCCGACATTGTGACGCTAGCTTTAGCGTACGACATTGACGCGATCGCTGACAAATCAAAGCTGCTGCCCACGGGCTGGCAGAGTCAATTGCCACACAATAGCGCGCCGTATACGTCCACCATTGTTTTTCTAGTACGCAAAGGCAATCCGAAGGGAATTAAAGACTGGGCAGATTTACTCAAGTCGGATGTCGCGATCATTACGCCCAATCCCAAGACTAGTGGCGGAGCGCGTTGGAATTATCTAGCAGCATGGGGCTATGCGCTGAAGCGCGAGTTGGGTGACTTTGCAAAACTGAAGGAACCAGGCGACGAAGTCACAGCGGCTCAGGCCAAGGCCAGCGAGTTTGTGACTGAGCTGTACAAGCGTGTTCCGGTACTCGACTCGGGGGCACGCGGGTCGACGAACACATTCATTCAACGCGGCATCGGCGATGTGTTGCTCGCATGGGAAAACGAAGCTTTTTTGGCGATCAAGGACGCCGGTGCAGACCAAGTTGAGATTGTTGTCCCGTCCCTGAGTATTCGAGCCGAACCGCCGGTGGCTGTTGTATCAAAAGTCGCTGAGAAGCACGGTACGACTCAAGTAGCCCAAGCCTACCTCGAGCATCTCTATTCTCCGCAAGGTCAGCAACTAGCGGCAAAGCATTTTTTCCGCCCTGCCATCGCGGAGTCGATCTCAGCGGAACAGCGAGCGTCATTTGCCCAAGTCGATTTGTTCACGATTGCAGAGGTGTTTGGTGATTGGCGCAAGACCCAAGCAGAACATTTCGATGATGGCGGCATGTTCGACAAAATCTATCAACCAGGTAAATAACGAATGCAATCGATCCGGTGTAAGCAACCACATTCTGTTCGTCGATTTCGCGGAGCCACAGGCAAAGAACGGGTGCATTGATGCGATGGAGTTTCAAACAGCACAGTATTATTCCAGGTTTCACTTTAACGCTGGGTTATACAGTACTGTATTTAAGTCTGGTGGTACTTTTGCCGTTATCGGCGTTGTTTCTCCGGGCCGCATCGCAGCCGCTGGAATCGTTTTGGCATTCCGTGACTGAGCCGCGCGTGATGGCCTCTTATCGATTGACGTTCGGTGCGTCGCTCATCGGCGCAACGATCAATGTGCTCTTTGGATTCGTGGTCGCCTGGTGTTTGGTGCGTTACCAATTTCCCGGGCGCAAGATCATAGACGCCTTGGTTGACTTGCCTTTTGCATTGCCGACCGCAGTGTCCGGAATTGCATTGACCGCGATCTGCGCGAAGAACGGTTGGCTGGGGCAGTATCTCGAGCCATTAGGAATCAAAGCAGCTTTCTCGCCGTTAGGTGTGGTCATTGCGATGACATTTATCGGATTGCCTTTCGTGGTTCGTACGCTGCAACCAGCGCTCGAAGAATTGGACGCTGAGATCGAAGAGGCTGCAGCCAGCTTGGGCGCAACCCGCGGGCAAACGTTTTTCCGCGTTATCCTGCCGACCATTCTGCCGGCACTGCTGACGGGGTTTGCATTGGCGTTTGCGAGAGCGCTCGGCGAATATGGATCGGTAGTTTTTATATCGGGCAACATGCCGATGAAAACGGAGATCACTTCGCTGCTGATCATTACCAAGTTGGAGCAGTATGACTATGCCGGGGCTACAGCGATTGCCGTGGTGATGTTGCTCGCGTCGTTTGTCATCTTGCTTGCGATCAATGGACTGCAGTGGTGGGTTGTTCGTGCATATCGCACTGGCTAGGTGACCGGAAGGTCGAGGCTCCTGCCGAGCCTTATGAGGCCGTCAGCCGACAGAGAGGCTCGGCAGAAGCCTCGCCCTCCCGTTTTCGTCGCCCTCGGGCAAGTTTGTTTTCAAAGCAAAAGTTATTCACTGACGAGATTTGCATCAACATGTCATCGATGAAGAAACCTAATGCCCGCGATCCCATGTGGCTGCAATGCCTGTTGATCAGCATCGCGATCGGCTTTGTCATACTGTTCTTACTTTTGCCACTCGCGGTTGTTTTCTTTGAAGCGTTACGTGGCGGTATGGCGGCTTACTGGAAGGCGTTTCAAGATCGCGCTGCATGGCAGGCAATTCGCTTGACTTTGATTGCGACGGGCATATCACTTCCGCTGAATCTTGTATTCGGCGTGGCGGCGGCTTGGACGATTGCCAAGTTTGAGTTCAAGGGTAAGAGCGTCTTGCTGACCCTCATCGACTTGCCGTTTGCGGTGTCGCCAATCATATCCGGTTTGATCTATGTGTTGATGTTCGGTTTACAAGGTTGGCTGGGGCCGTGGCTGAAAGAACATGATTTACAGATCATATTCGCGACGCCCGGCATTGTTCTTGCAACGATCTTTGTGACCTTTCCATTTGTGGCACGCGAGTTGATACCGCTGATGCAAGAGCAAGGGAACGATGAGGAGCAAGCAGCGATCTCGTTGGGCGCGAATGGTTGGCAGACATTTTGGCGCATAACCATGCCGAATATCAAATGGGCGCTGTTGTACGGCGTGATCCTATGCAACGCTCGGGCGATGGGAGAATTCGGTGCAGTCTCCGTGGTCTCGGGGCACATTCGCGGTAAAACCAACACGCTGCCGCTGCACATTGAGATTCTTTACAACGAATACAACGTGATTGCCGCCTTCGCCATGGCTTCGTTGCTGGCGCTGCTAGGCCTAGTAACGCTGGTCTTGAAGTCATTCCTGGAATGGAAACTAAAACAAGCATCGCTCGACACGCTTGCCTAATCGAAACCAATCAAGAAAACCTTTCCTCCAACCGTCAACGGTAGAGATATATGAGTATCGAAGTTTGCAATGTTACAAAGACCTTCGGCTCTTACACGGCCCTGCGCGACGTGAGCCTCAAGGTAGATGATGGCGAGTTGATAACCTTGCTCGGCCCTTCCGGTTCGGGCAAGACGACTTTGCTGCGCATCATTGCGGGTCTTGAGATCGCGGACGACGATGGTCGTGCCGCAGTTTATTTCCAGGGCGAAAATGTAGCGAGGCGGGCGGTCGGCGAGCGGCAAGTCGGTTTTGTGTTCCAGCATTATGCGCTGTTTCGTCACATGAGTGTGTTTGAGAACATTGCGTTCGGCTTACGCGTGCGTCCGCGCAAGCAACGGCCGAGCGAACAAGTGATTCGACAGCGCGTGCTGGAGTTGCT
>JANLQO010000485.1:0-3402 GCA_031367855.1 Planctomycetia bacterium | reverse complement strand
AACTTTGTCCGTACTAGCGTCCGCAGCCTTAAGATTGATCCAGGCCGCGAGATGGTCAAGCAAGCCAATCGACTTGGGTTGAAAACCGTAGCGGTGCTCATGAACCCCACGGCCGAAGAGCTGCGCAAATTTGTGAGCACGATGCCGGTCGACTTTATCCAGTTGCATGGCGACGAGCAGCCCGAATTGCTAACGGATTTGCCTGAGTTGGCGATCATCAAAGCCATCTCTTGGAGCGGTCGGCGCGAGGAAAAGCAACTCGCCCGCCAGTGGCTCGACTCAGAAATTGCAGCCCGCGGTCAATTGCGGGGCTTTCTCGTCGATGCCTTTGCGCCCGGCGTCGGCGGCGGCACGGGTCGAACCGCGCGTTGGGACTTACTCACGCCACGCCCGACCTGCTTTGGCGAAATCCCCCTCCTGCTCGCTGGTGGGCTGACTCCCGTCAACGTCGCTGAAGCGATCCAGGCAACGCACTGCGTCGGCGTCGACACCGCTTCGGGGGTGGAATCGTCGCCAGGATGCAAAGACGAGTCGCTGGTGGCTGATTTTGTACAATCGGCACAACAGACATTTGCAATGTGAGCCCGGTTTGCGATACAATAGCGGCATCCTTAGATTCTCCGATTGATTATTTGTCGGTCGCTCCGAAAGCCCAAACATGAACGCGACACCTACCGTAGTGCTCAGCGACGAAGCGTTGGTGCGCGCGTTTGCAGAGGATGGCGACCGAGCGAGTTTTGAGCTGCTGGTCGAGCGCTACAAGCATGAGATCTACAATTATCTGCGCCGTTACTTAGCTGACGATGCGATGGCAGAAGACGCATTTCAGACAACTTTCATTCGCGTTTTCCAAAAATCTACGCAGTTTGATGCGTCGCGAAAGTTCCGTCCTTGGTTGTATGGTATCGCAACCCATCAAGCCATCGATCTCAAGCGCCGTAGCAAACGAAGATCTTTCCAAAGCCTCGATATCCAATCGTCGAGCAGCGACTCCCGGGAATCGACGCACGCTGCGAACATCGCGGATTATCGTCAGTCGACGGTAGACCCGCTTGAGCGCGCAGAACTGCGTTCACGAATGGAAGCAGCCATTGAGGAAGTTGGCGAACCGGGCCGCAGTGCCCTGGAATTGGTGTACCTCCAAGGATTACCGTATCGCGATGCCGCCGAAATCCTCGACGTGCCGGTCGGAACAGTTAAAAGTCGAGTTCATTCAGCGATTCGCAAACTTTCTGCGATTTGGCAGCGTAACAATTAGGGAACCCTCACGTTTATGCCGCGTGGTTTCAGGTTGCATCCGCTACGATTTCTTCCTTCCAGTTAGATTCTTCCTTCCAGTTAGAACCCATGCCGATTTCTGACGAAGAGCTGATTGCCTACATGTTAGGGGACGCAAACCCACAACAGCGCAAACGCGTCGAAATGGGTCTGGCAAACGATGAAGACCTGCGAGCTCGTTTGAGCGAATTGCGGATGGTGCTTGGTCAGCTGAATTCATGTCAAATCAGTTATGAACCGCCAGCGGATTTGCTCGCAACTACGATGGCGCGCATCGATGATGCTAGCAAGGAGGCTCGGCCTCTCAAGCCTGTGAAGGAGCCACTTCGTCTTGGTTCAAGCCATGACGGCGCTTCGGAAAATCGAGTGCGACGCACGACCTGGGACTCGACGGCCTTGATTGCCTGTTCGGCTGTGTTGTTGTGCTTGTTCTTACCCACTGTTCTGCGCGCTCGGTTTGAATCCCGCAGAGCTCAGTGTGCATATCGTCTCGGTGACTTGGGGCGTGGCCTAATTGCATTAGCGTACCAAGATCCACAGCAGCGTTTTCCAGCAGTCGCCTTAGAAGGGCCCGAATCATTTGCTGGGATTTTTGCGATTCGACTGTATGATGTCGGCTTGGTGAGATCCCAATCGCAACTTAGGTGTGCCAGTCTTGAGGGGTGCCGACCAACCCGCGGCAGCCTTGAATTCATTCCCACAATGGCTCAATTGAGAACTTTCGATGCGCCGAGTTTGGCATTGTGCCGCCATGAAGCGGGCGGCGACTACGCCTATTCACTGGGACAGATTGATAACGGCATCATCGTTCCACCGCAGTATGAAGGACGGTCAAATCTTGCAGTGCTAGCTGACGCACCGCTGATCCAAAATGGACGCGAAGAATTTGTAGCTCACGACGGTCTAGGTATGAATATTTTCTTTGAGGATGGGCACATCGCCTTCGTTGTACCAAAGTGTTGGCAAGACGAGATCGGCGATAACCCGTTTTGTAACATCAAGCAAGCCCGCGAAGTCGGCTTGACCCCGCGCGACGCCAGCCTTGGCTCCAGCCATTTACACCCACTGGGTAACGATTAGCCCTAGGTCCAGCTTTATTTTGGGATTGAAAGAGTAGAGCAATTGTCTCAATTGCTTGTGCAAACGATTGGGACAAGCGTTCTACTCTAAACCTAAAATCCCAATTCTCCGATAACGGTGGCAGTGTTTGTCATACAGGAACCGACTTTGGAACCACCGGTACGCTCGGCTGAGTTAACGAGGCGTAAACATGCTGACCTACCCTTCTTTTTGATTATGGGAGGCCTATCCGCCACGTTTGTATTGCTGATTGCGTTGCTGTTAGTGGCCGACGTGATGTTCACCTCTGTATCCGACTTTAAAACAGCGCTGCTCAAACCGGAAATACAAGCTGCGTTTCGATTGACGCTGCTCTCGTGTACCGTGGCGGCGCTGATGTCGTTGTGGGTTGCGACTCCGCTGGGTTATCTGCTGTCGCGTTATCGATTTCCGGGACGATGGTTGGTGGATACGCTCGTCGACATTCCGATTGTGCTGCCGCCGTTGGTTTTAGGTTTGAGCCTCCTGATTTTGTTTCACCTCAAGCTAGGCAGTTGGGAGTTGGAGGCTTGGTTGCGTGACAAATTGGGATTTCCTGTTACGTATCGTTGGCCAGCGGTTGTGCTGGCACAATTCACGGTTGCCTGCGCCTTTGCAGTGCGCACAATGCGCGTCACGTTTGATCAAATCAATCCACGTTGCGAAGATGTTGCGCGCACGCTGGGTTGCACGCGTGCTCAAGCTTTTTTGCAAATCGCACTGCCACAAGCTTGGCGCGGAATGTTTACGGCGACGACGCTTGCGTGGGCTCGCTCGCTGGGAGAGTTCGGGCCGATTATGGTTTTTGCGGGTGCAACGCAGATGCGAACCGAGGTGCTTTCGACAACCGTATTTCTCGAACTGAGCGTAGGGCAACTTGATTCTGCCGTCGCAGTCTCACTGTTGATGGTGGTCATGGCAGTCATTGTGCTGCTTGTATTGCGCGTTTTCGGAGCGAGGTTGCAAGCATGATCGAGCTCAAGCAAGTTGCCCTCCGCAGCGGTACTTTTTCACTTTACGACGTCT
>JANLQO010000429.1:0-9657 GCA_031367855.1 Planctomycetia bacterium | reverse complement strand
GCGAACCGTCCGTAAATGCTACCCTATAGCGGTAACAGAGATAATTTCGGACGTTGAGGTCCCAAAAATCGAATGATTTGAATTTACTCGGCATGGAACGTTCTGGGGTATCTGGGAGTCCTAGGAAGAGTTTTAAGGTTGCTCTTGGATCGATTATTCTGAAGGTAAATTCCCGCCATGCCCGATACCGCGCGAACTTTTTACTTGACTCTGTCTCTAGAAAGAACCAGAATGAACCCGGCTGAGGTTCGATTGTCTCAGCCGGACTTTCCGGGTCGCGGAACGCAACGCGACGGGCATGCTTCAGACCCAACAATTTCCCACTCTAGGCTGAAATAGGTGGATTGTTGGGCGGACCCTGTTTTTGGAAGGAGGTGATCGCGTGAGTAGATGTTCTACCAGCCATTGGGGTGATAACCCTTAGGTAGCCGGCGGGCTGCTGATGGCAGTCATCCCCCTCGTGCAGATCACCAAAGCACGAGTATCGAAACTGGCGGGCGTGGATTTCACCTTGTTATCCACGCCCGCTTTTTTTACGCTTCGCACCTACTTCTTCCCAAGGCTCTAGTCGAACCCAAGCCGTTGTTGCTCGTATTTTCACATTGGGTAATATTAACGGCTAGCCGAATGTCGATAGTATCGCTGTACATACCAAAACATTGTGGCACTCAAGGCTTACGGATGTCTCTTTCAAAGGACGCTGGACAGTTCCGAAACGGCGATATTCGGCAACTAGCGGCTGTGCTTCAGCGTTTAAGTTACACCTTCCAAGCGCCGGTTGAATTGGTGGCTATTCAGCAAGCCTTACTTTCTTTGGCAACCAAGACCGCGTCGAGCGAGTTGCCCGCAGCAAACAAAATCGGCGGTGACGAATTTCGACTGATGCAAGCCGCGCAACAAGTCGGAATTCGGTTGGCACCCGCTCGGCTTTCGCTTACAGATGCAATGCATTTGGTCAAAGAAGGTTTTCCGGTGGTCATCGAAGAATCTGCCGCAGCGGGCTCGGCGTGGTGGGTTGTCGAGCAAAAAGGACGTCGCGCCGAAGCTTATAAAGTGGATGCGGATGTGGAGTTGATGAGTGGGACGAGCGCGGACATAGCGGCGTTTTGGTCGAGAACGAGCCTGCGTCGTTGCTATGTCGCGCAACCCGCCCTCAACTGCCAAACGTTGACCGCGGTTTCAAATTCGGAAGGGGATGGGGTCGGTCCGCATCATTCTCACCTCTCTACCGCACACCGCACACCGTTCTCGCGATTTCGCAGTCTGTTGAAATTAGAGCTGCGAGACATTACTACTTTGGTGCTGTTCGGAGTTGTTTCGGGCTTTATGGGGCTGGCAACTCCCTTGGCGGTTGAGTCGCTGGTAAACACTGTCGCTTGGGGAACTTATTTGCAGCCGCTGTTGGTGCTGTCATTAATGCTGCTGTGCTTCTTGGGTTTTGCGGGTTTCCTCCGCGCTTTGCAGGCAGTAATCGCAGAAATTCTCCAGCAGAGGATCTTTGTTCGCATCGTCGGTGACTTGGGCTACCGTTTCGCTCGAGCCAAGCGAGTGACGCTTGACGGTGAAGATGCTAGAGAATTTTCTAATCGTTTTTTCGATATCATGACGATCCAAAAGGCCACCGCATCGTTACTTCTGGACGGGATGACCATTGTTCTCCAGACCGTGATCGGGTTGATTCTGCTAGCCTTTTATCATCCGTATTTGCTCGGTTTTGATGTGGTGCTCGTGTTCTCGATGACGGTCATCACTTGGTTACTTGGCAAAGGGGCCGTAAAATCTGCAATTTCGGAATCGATCGTAAAGTACCGCATCGGGCACTGGTTGCAAGATGTGCTTGCGAACCCAACTGCCTTTCATATACATGGCGGTTCAGACTATGCAGCGGACCGGGCGAATCGCCTGACAGTTGAGTATTTGCTCGCGCGGCGAACGCATTTTCGCGTGCTGATCCGTCAGTTTGCGTTCGCGATTTTCCTGCAAGCCATCGCCTCGACCGCATTGCTCGGAGTCGGAGGTTGGCTGGTTATTAACGGTGAATTGACATTGGGCCAATTGGTGGCCAGCGAGTTGGTGGTGACTGCGATCGTGAGCGCTTTTGCAAAAATTGGCAAGTCGCTCGAGTCATTCTATGACCTCATGGCGGCCGTCGATAAAGTGGGGCATCTACTCGACTTGCCAACAGACGCTGCTCCGCAATACAGCCAAGTTGGGCAGGGGCCCGCAAAAGTGCGCTGGCAAAACTTATCGTTAGCCAGCGATGTGCCCCAAAACTCGGTGAGCAGCGTGACGATCGAGCCCGGCTCTCGCGTGGCAATTACCGGTTGCAGTGCCAGCGGCAAATCATGGCTGTTCGAAGTGCTCGCAGGGCTGCGTCAGCCTTTGCAGGGTTTCGCTGAAGTGGCTGGACTGGATGTTCGCGAAGCGGATTTGATTTCCAATGGATCATTGGTGTCGCTCGCGCGAGGGCCAGAGATCTTTCATGGCTCGCTACTTGAAAACGTTCGACTTGGCCGCGGTTGGATATCCGAGGCGGATGTGCGCGCCGCGATGGATTGGGTTGGATTGTGGGGCGAATCGCTAATGTTCAGCGATGGGATCGATACCGTCCTTCAGTCCGGCGGTTATCCCCTGAGCGATGCCCAGCGAGCGCGATTGATGCTGGCGCGGGCCATCGTCGCCAAGCCAAGCGTATTGCTGATCGATGCAACTCTCGAGTTGTTTTCGCCGAGTGAACGGCTCACCCTGTGGAACCGCTTGAAAGGCACAGCGAACCCCTGGACCCTTTTGATCAGTACCTATGATGAGCGCATCCTGGCGGACTGCACCCAAGTGATTCAATTGGGGCGACGCAAGAATGAAAAGTAGTTCCCTCCCAGGATCCACCATGCAACTCGAACCGCATGCCAATCTGAATAACCCGTCGCCCGACGCGTTGTCCACCATCTCTATTGACCACTTGCGAGAGACCTTTCCAGCTCTGCATCTTGTTCGCACTTCGCGAATGATTCGTACGGTTGGCAAGCTTACGTTTGCCTTATTGGTACTAAGTTTGATTGCGATGTTCTTCGCGCCATGGCAACAAACCTCCAGAGGCTTCGGTGACGTCGTCGCTGCCGATCCTCAATTCCGCGCACAAGATGTTGAAAGCCAATATGACGGTATTGTCAAGTTCGTTAAACCGGGACTGAAAGAAGGTTCGGTGGTTAAGGCAGGCGAGCTGTTGCTCGAACTAGAGCCCTTCGCGGTCCGTGAACAGGAACAACTCGCAGCTCAGATTGAGCAGATGATCGCGTCGCGCGCAGCATCTGGCAACTCGCTCGCTTTCGCGCAACAGAATGTCGAACTTCAACGACTGAGCGGCGAAACGATGGTCGAAGCGGCCCGCAGCGAAGTCGAAGCGGCTCGCAAAAAATGGGAACAAAGCGAGCAAGAGGTTGTTGCCCTCGAAGCGGAATACAAACAAAAGCAATACCTAAAAGAACAAGCCGAAACGCTATTCCCTAAAGGCCTGACTTCCGAACAAGACCTGATGGATAAACGCAACGGGCTCGACGCGGCTTTCGCAAAAATCGAGAAAGCGCGACGAGCCGTAGATGAGAGTTTTCGCCTACTCGACGCCAAGGAAAACGAGTTTGAATCCAAACGCCGTGACTTCGAGATTAAGAATCGCGAGTCGCAGACGAAAGAGCAGCAAGAACGAACGAAGCTTGCCGAAATCGAAAACAAACTCACCGATCTGCAAATCAAAGCCAGCCAGTTGGATCGCTTAAAGGTCTCGGCACCGCGCGACGGAGTCGTGCATAAACTATTCGGTCGCCAGGGCTCCAATTCGGTGAAGAAAGGCGACCTCCTCTTTTCGCTGGTTCCGGCCACCGAAGACCTGGCCGTCGAGCTGTCCGTGCCGGGACGTGACATGCCGCTGATTCACAACGGCGATAAGGTGCGTTTGCAATTCCAAGGATGGCCAGCCATTCAGTTTGTGGGTTGGCCGTCAGCCGCAGTCGGTACCTTTGGCGGCAGGGTGATAGCATTGAGTCCCACAGATGATGTCAAAGGCGATTTTTCGTTGCTCATCGCGCCTGATCCAGAGGAGCCTGCGTGGCCCGACGACCGATATCTACGACAGGGTGTTCGTGCCAATGGCTGGGTTCTGCTGAAGCAAGTTTCACTGGGTTACGAAATATGGAGGCAACTCAACGGATTTCCGCCAGTGATCTCCGATCAGGAACCTCACAAAGGCAGCTTCGGCAAAGAAAAGACCAAGATCAAGTTGCCCAAATAGCACGTCAGTTTGCTCTCCGATCCATTGCTTGCATTATCCTACTAAGCTGCCCTGTCCCCCAGGCCTTCTCGCAGCAGGGAGGCCCCCAGGCCTTCTCGCAGCAAAGTCCACCGACAATCGCCTCAGATCCACTTGAGACACCCGGGCTGACCTTAGCCGATGTGGTGGCCAGCGCTATTCAGTCCTTTCCACAGATCGAGCAAGCGAGACTCCAAGCCGGCGTGGCCTCCGGTGAAGCGACATCGACTCGGGGATTCTACGATCACAAGTTGCAGGGATACACGCTCGGCGAACCGACCGGCTATTACGAAAACTATCGCAGTGGCATCGGCGTCGCGCGGCAACTGTGGTGGGGCGGTTACCTGTCCGCCGGCTATCGCAATGGTCGCGGAAATTTTGCACCCTGGTACAAAGAACGGGAAACCAATAAAGGAGGCGAATTAAAACTCGCGCTCGTCCAACCCTTACTTCAAGGCCGTGCCATTGATCCCGCTCGGGTGGCCGTTTTGCAAGCCAATCTTCGAATACAAGCCGTTGCGCCAGAGATAGAGCGTCAAGTGCTGCTGATCGCACGCGAAAGCTCCGAAGTCTATTGGCAGTGGGTGGCGGCAGGTGCCTACCTGAGATCCCAGGAGGATTTGTTGAAGTTGGCTGAGACTCGCGGCGAGCAACTGAAAGAGCTGGTATCCGCTGGCAAAAATAAGGCGATCGATTTGATCTTCAATGAACAATTGATTGCCGAAAGAAAACTGAAAACGATCGAAGCAAGGCAGAAATTTCGTGAGTATGGTGTCAAACTCTCGTTTTACTTGCGCGATGAATTCGGCCAGCCTCTTTACCCGCGCGAAGAGTGGGTTCCAGAGAGCTTCCCTCGAATCGAAACCTTGCCACCCGGTGATTTTCCTACCGACTTTGCTGCTGCGTTGGCGCGTAGGCCGGAACTGCGTGGCCTGAGTTTAGACGTCCAGCAAACATCGCTCGACTTGCGATTGGCCGAAAACCAAACTTCACCTCAGCTGGATTTGATCTCTGCTGCATCACAAGATGTGGGCCCACCGGCTTCATCGTTGAACGACAAAGGCCAGTTCGAACTTGAACTTGGCATCGAAGGGGAACTTCCTATTCAACGCCGCAAGGCTCGCGGTAAAATTCAAAGTACGCGCAGCAAGCTCGCTCAGCTCGATCAAAAGATTCGCCTACAACAGGATAAGATTGGCGTCGAACTGATGACCGCTCGCAACTCGCTCGATCAAGCGGCCCTCGAAATCGTTCAAGCTGAAGCCGCCTTGCGGAGCTCACTGGAAGTTGTCGAGCGTTACAACTTCGCGTTTAAACAAGGCCAAGTCGACCTGATCTACATTAACTTGCTCGAATCCAAAGTGACCGAGTACCAAATCAAGCTTGTTGAATCCCGCGAGAAATGGTTCGCCGCCCTCGCCGCCATGCAAGCCGCACTGGGGCTCGACCCGCTCGAACAAGCTCTCAACTTAATCGGCATGAGCCCACCGGCTAGCACCCCTCGTTAAAGTTGCTAAGGCCTGACGGCGCCCTTAAAATTGTCACTCGAACATGTAGTTAACCGCAAGTTACGGAGTCATGGGGTTTCAGCTGGCTAGTTCCTTGGAAAAAGTGCGGTACAAGGTCACGAGTCTTCACATCACTCTTCACTCTTCGTCCTCCTCAATCACCGAAATCGCCCACTCGGGATAAGGTACCTGACTGCCCTTGATAGAACGCCAAATGATTCGATTTAAAATGTCTTCCGGGGCTTTGTCGACTTCGCGAAAGTTCAGCGTGGCGGATACCAGTGCGTCTTCGCGCAGGATGTTATCCAAGATGGCGGCGGGGCTGGGATTCATTTGATCGAGAGGCACTAGGTTTGGCACCGCGTGAAACGGTGTTAAATTGAGCTGGTCGACAAAGCAATCGAACATCGGGGTGGCGCTGGCGTCGAATTGATTCATCGGTGGCAAGCCTAGGATCTGCTCCATCGTCCGCAGGATGCTGGTGGTGTTGTACTGAGTGCCAATGGTTACGCCGCGTTTAGTGTAGGGACTGATGCAATAAGCGGTCGTACGATAACCGCTGACGTGATCCCAGCCGCCTTGAGGATCGTCTTCAATCGCAAAGATGGCCATCTCAGGCCAGAATTTTGAATGACTGAGGGCTTCCACGATACGACCGAAGGCGAGATCGTTGTCCGCCACGCAACTAGCCGGCGTGGGACAGTTGACAGCCGTGCCGCTGCCGTGATCATTCGGCAGGCAGATGATCACTACATTCGGATACTCACCCTTGGCTTCGAACTGTGCCAGCTCCTTGATAATGAAGTCCGCGCGAAATTGGTCCGGCACCGACATCTCCCAACCAACATACGCCGTCGGCGAAAAAGGTCGAATCGTTTCAATACCCGGCTCGCTCTCAAAAATCACTTCATCGCTTTCGCCCTTCCAAGTCCGATAGCAGGCGAGGTAATTCGGCGCGCCCTTCTTGGTAGGATCGCGGTAACGCACTTTGGGCTTCATGAACTCGCCGTAGTTGCGAATAGTCTTTTTACCCGCCAGCGCATTGTCCCAAATAAATCCAGCAGGCGAATAAGCTAGCGCGTCGACTTCATCGTCACCCATACCATCGGGATAGCTGCGCGGGAAACCCGCAAAACTCTTTTCCATGTAGTCAGTGCTAAACGCAGACGTGCTCCACTGATGACCATCAGCGCTTAAGATACCATTGCAGTAGGTGTTATCTAGCAGCACAAATTCATTGACCAACTTATGTTGATTGGGAGTGATCTCTTTGCCGAAAATGCACAGATCCTTGTACCCGCGTCCCTGCTCGAGCGATCCGAAGACTTGATCGTAAGTGCGGTTCTCTTTCAAGATGTACACCACATGCTTGATTAGGCTCGGTTCGCCGATGCGTTCGGGAATCGCTTTCGGAGCAACGCCTTTCCGCGCGGGCAAGGCTGCTTGAGCGATCGCGCTGCGGCGCATATTCTTCGCAGCTCGTTCTGATAACTTGGCCAGTTCATCTGCGTCTTTGGGCAGCTTCGCCAAAGAGATACTGCCATGGTAATGATGTGAATTGAACCCCTCTCCATCGCCATGTTTTTTGGGTTGGATCGGTAGTCCCTTGATATTGGCTACGCACAGCTGCCCGCGATGCGCATCGAATACAATCGCTCCTGGAAACCAACCGACCGGAATCAGCCCGATCACTTTGGTTTCCCCTTTGTCCGCAGGATCGAAGTCCAGCACGGCAATCGCGTTTTGCGTCCCATTGGCAACGTACAATCGCTTGCCGCTCGGATCGAAGGCGATTGCATTTGGGCTCGCACCGAACAAATCTGCTGGGCTCGATTTGGCCCAAACGGTTTCTACGACGCGGTCTTCCGCTACGTCAATCAGGCTCAAGTGATCGCTGCCTGCATTCGCGCATACAACGTATTTTTGATCCGGCGATACCGCCAGTGCACTCGCATGCAGTCCAGTTATCAATTCCTTCGTAACCTTGCCTTCCTTCAAGTCGATAACGCTGACCGAGCCCTCGCTGGCGATATTGCGAAGCGCATCGACGCGCACGTTTGTTCCACGCCCGGCGGGTCCCACCCGATCGCCCGCGGCTGGTCGTCGCCCGCCCCAGTTGCTGACCAGCGCATTGTGGCCCACGAGCACGACATCATAAGGAGCGACACCGACGTCAAAACTGCGTTTCAGTTGGCCCGTTTGGCTATCGATTTCCAACAAGCGATTCGACAAGTTGCCGCACACGAACAGCGACAATCCGTCTTGGCTGAGCGCCAATCCGCTAGGGATCTCCGCTTTGCGTCGCGGCGCATCGGCTGGCGGGAGTGGCATCGTGTGAGAAGGGCCGACCCCACCAGCATCGCTGACTGAAAAAACTTTGATTGAGCCCGCCACGTTGCTCATATAGATCCATTTTCCATCGGCAGAGAAGATCAGCCCCGTGTAACTGACTTGAGCGGCCTTATCCGGTTTCAATATGTTCGCGGACGCTTCACCGGTGGCTGGTGTATGGCGACTCTCCTCGGGCAGCGCAACGTGTTGTTTCACTAGGCCGGAAACCGGATCGACCACGACCAATTCATTGGTTTTGCCCGCAACCAATAGCAGCTTCCCGTCCGGCGAAAGCGCGAGCGCCTGTGGCCGCATTCCAGCCAATTCGACTTGTTGGCCATAGGGCGTCAGCAACTGATTGACCGGTGTCACGATTACATCATCGCGCCAGCGCCCTACCTGGTAATCGAGTTCGACTGGCCGCAACGAGGCTTCTTGGGGAATTGCATTCTGAACGAACAAAACGAAAACGATCGCGAGGCAAAGTTGCTGTTTCATGTTTCCTCAAGTGGATTTCAAATGAGTTTAAGTTGTCGCGGACATCGAAATTATATCTCACGTGGTGGGTTTCGTGCGTCAATCACCTTCAGTCTTTGTTAGCTCTAATCATCTTGCACATCAACGCGAATCACCGAGGTGTTTCCGCTGGGCGATAGAGGTTTTTCCGAAAAAGTT
The DNA here is from genome assembly GCA_031367855.1 of Planctomycetia bacterium. Taxonomy (GTDB): domain Bacteria; phylum Planctomycetota; class Planctomycetia; order Pirellulales; family Pirellulaceae; genus Aureliella. The sequence continues at coordinate 840 of JANLQO010000429.1, read as the reverse complement.
TTCGAGATTGTGCAAGAAGTTGACCTGACGTGCTTTGCTCTTGTTTGTGGCGTTTGGTGGTTCAACCAACGACCGGAAGAAATCAGAGATAATGCTACATCGGCACAAACAGAGACAGTATCGCTCTCAACCGAGCCCGAGTTGCAATGGGAGAGCGATGCGACTGAGTTAGAATCACTTCGGCAAGATTTTGCACCTATTGAAGCGAAAACTAAAAAATGTGGGATATTGAGCCTCCCAGCCAATGAATTAAGCCCGAAGGCAATATAAGCCCGAAGGGCTGACACATCCTCTGCCGGGGTCGCAGGCCCCGGTTGAATTTGCAGATGGAACCGAAAAGCCCGAAGGGCTGACACACTCAATCAAACACATACTTTGGATCATATTCGACCTCATGTTTAGCCAACATCGCCAGATACTCATCCTCGAAAGCTTGCTTCTTGTGATGTTGCCTACGACCCCGGCAGAGGATATGCCAGCCCGTCGGGCTTAAATCCAAAAGATCGCCTAAGTCAGAAGACAAACAGATCCGCAAGCCCGAAGGGCTGATATATCCTCTGCCGGTGGTGATAACCACCGGTTGAAGATCGAAACAAACGCAAAAGCCCGAAGGGCTGACGCATCCATGGAACTCACCAATCAATTTTCAAATGGAGTTGAACCCATGTCCTCTCATCTTAAAACTATGGCATTCCAATGGCTACTCTTTGTCTGCTTGCTTTGTTCGGGCGCAGACGTTGAAGCCCAAACAGGAGTGCAAACACCGGCAGCTCCAACACCGGCAGCTCCATCCAAGTCAACCGAGGCTTCAGGCGGATCCGAAGAAAAGCTTGTGACCTA
>JANLQO010000482.1:0-5751 GCA_031367855.1 Planctomycetia bacterium | reverse complement strand
AGGTGCTAGACTTCGAATCACCGCGCGCTGCGGCTCCAACGCGGCTTACCGTTGAGCAACTGGGAGGGATCATCGTCGACGATTCGGAAGCTCAACTGACCGGCTTCGAAGCGTTTAGTCAATCCGTTTCGCCCTTCGTCGGAGCCGGGTACGCTCACGATGGAAACGATCGCAAGGGGCAGCAGTGGGCGAAGTTCACACCCAATTTGCCAGCTGCGGGCAAGTACGAAGTGCTAGTTTCCTACACCGCCCACAACAACCGCGCCAGCAACGTGCCGGTTACAATTCATTTTGCAGGTGGCGAGAAAATAGTGGTCGTCAATCAACAGAAGAAGCCTCCCGTTAGAGATTTGTTCCTTTCGCTGGGCATCTTTGAATTCGCCGCCGGTCGACTGGGGTCCGTCGAAATCTCGAACACTGACACCGATGGACACGTTATTATCGATGCTGTGCAATGGTTGCCTCACTAACTCATTTATCCGAAAAACTAACATGAAAACGAATTTTCTATTGAAGCAAGTGGTCACAGTTATGTTCACCGCTTGCTTGCTGACATCGCAGACATCCTGCGCGCGAGCGCAAGATAATTTGCAAAAAGCGAGCGGCTTGCTCCGATCAGCCGGGCAAGATCTGTCTTCCAAGAAGTACGATGAAGCGGCTAAAAAAGCCACGGAAGCGGCTGAGTTAGCCAAGGATTCGGGAGAGGTGCAGCAGTCTGCCGCTCAAGTGCTGTTCCTGGCGGGCAAGGCCCCAGAGAGTTTGCCGCTATTTAAGCGGGCCAATGCGCTGCTGGCGGAACGCGCACCTGACAATTGGCAGCGTGGCATCGCGCTCAGCGTTTGTGGCAAATGGGCGGAGGGCGCGCAACAGTTCAAAATGCATCACGACGTCAATCCGAACGACGTTGAAAATTCCGCCTGGTACTATCTTTGCGTGGCAAAGTCGGAAAGTTTGGAAGCCGCCAAAAAATCTGTCATTCCGAGTCGCGGTGATGCGCGTCAACCGATGATGGCGATTTTGCAAATGCTCAAGGGGGAGGCGAAACCTGAAGACGTACTAGCCGTCGCGGAAAAAGCCGCTGCGGGACCCGCTCGCAAGGAAGCGGTTTTTTACGGCGAACTTTATGTTGGCCTTTACTACGATTCGATCGGCAATGCGGAGGAGGCGGAGAAGCACCTACGAGCCAGTCTGAATTATGACCAAAGTCACTATATGTCGGACACTTCACGCGTTTATTTGCAGCATCGCTTTCCCAATCCGAATAATCCATCTAGAGAGACCGCAAAGTAACTGTTTCGCGCCAAAGTCGACGTGACCGGCAATGTGAACTCTAAGTGCGATGTAGGCTTGCTCAGCCCATTTTGTTGCCTCTAGTAAGCCTTGCAGGATCGCGTTATGAAGACTCTTAACCAGCCGTTTCGTACTCCTGAACAAACCAAAGCCGAAGAATACGAACAAACAAAACGCCGCATTCATAGCAAGTTGGTCGACAAGCTCGACCTCAGCCGCATTGGTGACATGAAGGGCGAAGTGCTCCGTCGCGAAATTCGCTTGGTTGTAGAGCATCTTTGCGACGCTGAAAACACGCTTCTTAACCGCGCCGAACGCGATCGTATCATAGAAGAAGTGCTCGATGAAACTTTTGGACTCGGGCCGCTAGAATTGCTACTCAAGGATTCGACGATCAGCGACATTCTAATAAACGGTCCAAAGAACATCTACGTCGAGCGTCGTGGACGTCTGGAAAAGACCGAAGTCGAGTTTCGCGATAACAATCACTTAATGCAGATCATTGATCGAATTGTTTCCAAAGTTGGGCGTCGCGTCGATGAGACGTGCCCGATGGTAGACGCGCGCCTCGAGGACGGCTCCCGCGTGAACGCGATCATTCCCCCACTGGCTCTTGACGGAGCAGCAGTTTCCATTCGTCGCTTCGGTTCCAACCCTCTGAAACTGGAAGATCTGCTGAACTACAAAGCCATCACGCCTGAAATGGTGATGTTGCTCGAAGGCTGTATCAAAGCGCGATTGAACATGATCATTTGCGGTGGAACAGGTTCTGGAAAAACCACGCTACTCAACACGCTTACCAGCTTTATTCCGAACGATCAACGTATCGTTACGATCGAAGACGCTGCAGAATTGCAACTGCAACAGGATCACGTTGTACGACTGGAAACGCGACCAAAAAACATTGAAGGTAGTGGTGGCGTGAGCGCGACTGATTTGGTGAAAAACGCTTTGCGTATGCGTCCTGAACGGATCATTATCGGTGAGTGTCGTGGCGGAGAAACGCTGGACATGCTGCAAGCTATGAACACAGGTCACGATGGTTCGCTAACTACGATCCACGCTAACAACCCGCGCGACGGCGTGGCACGTCTGGAAACGATGGTAATGATGTCAGGGTTCGATTTGCCGATCAAAGCTATTCGTCAGCAGATCTCGAGCGCCGTAAACTTGATCATCCAAGCCAACCGCTTGCAAGGTGGTTCACGCCGCGTAACGCACATTACCGAGATCATCGGTATGGAACAAGATACGGTGGTTATGCAAGACATTTATAAATTCATTCAAGACGGAATCGATGAAAACGGCAAGGCTCACGGACACTTTGAATGCACCGGCGTTCGCCCAAGTTTCATGCATCGGCTCGAGCAATCCGGTGTCCGACTGCCAGCCAGTGCATTCCGTCAGCGAGAAATCATGAAAGCATAGTGCCGATTGATTCACCCTAGTACTTGATCGAATTGCCCAGCAGGTTTCAGAGAGTTCGCCAATGTTACCCATTATTATCATGATTTCCGTTGGCATTTGCGTTGCCGCCTTAGTTGGTGGCGTGGCCGTCGCACTGCGTCCCACGTCCGAAAGTATGGCTGGCGAACGTTTGCTGGCAATGACTGGCAAAAGCAGGGGCCGCGGAGCCAATTCCGATCGTCCCAGTTTGCTGTCTAGTCCTTTGGAAGACTCTGCCACCTTTGCTGACGAAATGCTTGCCAAGATCGGCAATTTCACGCACTTGCTGGAGCAAGCTGACGTGCAGATGTCGGGCAGCAAGTTTTTGACGATTTGCGTGATTTCGGCCGCTGTCGGTGCAACAATTTGTATTGTTACACCCACACCCAAATATCTGTTGCCAGTGTTCGCGATCTCAACCGGCGTGCTGCCGCTATTCTGGCTCTTCATGCGTCGTACTCGCCGCATCAACCGTTTTAATAACCAACTCCCTGAAGCCCTCGAATTGCTCGGTCGCTCACTGCGCGCCGGTCACTCACTAGCCGCCGGGTTCGGCCTCGTTGCTTCCGAAATGCATGAGCCGATTTCGCGCGAGTTTGGACGAGCGTTCGAAGAACAGAACTTGGGCATCACACTCGAAGAAGCGATCGAGGGTATGACGATGCGAGTTCCCAATATGGACTTGCGATTCTTCGCGACCGCCGTGTTGTTGCAACGACAGACCGGTGGTGACTTAGCGGAGATTCTTGACAAAATCGGCAAACTGATTCGCGAGCGCTTTAAACTCGCAGGCACAATCGCTGCGCTCACGGGCGAAGGTCGTTTGTCTGGAATTGTACTGCTTGCCTTACCACCGACATTGTTCGTGACGATGTATTACTTGAATCGTGATTACGCCATGGTTCTGTTTAACGATGAGACTGGCCGTAAGTTGCTGGGCGGTGCCTTGGTACTACAGTTTGTTGGCGCACTCACCATTCGCAAGATCATTAGCATCAAGGTTTAGAACATGCTGTTAGCCCTCACGCTCTCGACAAGCCTTGTTATTCCAATCGCCAGTTTCCTGGCGATCGGCGCCTTGACTTGGTTAATCCTCAGTTTCTTCACCTCCGACGATGATCGCGCCGGCCGCCGCTTGGGAGAGCTTAGCGATCCGCGCAGTCGCCTGAACAATGACCGCGACTCAAAGAAAGGTGAAGCGATCGCGCGCGTTCTTAAAAAGGCGTCGCCCGCTCTGGCTAAGCCACTAACGCCCACGACCGAAGCGGAAATGGGTAAACTGCGTCAGAGCCTAGTCGAAGCTGGCTTCCGTAGCGAGACCGCACCGATCGTCTACTTATCTATTCGCGCTGCCTGCGCCATGCTGTTTCTTGCACTTGGTGGCGGTGTGTCCGTCTACCTCTATGGAGCGACATATGCTGCCCTTATTCGTTTGCTGTTTATCGGAGCTATCGGATTCTACTTACCGATCCTTGCCCTGCGAATACTTGGCAGTAAACGAAAACAACAGATCTTCCTCGGTTTGCCAGACGCGCTTGACCTGATGGTCGTGTGCGTGGAAGCTGGTCTTGGCCTTGACCAAGCCATGCGCCGCGTGGCCCAAGAGATGAAGAAGAGCTACCGCATCGTTGCCGACGAGTTTGGTTTGTGCAATCTCCATCTCCAAATGGGACGCGCGAAAGCTCAAGTTCTACAAGATCTCGGACAACGTACAGGCGTCGACGACTTGCGGGCGTTGGCGTCGATCTTGATTCAAGCAGACAAGTTCGGTTCCAGCGTCGCCACAGCGCTACGCGTGCAAAGCGAATCGATGCGTACTCGTCGTCAACAAATCGCTGAAGAAAAAGCTGCCAAAACAGCTGTGAAGTTGATCTTCCCGCTGGTGCTCTTCATTTTCCCCGGCATCTTCGTAGTGCTTGTCGGTCCTGCCGGCATTCAAATGGCACGTGAAATGTTCCCAGCCATGAACGGCACCGCTGCACCTTAGCTTCCGATTTCGCCAGGTTCCACAAGCGGGCGCGACGCCCGCTCTCCGGCGAAGCAGTGACCGGGCGCTCAACGCATCGCCAGCCGCCAACGAGCCTGTCGCAATTGAGCTTTAGGCGATCCCCCGAGCACTTCATACCATACTGTTACCAGCATTCCATCGTTGCATTCGATCGTGGAAGGATAACCTAAATCGACTCCGCTTCCATCTGAGCTGAGATTAATAGAATCACCCCATGTTTTCCCATTGTCTGTGCTGATTCGCACCTGGACACCGTACGGTTTGCGACGATAACCATAAGACATCATCAATCGACCGTCACGTAACTTCAGCAAATGGGAGGGCAGGCCCCAGACTCCAATAGCGTGTGGTACGGTCCAGCTTCGTCCACCGTCGCTCGACTCGCATTGGAGTGTTTCCTGCGAATTGGTCGTGTTTTGATTCCGAACATGGCAAATGAGAGTCCCGTCAGCCGCTTCGACTGCGTGCAACTCATGATAGAACTTCGGATCATCACCCGATCGCGGTGTAACCGTCGCCAGCCACTGCCAGGTTAATCCATCGTCGGTTGAATGGCAGAAACCAACTTGATCACCTTGCCACAAAGCCTTGCCAGCATATAGCAAACTTCCGTCTCGTAGCAAAATAGGATCTCGACGCCAGTCTGAGAGATCGTGTCTTGACTCATCAGTTTGCCGGCCAGCGGCAAACTGATTCCAAGAGCCAGCAGACGCCGCCGATTGATTGACTTCAACATGATTGCTCCACGTTTGCGACTAGGCAAAAATATCCTTCACAACGCGTCCGTACACATCCGTCAATCTGAAATTGCGGCCTGCATGCTCGAACGTCAAGCGTTCGTGATCCAAACCCATCGCATAGAGTAAGCTCGCGTGCAAGTCGTGCATGTGAACCTTGCCATGCATGGCACGGAAACCAAACTCGTCGGTCGCGCCGTGAGCATGTCCCGGCTTTACGCCCCCGCCCGCCAACCATACGGTAAAGCCACCGGGATTGTGATCGCGACC
>JANLQO010000472.1:0-9676 GCA_031367855.1 Planctomycetia bacterium | reverse complement strand
ACCGCAATTTTTGAATGACTCAAGCGTCGGTTATTATCAGAGGCCGGCGAGTGACGCGGCGCTTTGCGGTAGTTTGTGGACAAAGAATTGCCAAGCGCCGATGCCGTCAGCGATGATGCGGCGATTCTCGGTTTCAACGTGATGATCGAACTGCGAAAGCAACACGCCGTAACTGGAACCGAAATCGCTAACGGGCTGCAGGACTTGTTTGATTTCGAGATCCACTAATCCAGTGAATGGTTCGTATTCAATGGCTTGGGCAGGACCACTTGCGCTTCGCTGATTAAGACTTTGGACCAACGTCCGTCCACTTGCAATAAGTTCACGCAACCGCTGTGCATCGACTGGATCTACTGCAGAACCAGCTCGCGAATTAGGCACGGAATCCGTTTTCGCCAGTGCAGGCGAAATGACGCTACCGTCTTGAGGAGACCGATTGAAATAGGGAACGAGCGCGAGCAAAAAAATCGCGGCGAGTCCAATGGCGAAAATCGCTAGCCGAACGGCAGCAGGCTGTGGACGCTCAGTCGCAGCGCGATTCGGTGCGTCGCTAGCGATATTGAATTCCTCGTGCACAGCACTGGCTGCAGCGAATTCAGCGGTTCGCAATCGTGCGGCCAGTTGCCGCGATTGGTCGTAGAACTGCTTCAAAACCGAGTCGCGAGCCACTTGGCGTTTGACCCAGGCGGGCATGTCTCGGTCGCTATCGATCGCGCGGCTGATGTACCATTTGGCCATTGAACGAAACATAAAGTTAACCCGCTTCCCCGGAGATCTCTGATGGCTGCCTGAAGGTCGTCTGTGACCGGATAGCGTCTTCCGTGCTGATCTCTTTCAACATCTTGATGCGTGCGCGATGCAGCAGCACACGCACTCCAACTTTCGTTTTCCGCATCACGCGCGCGATTTCTGCAACCGACAAATCCTCAGCGAACCGCAACCACATCGCCGTATAATGTGGTTCGCCAAGCGCTGCCCGAGCCACACGCCAGATGGAATCCGCCGTTTCGCGGCGCTCGTACTCGACTGCCAAGGAAGCTGTCGGCCTCGCGTTTGCTTCGAACAGCGAGCGATGCGTTTCAAGCATAGTCAATCGGCGCCGTGTACCGCGATTGTGGTCCACCGAAAGGCGAATCGCGATCGTGTACAGCCACGTGGAAAATCGATAATGAGGATCAAACGCATCGAGTTTCTGAAACGCCCTGGCCAGCGATTCTTGGGCGATATCCTCAGCGTCCATATGGTTGCTGTGGGTCATTCGCGGAAGAATTAATTGCACTAATCGCGGAAAGTAACGTCGCGTCAACTCGGCATAAGAATCTTCGCAGCCACTCCGCGCGCGAACGACCAGATCATTGGGATCCGCAGCCTCGATCAGGTCGATACGCGTGGGTTGCGATGTTGTCATGAAGCCTACAGCTAGTGAACTATTTGATTTTCTCGATCAGTTTCTTCGTGGCTTCCGTCCTGGCCTCGACTTCTCGCTTCAGCTTTTCAACTTCCTGTTGCGCCTTTGCAAGCGCAGCTTGAGCTTCCACAAGTTGCTTGCCTTCTTCAAGCTTCGCTCGATTGACTTCGAGATCCAAGTGCAGTTCCTCAGCGATCGCTGACGCAATCTTCGCGGCGCTGAGTGTAAGGCTGACTTCGACATCCGTTCCTTCTCGGGTCGCGGTTAGTCCGACCAACATTTCCCGTATCTTCTTCAGGTCTTTGTCGTTTGAATCCATGGACTGAGCAAAGTCGACCATGGCGATCAAGCCTTGGGCCATCTGCCGAACCTGCTCCGCTTGCTTGTCGGTCTCTGTGGACATCTTGGCCGTAATGGCGATGTCTTCGTTTGCATCTTCGACATCTAACATAAAAGTCTTCACGATCTTGGCGATGTTTGCCTGCGGACCATCACCCAACTTGTCCATGGGAATCTCGTACAAGTGGACACGTACCAACGGCGACTCACTTCCATCTAACTCAGTGTTCGAACTGCTGTCGAGCGTATCCAGCACCGATTCAAGCGTGCTTTTGTTGGGAGAAAAAACCAAGGTGCGGTTCTGATCTTTTTTTCCATGGAACGCTCCGTAAACTCGCATTTTCTTGTCGGGTGCCGCTGAGTGAATTTGGTGTTTTTTGTAGTCCATCGTCTCGTAATCGGGCAATCCAAGAACCAGGCCTTCCAGGTTGCCGGCCGTTTTCTTTAGCCGCACGATGGCCAGCATCGATTTCTCCGGATGTTCAAACTCGCCCGCTGCAAGGGTGATGGATTGGATCTCTTCAAATGGATCCATCCCCAACATTTCTTTGATTTTCGTCAGCCCCGCTTCGTCACCGCCCTCCTTACCAATCTCTTCGATGGCTTTTTTCTTAGCCAACTCGAAGAGCATTGCGCCTAATTTCGTTTGTTTGATAGCATTCAAGTCGATTCGAACTGAGAATTTTGAATTCTCTGGGATATTGCCTGGGATGTTTCGCGGCGCTTGGGGGGCTGCTGTGCGTTGTTGCTGCGCGATCGCCAACCCTGCGATCAACGAGACCGTCAGTATCGCTGCGGTGTTTTCAAACCAATTTCGCATCATATTCTGTCCGTTTTGGGGGAATTTCGCTTCGCCAAGTTCATTTCGTTTGTGTCGACGCTATCTTGTACGCCCCAGCGACTAAAAGCGTTACGCGAGCGAGTTGATTTGCCAACATTTGTTTTCAGGGCCCTGTTGATTCACACGCCCTTCGTGTACTCAGGGGGGCGTGCCACCCGAAACCAAAGTTTACCCAAACCCAATAAAAGTACCTTGAGAAGCGGTTTTTTCCTATTTCTCTTGTTTATTGGACCAAACTAGTCACGATGAAACTTTAAGATTATCTCTGGTCGACTTCCGGGGCGACTTCTTGGGGGGGTCGACCGGATTTCGTCTCACGATTTGGGTGAACTTCGTTTCTTGGTAACGGCCGTTCCCGGTCTCGAGTGGTCGATGGCGACAAGCACTTACATAACATCGATGCGCCGCGAAAGTTTGCGGACTTTCTTTGAAGCGTCGCCGACAGCGCGACTCTTGCGGTCGGATCTTGCGCCGCTGGTGCTCGACTTTCTCAACCAGACATTCAAAGCGGGCGATACCATTTCGATGGGGCAAGGGGACCTACGAACGCGGTTAACGAGCTATCAAGAGGAACTTCACGAATCAGAACCGGAGATGATGATCGGTCCGCCGGAGCGGTATTTGGCACAGTGGGCCGACGCGGGCTGGCTGCAGCGCTTTCTTGAATCATCGTCGATGGAACCACAATATCAGTTGACACGTTACGCGGAAGAAGCGATCCGCTTCGTCGATGCTGCACTGGCCAAGGGGAACTCGTTGGTCGGCACCGAAAGCCGGCTGCGATTAGTGATAGAAACGCTCGAAGACTTAGTTCGCGGTGCGTCGGCGGACCCCAGTCGTAGGCTGGCATACCTGCGCGACCAACGCGAGCAGATCGATCGTGAAATCGCTGCCATCGAATCGGGCAAATCGGTTCAGGTCTATCGACCAGCTCAAATACGCGAACGATTTCAAACGGCGATCGAGCTTCTCAAGGCGCTCCAATCCGATTTTCGAGCGGTAGAAGAGCGATTCCAATTCATCGCGCGCGACGTGCAGCAATTGCAGGCTTCGGGCCAAGACACGCGCGGCAGCATCCTCGGTTACGCGCTGGACGCCGAAGATCTGCTCAAGCAGCAAGATGAAGGGATCAGTTTTTTTGCCTTCGTAGCTTTTCTGATCTCGCCTACGCAACAGGCCTCGCTCCGCAAGAACATCGCCGAGATACAACAGCTGGCCGCGCTGGCGGATCAGCAAGAGTCGCTAGCTCGAGTCCGTCGCATGGTCCCTTCTCTGCTCGCAGAAGCGGACAAAGTGATGAAGACGACCGCGCGTTTATCCGGTACGCTCCGTCGGTTATTGGATGCTCAGGCGGCCGCACATCGCGTGCGACTGGCCAATGTCCTGCGTGAGATCAAGCAAGCCGCTTTGAAGGCGCGTCATGCTCCACCTACGGACTCAGTGCAATTGGTTGTTCTGACGGAAGCAGATATCGGCTCGCCGCTGGCGCGAACTTTCTGGACGCCGAGCACCACATTCGACACTCATCAACCGGCCCAGCATGTGATGGATTTGTTGCAAGTGCAAGCCGTTGCAGGCGCTTTCGCGCGTTTACAGCGACTCGATTTCCGCAAGCTGCGTCAAACGATTCGCGATGGAACCTTCACCGGTCGCAACGAGACGCTGGGTGCATTATTAGAACGTGCGCCTGCGCAGAGCGGTGTGGTCGAGTTATTGGGCTATTTGCAAATTGCGCACGATGATGGGCACACCATCGATCCAAAGCGTACTGAATGTGTTCGAGTCAAGGAAGCGCGTAGGCCCGACCATTTATTGCAAATCATCGTGCCCCATGTCACCTTCCTACCAAAAGCGAATTCGAACGCATCGGGACGCAAACCAAGATGACGCAGAATTATTCAACCGATACCGAATGCCTCCAAGCAGGCACTGCGGCCGCCAGTCCACCAGCCGAATGGGGCGCGGTGGCGGTGCGGTTACTGCAAGGTGTCGTTTACCATGACGACAACGCCGACACCTGGGAATGCCTGCAACGGTCCGTGTCGCAGTTAACTGACTATTTTTCCAAGATCGGTTTGCAGTTGATCGTCGACGAAACCGACGCGATGGCCTACTTGCGGCAACCTGAAGACGATGAAATCGCGCCCGAACACGATCACGTGCCCCGTCTTTTTCGCCGCTCGCCACTGACCTACGACGCGACCTTGTTATGTGTATTGCTGCGCGACGAACTGCGGCAATTCGAAGAAGAAGATGTTCAGAATGAACGTTGCGTGATGGTGCAAAGTGATCTCCTAGCCGTTTGGCAGGCGTTTTTCCCTGAATCCACAGATGAAGTAAAACTGAATCGCGCGTTGACCGCTGCGCTCAGAAAACTTGAGGAATTAAAATTTGTGCGTCAGTTTGAAAAAGAGCCAGCCAGCTGGGAAGTGCGGCGAATCATCAAGGCTCGGCTCCCGTTGGAAGAGCTGGAACGCCTGCGACAGAGTTTGGTCGAGGCCGCTGCGAGTCAAACCAGGGCGCAAGCCGAAACGCCAGAGTGATAGACGCCAGAGTGATAGACGCCTGAGTGATAGACGCCTGAGTAATTGACGCCTGAGTAATCAAGTTCACACTAATTCATAAGTACAGGTAGATGCAGGATTTGTTTGAACACGAAGTCGATCCACGATCGCCGCTTCCCGGTTTCCGATTGTCGAAACTTGAGATCTACAATTGGGGCACGTTCGATTCAGCGGTCTACTCGGTGACGCCGCGCGGACAGACAACTCTCTTGGTCGGAGAGAACGGATCGGGAAAATCGACGCTGGTTGACGCCTTGTTAACGCTGCTGGTCCGGCCCCAGACACGAAACTACAACGTGGCAGCGGGGGCTACAAAGAACGAACGCGATGAGAAAACCTACATTCGCGGCGCGTACGATCGAACCGTCGGGGAAGGCGGACGACCTCAAATTCAATACTTGCGCAGCGGCAGCGGTCATTACACAGCGCTGTTGGCGTGTTTTGCCAACGCAGCGCAGGGAACTTCCTTTACGGTCTGCCAAGTCCTGTACTTAAATAGCGACAGTTCAGTTGAAAAGATCTACGCCTTTGCGGAAGGCGAACATGGCATCGTTCAAGATCTGGGCCAGTTGTCGACCGGCGCGGGCGTTGCCAAATTGCTCCGCGATCGCGGGTACCAAACCACGACCAGCTACAAGCAGTATTTCAGTTGGATTCAGCGGCAAGTGGGCTTTCGCGCAAAAGCCATGGACATTTTCAATCAGACGGTGGCCGTAAAGGATGTGCAAAGGCTGGATCTATTTATCCGCCAACACATGCTTGAGTTGAAACCGTGGAAAGAGCGCGTCGATCGCTTGCTGGGGCATTTTAGCGAACTGAGCGAAACCCATCGGATGTTGGTCCGCGTACGACAGCAAGACGAATTGTTGCGTCCGATCGCTGAAGCAGGCGAGCGCTATCATGCCAAGCTGGAGGATTTACTGCAATCGAAAAAGCGTTTGGATGCAGCCGCCTTATATTTTGCATCCGAGACCAACAGCCTGCTTACGCCACTGTGTGACAAATGGCAGCAGCAGATCTTATTTCTCGCGGGCGATATTGGACGACTCGAAAAGATGCAGAACGATTTGCGGCTGGCGATCGCGCGCATCATGGTCGAGATCGAGAGCTTGGGGGGGGATCGCGTGCGCCAGCTGCCTGCGTTGATCGAACAAGCCGAGCGAATAGCTGCCGTTAAACAGTCCGCGCGCACCCGTTTCGAATCGCAGCTGCACGCGGCTGGAATAAAGCCCCAGATCACTTCACCTGAGCAATTTCATCGCACACGCGAGTTGATCTATAAGCAACGGCAAAAGTTGGTCTCCCAGCGTGACGCCGCGCGCGAGCGATATGACGCCGTGCGCTATGAATCGGGCTCATTGACCCGCCAACTGAGCGATGAACGCACCGAGTATGAGGCTTTGCTAAAACGAAAGAGTAATCTACCTGAGTCATTGATCGCGCTTCGCGACGCAATGTGCAAAGATCTCAAACTGGCACCCAGCGACTTGCCGTACGCGGCAGAGTTGATCAGCGTCGCCAGTAATGAAAGCCAATGGGAGGCTTCGATTGAGCAAGTGCTGCATGGGTTCGCGAGAAGCCTGTTAGTCCCAAACGATTACTATGCGCGCGTGGCGGGCTATGTCGATTCCACGCGTTTGCAAGATGGTCGCGGTCAGGGGCAACGACTTGTTTATTTGCGAATAGGCGCTCGGGCTGCATCGCTGGAGAATCTAAAGCCTGCGGCGAGCTCACTGGCAACCAAGTTACTTTTCCGTGAAGACCATCCGCTGAGTGGCTGGATTCGCAGCGAAGTGCAACAGCGATTTGATTACGCAGCTTGCGATACGATTGAGGAATTTCAGCGCGCCAAGGGTGCCGCGATGACTCGCAATCGCCACTTGAAATCCGGCCCGCTGAAGCATGAAAAAGACGACCGCACATTGCCAGAGGACCGGCGACAATACGTGCTCGGTTGGGATAATCGCCAAAAACGGCTCGACTTAGCTGCATCCATGCGTGACACCGAAGCTAGTCTACAGCAGTTGCACGCCCGGGCTCATGAGTTAGCGGCGCAGGTGGATCACACTTCCGCGCAAATCGAATCGCTTGACCAAGCTCTCAAAGTCGAGGACTTTGATTCCATCGACTGCGTGCGGCATGAATTCGAGGCGTCGCAGTTGAAGTTGGAAAAGCAGCGATTCGAAGAGTCCAACGATGACGTGCGTGTACTGAAAGAGCAGCGCGATGCATTGCAGAGTGAAGAAGCGGGGCATCAGCGCGATCGCGACGGCCTAATCGCTGAGAAAACGCTGCGTGAAAGTGAGTTGCGAAGCGGCTCGCAAGTGTTGAGCGTGGCACAGAAACGCATCTCCGCCGCCGCGCAAGACGGCTCGCTATCGGTCGCAGAAGAACAATTCGAGGGGTTGCGCGCCTCCGTTAAACAGCCGCTGACTTTGGATAATCTCTCCACATTGCCAAATCAGTTTACGCAGCAATTGCGCGATGAATGCGAGAAATTGCAGGAACGCTTGCAACCGATCGCTCGTGACCTCACTAGTGCGATGACACGGTTTCTAAAGAAATTTCCGGACGAGCAAGCCGATTTGGACGCAAACGTCGACTCGCTTTCAAGCTTCGACGCATTGTACGCCCGTATCGCTAACGATGACTTACCTAAACATGAAGAACGCTTCAAGCGACGGTTGAACGAAAAAGTGCTGCATGAAATCGGCCTGCTACACGGTAGCCTTGAAGATGATCGCGAAGAGATTCGCGACAAAATCGAACAACTGAATACAGCCCTGCGGCTGCTTGAGTGGAAAGCTGGCACCTACATGCGATTGGAACCAAGCGATGTGTCCGACCGCGAGATTCAAGATTTTCGCCGCGAACTGTCCGGCTGCCTGAGCGGTACGTTGGATGGAACGGCCGAGGCCAATGAAGCCACTTTTGTGAAGATTGAAAAGCTGATCATCAAGCTGCGCGACGAGAACAATGATCGCTGGCGGCAGAAAGTCATCGATGTACGCAACTGGTTCAATTTCGCGGCGCGAGAGTTGGTTGCCGAAACCGGTGAAGCTCGCAGTTACTATGATGGTGGCACCGGCCAGTCTGGCGGTGAGAAAGGGAAGCTTGCCTTTTTGGTCCTAGTTGCCGCAATCGCTTACCAGTATGATCTCGAGCCCGACGCGCCCACCAGCGATCGCTTTCACTTTGTGATGGTCGACGAAATGTTCTCGCGCAGCGATGACCAACACGCCGAGTATGCGCTCGAGCTGTTTGAACGTTTTGGTCTGCAGTTGTTAATTGTCGCGCCGCTAGATGCCAAAGCGCGCGTTACAGAGCCCTACGTTGGAACCTATTTGCATGTCGTAAAGGACCGGCAAACCAATCGCAGCCAATTGTTGTCGATCACTTCCGAACAACTGAGCGAAACGGTCGAGAAGCTCGAAAAGTAGGGTGGCATGAGGGGCACGTCCCTGAGTCTTCGAAGGGCGTGGCCGGTTCTGTTGTAGATCACGTCTGATTCCCAAACCACATTTCGACGATGCGCTAGAGTAATTCTAATTGTCGAGGCTTGCGCGGTGGGGTGGGAAGTGGGGCATAGTTGCCAGGTAACGCGGAGCGAAGATGATCCCACATGCGGCGAGCCATTAACGGCGCAAATTTGTCGTCGGGCGTGTGCGTGAAAATGAATGGAATCTTGCCGGCCGCGAGCCACTCGGCAATCGTGGGCACCCATTCGGCTATGTACGGGTCGACCAGCTCAACGCGATTGCGGCCGATCAAGCGTAGGAGTGGGTGCTTGCCAGTGGCGTTTTTGCGGACAGGCGTTTTCGGCTTGCGAGTCTGAGCTTGCCTTTCGGAGTCGTCTTCCGGTGGCCCTTGATTGAGCGGCCGCGAGTCAAAGATGACCTTGTCTATGCTGAGACTGGCTAGCAGTTCGTCCAGTCGCGCTTCGTTTTTCGCTTCGTCGTACCAACTCGGATGACGCACTTCGACGGCCCACGGAAATTCACGCGGCAGTTGGGTTAAGTAACGAGCGAGCACGTCGAAGCGATCGGCAGCGAAGTGTGGTCCCATTTGCAAGAAGCTCGGTCCGAGCCGATCGCCACGTGCGAGTTCTTCAACGGCCAGCAAAAATTGCGAAGTGGGTGATTCGGCGTTCACCAAGGACCGGTCATGCGAAATCTCGCGCGGAAACTTGAGGCAAAATCGAAAACCAGGGGAGGCTTCCGAAGCCCAGCGGCGCGCGTGGTCGATGGTTGGAATCGCGTAGAAGCTGCTGTTGCCTTCGACGCAATTAAACATTCGCGTGTACCAGCTCAGCCACTGTGGTCGTTTTGTGCCTGCCGGAAAAACAATATCGCTCCACCCATCGCAGTTCCAAACGGGACAGCCGATGTAGATTGGTAGGACAGGACTAGCCATTGAAGCTTGCATGAGCTTGCGGCCGAAAGCGGTGGTATTATGGACAGTTCTCGGACTGAAGGTACTTTTACTTTCGGACGGCTACAAAGTCTATGGGTGTGTGGGGGGACA